>SXMG01000110.1 GCA_005778835.1 Actinomycetota bacterium
AGAAGTACGGTCGCGAGCCCATCTCGCTGCACACGCCGCTCGGCGAAGACGGCGACAGCGAGTTCGGTGACCTCATCGAAGACACCGAGGCCGTCGTTCCGGCCGATGCGGTGGGCTTCACGATGCTGCAGAAGCAGCTCGAAAGCCTGCTCGACTCTCTCTCCGAGCGCGAGGCCGGCGTGATCCGCATGCGCTTCGGTCTTGGCGACGGCATGCCGAAGACGCTCGACCAGATCGGTGACACGTTCGGGGTGACGCGCGAGCGCATCCGGCAGATCGAGTCGAAGACCATGGCCAAGCTGCGGCACCCCTCGCGCTCGCAGGCGCTGCGCGACTACCTCGAGTAGGTCGAGCACCGTGCGCATCCGCCTGGCGGTGCTCGTCGGTCGACTCGTGCGCGTCGTGGCGCGACTGCGCGGCGGCGGCTCGGCGATTCCGGGCAACATCGCGCTGCGCATCGCCCCGGGATTCTTGGAGCACGCGCTCGGCTCGATGCCGCTCGGCGTGGTCTTCGTGACCGGGTCGAACGGCAAGTCGACGACGACCAACATGCTCGTCGCCGTGCTGCGTGCCCACGGTCTCACCGTGTTCACGAACCCCAGTGGAGCGAACCTGCCGCAGGGCATCGCCTCGTCGCTGCTCGCCACCGTCGGTCTTGACGGTCGCGTGCGCGACGATCTCGCGGTGCTCGAGGTCGACGAGGCCTACGGCGTGGGGCTGGCCGATCGGCTCGCTCCGACCGACGTGCTGCTGCTGAACCTGCAGATCGATCAGCTCAACCGTTTCCACGAGCCCGACCGGGTGTACGCGATGCTCGAGCGCATCGCCGCCGTGGCCCGTCGCCGCCTCATCGTCAATGCGGCCGACCCCAACACCGCCGATCTCGGGCGCGGTGCTCGAGCCGACCTCGCTCTCGTCGCCTTCGATGTCTCGCCCGCGGCCCTCGCGGCGAGTCCGCACGGCGTCGCACCCGCTCCGCACATCGCGACGCGCGGCACCGCGGCTCTGCCGGCGCCCCTCGTGGTGGTCGAGTCGGTCGAGGGGAGCACCGCTGAGCTCACGGTCGACGGCCAGCGGGCATCCGTCGCGCTGCCGGCCCGCGGTCTGCACTACGCGGTCGATGCGGCCGGTGCCATCGCCACCGCGCACGCTCTGCTCGGCGAACGATTCTCCACGTCTGTCGCATCGGCATCGTTGGGAGCGCTCGAGACCGTCTACGGCCGCGGCGAGATTCTCGACGCGCGCGGACAAGCCATCGAACTCGTCATGATGAAGAACCCGCCGAGCCTGCAGCTCAACCTCGATGCGCTCGGGCGCGTTCCGCAGTGCGTCATGATCGCGGTTGACGAGGGCACGCCCGATCCGTCGTGGATCTACGACACCGACCTGTCGACGCTCGACCACGTCGACATCGTCACCGGCACGAAGGCCCACCAGTGGGCCACTCGGCTCGCCTACGCGGGAATCCCGGTGGGTCAGGTGATCGACGACTTCCGTCCGGCTGTGGATGCCCTGCTCGCGATGCCTGAACCGACCGACGGCCCCAAGGTCGCGATCGTGAACTACGAGCTCATGATGGAGCTGCGGTTGATGATGGGCTATCTCGACCTGGAGGGCGGCTCATGAGCGCGCTGCGGGTTCTGCACCTGTACCCGCGCACCCTCGGCATCAATGGCGATGCGGGCAACGTGCTCGCGCTGCGGCAACGGTTGCAGTGGCGTGGAGTCGCGGTCGAGGTGGTCACCGTCGAGGCGGGCGAGCCTGCGCCGCACGAGGTCGACCTGGTGCACATCGGCAGCGGCCCGCGCTCGGCTCGCGATGCCCTGCTGGGCGATGCTCGCGAGCGAGCAGAGCAGTTGCGGGCGTGGGCGTCGTCCGGTGTGCCGATGATCGGCGTCGGCGCCGGCTTCCACCTCTTGAGCCGTTCGATCGTGCTGCTGGACGGCACCGAGCGTGGGGGCGCCGACGTGCTGCCCGTCACCATTCGTGACGTCCCGCAGCGAACGGTGGGCGAAGCGCTCGGGATGCTCGCTGACGGCCGTCGCTTCGCCGGCTACCTCAACCACGCGGTCGATGTCGAGCGGCACGAGGTCGAGCCGCTCGTCGACCTCGACCGCGCGCCCTCCGCAGCCGCGGGTTCGCCGGCCGAGGGAGTTCGTGCAGAGCACCTCATCGGCACCCACCTGCACGGACCTGTGCTGCCCATGAACCCGTGGCTCGCCGACGAGCTGCTGACGGCCGCGCTGGCCCGTCAGGGCCAGCAGCTGCCGCCCGCCGATGAGCGAGTGCGCGAGGTCGACGAGCACGCCCGCCGCGCACGCGCGGTGATCGCCGCGCGACTCGGGCGGGCCGGCGTCGAGGTCTGATCGAACGCTCTCGGGTGCTCAGCTCGTTGTGGGCGCGGAGAGAACGCGGTCGTGGCGGCGCTCCACGCGCCGGGGCACGCCCGTGACGATCTCGTCTCCGATGGTGCCGCTCCACCGGGCCCAGTCTTCAGCACTCGGCACGCCGGTGCCCGGCTCGCCGAAGACCGTGACGATCGCCTCGTCGTCGATCGAGTCGGGCACGACGGTGAGGGTGCGTGCGAGCTCGACGCTATCGACCGCGCACCGCTCTCCGCCGATCGAAACCTCTGCATCTCGTGCGCCGAGCGGCACTCCATCGGCGTAGCCCGCCGTGATCCAGCGTCGGCCAGCTGGAGCCTCGTCGGTGCTGACCGCGCACTGCAAGGTCATGACGGCGCGCAAGCCCATGCCCTGGCCCGTCACGTCGTCGAACGGCGAGATGCCGTAGGCGGCGATGCCGAAGCGCACGGCGTCGTAGCGGGCGCGCGGTTCTCGCCAACCCGCTGAGCTGGCCGCGAGGTGCCGCATGGTCGGCCTGACCCCCAGCTCGTCGGCGATCGCCAGAGCCGCAGCGTAGGCGTCGACTGCGTGGGCATCGTCGTCGGGCGAAGCGTCAGCCAGGTGCGACCAGATGCCTTCGATCGTCACGAGTCCGCGCTCGGCCAGGGATCGCGCTGCGGTCACGAGTTCGGGCCACTGCTCGGGCAGGGCGCCGTTGCGGTGCAGTCCGGTGTCGATCTTCAGATGGACGCGACCGGGAGTCTCGCGGCTCGACGCTCGGGCGATGCGCTCGAGCTGCCAGAGCGCCGAGACGCCGAGATCGATGCGGTGGGAGACTGCCGACTCGAAGTCGCTGCCGACGCCGTGCAGCCAGGCGAACAGTTGGCAGTCGACCCCTGACTCGCGCAGGGCGACCGCGGCGGGAATCTCGAGCACGGCCAGCGAGCTCGCCCCCGAGGCGAGTGCCGTGCTCGCGATCTCGTGCATGCCGTGCCCGTAGGCATCGGCCTTGACGGCCAGCATGACCTCAGCGGGTGCCACGCGCGCGCTCAGCACGCCCACGTTGTGGGCGAGAGCAGCGTGATCGATGATCGCGAGAGCGCTCATGCATCGCTCCAGACGCGACGGATGCGCGCACCCAGCCGGGTGGTCAGCTCAGCCGGTGCGCGCCCGGTCGCCGTGCACCATGCCGCGAACGACTCGACGTCGTCCCACAGCACAGCGTCGTCGCCGACGGTCGCCGTCGCGTCGCCGAGATCGACGACGAGCTGATCCATCGCGATCCGGCCCGCGATGAGGCCGCGGCGCTCGCCCACCCGCACCGTGGCAGTGCTCGAGGCAAGGCGGGGCACGCCGTCGGCGTAGCCGAGGCCCACGAGGGCGAGCGTCGACGCGGTCGTCGTGCGGTAGGTGTAGCCGTACGAGATAGCTGTACCGGCGGCAACGCGCTTGACGGCGACGACCTCGCCGATGAGCGAGATCAGCGGTGGTCGGCCGACCCCGAACCCGTAGAGGGTCGACGAGCGGTCGACGGCGGGTGAGGCATCAGCATCCCGCACGAAGCGCTCGATGCCGCGAGACCGCGCGCGACGCTCGATCTCGACCGCCCCGTGGCCGTAGGCGTCAGCCCGCAGGTCGACCTCGGCATCATCGCCGAACTCCGTGGTGAGCGCGGTCAGCGCCTCGTCGAAAGCGCGAGCCGAGAGGCGGGCGACGCGACGAAGGCCCGGCGGCTCAGGCGCCGCGCTCATCGAGCAGACGGCTCGATTCGTCGTGCCAGGCGAGTGCCGTGCCGGCGAGGTTCTCCTTGAAGCGCGCAGCGTGGTGGGCGCAGAAGAGCAACTCACCCGTCGCGAGGGTTGCCCGCACGTAGGCCTGCGCGCCGCAGCTGTCGCAGCGGTCGAGCGCGGAGAGCGGCGCGGTCGTGACGCTCGGGTTCTCGGTCGTGATCTGCGTCATGGTGTGCCCCTCACTCGTCGTCGCCAGCTGATCGATAGACCCCATTGCACCACACGGGTGCGACGCTCCCGTGTCAATACGCCCCAATTTCGCTGAACGCGTAGGCGCGAGCCTCAACGCGTAGGCGCGAGCCTCAACGCGTAGAGGCGAGCCTCACCACCCATCCGAGCCCGGAGTGGCAGCCCGACCACGTCAGTCGACCCGCCTACGATGACAGTCGTGCCCAGCTCCGACTACTCCGCCCGCCACCTCTCGGTTCTCGAAGGTCTCGAGGCGGTGCGCAAACGGCCCGGCATGTACATCGGCTCGACCGATTCGCGCG
>SXMG01000111.1 GCA_005778835.1 Actinomycetota bacterium
ACGGCTACGAGGTCAGCCCCGTGCTGTGGCGCAAGGTCGGCCCCGGTCTGAGCGCCGGCCGCGTGCAGTCGGCGGCGACCCGGCTCGTCGTCGACCGCGAGCGCGAGCGCCTCGCCTTCGTCACGGCGAGCTACTGGGATCTCGACACCACCCTGAGCCCCGCCGACGCGAGCACTCCGTTCACCGCGCGCCTCAACCGACTCGACGGCAAGAAGGTGGCCACGGGTCGCGACTTCACCGACCGAGGTGAGCTCAAGGGCGCTGACACCGTCGCGCTCGACGAGGCCGTGACGACCACGCTCGCCGAGGCTCTGCGCGACCCCGCGCTCTCCGTCACCGTCACGGGCGTCGAGTCGAAGCCCTACACGCGCCGACCCGCAGCCCCGTTCACGACCTCGACGCTGCAGCAAGAGGCAGGCCGCAAGCTGCGCGTCACCGCGCGGCAGACCATGTCGGTGGCGCAGTCGCTCTACGAGAACGGCTACATCACTTATATGCGCACCGACTCGACGACGCTCTCGCAGCAGGCCGTCGACGCCGCGCGCGCGCAAGCTGCGGCCCTGTACGGCGCCGACAGCGTGCCTGAGCAGGCTCGCGTCTACGCGAGCAAGTCGAAGAACGCGCAAGAGGCGCACGAGGCCGTGCGACCCGCGGGCGACGTGTTCCGCACGCCGAGCGAGCTCGAGGGCGTGCTGCGCGGCAACGACTGGAAGCTCTACGACCTCATCTGGAAGCGCACGGTCGCGAGCCAGATGGCGGATGCCCGCGGCCAGACCGCGTCGGTGACGATCGCGGCGGGGCCGACCCCCGCATCCGCCACCCCCGCCGGCGTCGTCGCCGAGTTCGCGGCGAGCGGCACCGTGATCACCTTCCGCGGGTTCTTGGCCGCCTATGAAGAGAGCAACGACGACGAGCGCGAGGCGACCGAGAAGCCCGAGTCCGCCGAGGCGAAGCTGCCGCCGCTCACGGTCGGCCAGCAGTTGAGCGTCGTCGACGTCGAGGCGAAGGGCCACGAGACCAGCCCGCCCGCGCGCTACACCGAGGCGAGCCTCGTGAAGGCCCTCGAAGAGCGCGGCATCGGCCGCCCGAGCACCTACGCGGCGATCATCTCGACGATCATCGACCGCGGCTACGTGACCCCGCGGGGCACGGCGCTCGTGCCCAACTGGGTGGCCTTCTCGGTTGTGCGCCTGCTCGAAGAGAACTTCGCCGACCTCGTCGAATACGACTTCACCGCCGAGATGGAGGCCGACCTCGACCGCATCGCCAACGGCGAGGCCGACCGCACCGAGTGGCTGAAGGGCTTCTACTTCGGTGACGACCACCAGCCCGGACTGCGCCCCGTCGTCGACAACCTCGGCGAGATCGACGCCAAGGCTCTCAACTCGGTGACGATCACCGACACGATCACGCTGCGGGTCGGCAAGTACGGCCCCTACCTCGAAGTGGTCGAAGACGGCTCGGAGACGCCTCGACGCGTGAGCCTGCCGACCGAGATGGCGCCCGATGAGCTCACGCCCGCTCGTGCGCAAGAGCTCATCGATGCCCCGATCGCGGGCGACCGCGTGCTCGGCGTCAACCCCGAGACCGGCAAGCAGGTCGTGGCGAAAGACGGGCGCTTCGGCCCCTACGTCACCGAGCTCGACCCCGAGCCCGAGATCTCGCCGGAGGAGGCCGCTGCGATCGCCGCCGCCGAGGCCGCTGCTGCCGCCGCCGCGGCCGAACCCGTCGTCGACCCGGCCACAGGAGAAGTGATCGAGGCGAAGCCGAAGCGCAAGGCACCGGCCAAGAAGAAGCCCGCGGCGGAGAAGCCTCGCACCGCCTCGCTGTTCAAGAGCATGGACCCGGCGACCGTCGACCTCGAGACCGCGCTCATGCTGCTGAGCCTGCCGCGCGTGGTCGGCACCGACCCCGAGTCGAGTGAGCCCATCACGGCCCAGAACGGGCGGTACGGGCCCTACTTGAAGAAGGGCACCGACACGCGGTCGCTCGACACCGAGGAGCAGATTCTCGAGATCGACCTCGACGGCGCTCTCGCCAAGTTCGCCGAGCCCAAGTACGGCGCCCGCAAGGCGTCGAGCGCGCTCAAGGAGTTCGACGCCGACCCCGTCAGCGGCAAGCCGATCAAGCTCAAAGACGGCCGGTTCGGCCCCTACGTGACAGACGGCGAGACCAACGCGACGGTGCCGCGCGGCGAAGACCCGATGGAGATCGACTTCGATCGCGCCGTCGAGCTCATCGCCGACAAGCGCGCCAAGGGTCCGGCCAAGAAGCCCGTCAAGCGCGCCGCGAGTGCGGGCGCCAAGAAGGCTCCCGCGAAGCGCGCCGCGAAGAAGTGACCATGCCCGGCCTGTTCATCACGCTCGAAGGCGGCGACGGCTCGGGCAAGAGCACCCAGATGGATGCGCTCGCGGAGTGGCTTCAGCAGCAGGGCCGTACGGTCGTGCAGACGCGCGAGCCGGGCGGCACCGATCTCGGTGTCGAGGTGCGCGAGATCGTTCTGCACAGTCGGGGCGAGGTCACGCCGCGGGCCGAGGCGCTGCTCTACGCCGCCGACCGGGCGCACCACGTGGCGAGCGTCGTGCGCCCAGCCCTCGAGCGCGGCGACGTCGTCATCCAAGACCGCTACCTCGACTCGTCGGTCGCCTATCAGGGCGCCGGGCGCGTGCTCGACCCGGTCGAGGTGCGCGACCTCTCGCTGTGGGCGACCGAGGGCCTGTTGCCGCACCTGACGGTGCTGCTCGACCTCGACCCCGCTGTCGGCCGAGAGCGCCTCGAGGTGAGCCGCACGCGCTATGACCGCCTCGAAGCGGCACCCGACGACTTCCACGAGCGCGTGCGGCAGGCCTACCTCGCCCTCGCTGCCGCCGAGCCCGATCGCTTTCTCGTGCTCGATGCGACCCGGCCGGTCGACGAGCTGCAGCAGAGCATCCGCGATCGCGTGTCGCACCTGCTCGGCTAGGGTGACCGCATGAGCGCCTGGGACGAGCTGACCGGTCAGCAGGCCGCGATCGACTCGTTGCGCGAAGCCGCCGCCGATCCGCAGGCGATGACGCACTCATGGCTCATCACCGGTCCGCCCGGCTCGGGGCGCTCGAACCTCGCGTTCGCCTTCGCGACGACGCTCCTGCAGGGCACCACGACGGGCACGGAGGCGGCGCACACCGCGGCGCTCGTCGCGGCGCGCACCCACCCCGATCTGGCCGTGCTCGCGACTGATCGCGTCATCATCGCCATCGAAGAGGTGCGCAGGCTCGTCACGCAGAGCCAGTTCTCGCCGAGCATCGCGCCCTATCGCGTCATCGTCATCGAAGACGCCGACCGCATGACCGAGCGCACCTCGAACGTGCTGCTCAAGGCGCTCGAAGAGCCGCCGCCGCGCACCGTGTGGATTCTCTGCGCGCCGAGCGCCGCCGACCTGATTCCGACCATCCGCTCGCGTGTGCGCACCGTGCGGCTGCGCGTGCCGAGCGTCGCCGAGGTCGCCGAGCTGCTCGTGCAGCGCGACGGCATCGACCCCGTGCTGGCCGAACGTGCCGCGCGCGAGTCGCAGACCCACATCGGCATGGCGCTTCGGCTGGCGACCGATGAGGATGCCCGCTCGCGCCGCGCGCGCACCCTGACGCTCGCCCTCGGGGTGCAGAGCGTGAGCGGCGCCGTGCTGGCCGCCGAGCAGCTCGTGGCGATCGCGACCGACGACGCCAAGGCGTTCACCGCCGAGCGCGAGGAGGAAGAGCGCGCTGCAGCGCTGCGGTCGCTCGGAGTCGAGCCCGGCGGCCCCGTGCCCGCCGCGCTGCGGGCGAGCCTCAAGGCGCTCGAAGAAGACCAGAAGCGTCGGGCCACGAGGTCGGTGCGCGACGGCATCGATCGCGTGCTCGTCGATCTCATGTCGCTGCACCGCGATGTACTGCTGCTGCAGCTCGGTGCGGGTCTCGAGCTCGTCAACGAGGCGATTCGCGGTGAGCTCGAGGTCGCGGCGCGCGATCGCTCGCCCGAGCTCTCGCTCGAAGCCCTCGACGCCATCGCCGTCGCGCGCAGGCGCATCGAGGGCAACACCCCGCCCCTCCTCGCCCTCGAGGCCATGCTCATCACCGCGAGCGGTCGGGTGCCGGCGCTAGGCTCCCCTTCGTGACTCGAACTGCGACCCGTCAGGCAACCCCGCGGCGCGTGATCGCCGCCTCGATGCTGCTCGTGCCCGCCCTGCTGCTGAGCGGCTGCGTGCCGTCGTGGCTGCAGGGACTGGTCTCGGGCGGCACCGTCTCGACGCCGACCGGCGAAGAGGTCGCCGACGACGTGCGGCCTTACTATTCGCAGGTGCTGACGTGGACAGGCTGCGGCGGCGGCGCCGAGTGTGCCACTGCCATCGCGCCGCTCGACTGGGAGAACCCGAGTGAGGGCGACGACATCGAGCTCGCCCTCGTTCGGCACACGGCGACCGGCGGCTCGCCGCAGGGCTCGCTGTTCATCAACCCGGGCGGCCCGGGCGCCTCGGGCTTCGACTTCGTGCGCGACAGCGTCGACTTCGCCGTGAGCGCCGAGCTGCGCGAGCAGTTCGACATCGTCGGCTGGGACCCCCGCGGGGTCGGCCGGTCGAGCGCCGTCACCTGCTACACCGACCCGGCCGACCTCGACGAGTTCATCTTCGGGATTCCTGAGGCAGAGTTCGGCACACCCGAGTGGGAGGCCGAGGTCATCGCCGGCTCAATCGACTTCGCCGAAGCGTGCGCCGAGAACACCGGGCCGCTGCTCGGCTTCGTCGACACCAACAGCACCGTGCGCGACCTCGACATGCTGCGCGCCGTCGTGGGCGACGAGCAGCTCAACTTCTTCGGCTACTCGTACGGCACCGACATCGGCGCCCGCTACGCCGACCGCTTCGCCGACAAGGTCGGGCGGCTCGTGCTCGACGGGGCGACGGACCCGACGACGACGACCTTCGAGGTCGTGCTCGCGCAGTCCGAGGGCTTCGAGAACGCGTTGAGGGCCTACCTCGTGGGGTGTCCCGACCTTGGTGCCTGCCCCTTCCCGGGCAGCGTAGACGAGAGCCTCACGCTCATCCGCGAGCTCTACGAGCGGTTGGGAGAGCAGCCGATCGAGGCCGCCGACGGTCGCTTCTTCGACGGCGCGGTGCTCGATATCGCTATCGCGACGGCGCTCTACGACGAGGGCTCGTGGTCGTTCTTGAGCCAGATGTTCACCGAGCTGCGCACCGGGGTCGTCGAGACCGGGTTCCTGCTCGCCGACTTCTACTACGGGCGCGAGAACGGCGAGTACATCGACAACTCGCTCGAGGCGTTCATCGCCATCAACTGCCTCGACTACCCGGTCGAGACCGACCGCGCGGTGATCGCCGAGCAGAACGCGCAGATTCGTGCTGTCGCACCGACAACCGCAGGCGAGGGGAATCCACTCGGCGACGTACTGTGCGCCAACTGGCCGTATCAGTTCGAGGGCGAGCTCGGGCCCGTGAGCGGCGCGGGCGCGGCGCCGATTGTCGTCATCGGCACGACCGGCGACCCGGCGACCCCGTACATCTGGGCCGAGGCGCTCGCCGAGCAGCTCGAGAGCGGCGTGCTGCTCACCTGGGTGGGCGAAGGCCACATCGCCTACGACGAGGGCGACCCCTGCATCAACGACCTCGTCGACGCCTACTTCATCACGGGAGCGGTGCCGACAGACGGCCTCGTCTGCGACCCTGACGGCCCGTGAGCCTCGGCGTTCGCGCACCGCTGCGCGGGCGCACGGAGTCGGCACAGGGTCGGCGGCAGAATCGGCTAGGATTGTGCACCGTGCCGCGGCTCGCCGCGAGCGCCGCCTTAGCTCAGTCGGCAGAGCGTCTCACTCGTAATGAGAAGGTCGTGGGTTCGATTCCCACAGGCGGCTCCATCTTTTTCACCAGCGATGTCGCGCGATGACCGCTGACGCTGTGCCCTTGTCCACCGGCGTGCTGCGCCGCACGGTTCTCATCGTGGCCGCGCTCAACCTCACCTACTTCGTCGTCGAGCTCGTCGTCGCGCTCTCGATCGGCTCGGTCGCCCTGCTCGCCGACAGCATCGACTTTCTCGAAGACACCGCCGTGAACCTTCTCATCGCGCTCGCGCTGGGCTGGTCGCTCGTCGCTCGAGCTCGCGTCGGCCGTGTGCTCGCGATCGTGCTGCTGATTCCGGCCATCGCCGTGATCGTGCAGCTCGTGCTGAAGGTCGGCGACCCCGAGCCTCCCGCGGCGCTGCCGCTCATCATCGCGGCTGCTGGCGCTGCGGTGGTCAACCTGGTGGCAGCGCTGCTGCTGGCGCGCATCCGGTCGGCGGGCGGGTCTATGGTCGGCGCGGCCTGGTACGTCGCGCGCAACGATGTGATCATCAATCTCGCCATCGTGGCGATGGGCGTGGTGACCCTCTGGGTCGCCACCGGCTGGCCCGACATCGTGCTCGGCACGCTCATCGTGGTGCTCAACGGGCGGGCGGCGTTCGAGGTCTGGCGCCTCGCGGGCGAAGAGACGCTCGCCGCCCGTGCGCTGGCCGGCGACGACGTCGACGACTGAGCTGCCTCACCGCTCGGCGGCGACCCGCATGATCGCCGGCTTGCGGAACGCGAAGCCTTCGGGCTCGACGGCTTCCAGGACGCGGAGGCGCCCGAGGCGATCCCACAGGGCCGTGATGGCTCCCGTTGTCTGGGCGCGGGCGAGGTGCAGCCCCAGGCAGGCGTGCACGCCGAACGAGAACGACAGCGAGCGCGAGGCGTTCGGTCGAGTGAGGTCGAAGCGCAGCGGGTCGTCGAAGTGCGCGGGGTCGCGGTTGGCGGCGAGCACGCTCACGCCGACGAACTCATGCGCGGGCACCTCGACACCCGCGATCGTGACCGGCGCGGCCGTCCAGCGCTCGATGAACGAGACCGGCGGAATGAGGCGCCGGGCTTCTTCTTGCGCTCCGGCGAGCAGCGAGCGGTCATCCCTCGCCGCCGCTTCTTGGTCGGGATGCTCGGCCAGCAGATACAGCGTGTTCATCACCGAGGCCTGAATCGTCTCGATGGCGCCGAACAGCACGACGCGCAACTGGGCGGCGAGCTCGTCGTCGGAGAGTCCGTGAGAGGGGTCGTTGGCGACCTGCGAGGTCAGCGAGTGGCCGGGGGTGCGGCGCGCGGCGGCGAGCTCGTCGAGCAGCAGTGCGCTGAGCTCGGCGCGGGCCGCGTCGGCGCGGCGCATCGGCTCGGGGTCGCCCGAGTACTCCATGGCGCCGGCGAAGTCGCTGTAGAACCCGTCGATGCGTTCGGTGTCGTGCAGAGAGAGGCCGAGCAGCTCGCCCGCCATGAGCACGGCGAACGGCGAAGCGAAGCGCGCCCCCAGGTCGAACGGCTCACCGGCTGCTGCGCCGGGGCCGAGCTCGTCGATCAGCCGATGGGCGAGGGCGGCGATGCGCTCGCCGTAGCGCAGCTCGATGTCGCGGTTGCGGAACGGCGCCTCGAAGGGCCGCCGCTGCGCATCGTGCGATTCGCCGTCGCTCGTCAGCATCATGGGCCCGAGAGAGTTGCGCACCATGTTCTGCTCGACCTCGACGGTCATGGGGGCGGCAGGGCTCAGCACTTCGCGCGCGGCGTCGCGGCTCGTGACGAGCCAGCCGCCGAGAGCGGGCATCCACGTCACAGGTTCGTGCTCGCGCAGCTCGTCGAGCAAGTGCTCGCGGCCGGCGAGGGTGAGGTCGTCGAGCGTGAGAGCCGCGCCCCGCGGAAACTGCTCGCGTCGAGCGGCATCGGCCTGCTCGGACACCTCGGCTTGCGTGATCACCCGGCGAACTCCTTCGTACGCGAACGATCTCAGGCTAGGGGCGTGGGATGCTGGGCGCAATGAACACGAACCCCGGCACGCGCGGCCTCACGGCGATCGCGATCGTGGCCACGATCATCGCCGGCGTGCTCGTCGCCACCCAGCACCGCATCAACGGCGAGCTGGGCCAGCGGCTCGACGACGGCTTCACCGCTGCCCTCATCTCGTTCGGCAGCGGCTGGCTCATCCTCATGGCGATCCTGGCCGTGTCGCCGAAAGGTCGCGAGGGCTTCCGGCGGTTGAGCACCGAAGTGCGCGCGCGCCGCGTCGCGCCGTGGTTGCTGCTCGGCGGGCTCGGCGGGGCGCTGCTCGTGCTGTCGCAGGGTCTTGTCGCCGGGGTCGTCGGTGTCGCCATCTTCGGCGTCGCGACGGTCACCGGCCAGACGATCAGCGGCATGGTCGCGGACGCGACCGGCTTCGCGGGGGGCCGTCGCACGCCGGTCACCGTGCAGCGCGCGATCGGAGCGGCGCTGACCCTCATCGCCGTCGTCGTCGCGGTGGTGCCCCGGCTCGAGACCGACGTGCCGCTCGCGGCGATCATCCTGCCGCTCATCGCGGGCATCGGCATCGGGCTGCAGCAGGCGGTCAACGGCCGTGTGCGCACGGAGTCGGGCTCGGCCCTCGCCGCGACGACCCTCAACTTCACGGTGGGCACGGCGGCGCTCGTCGTCGTGACGGTCGTGCACCTGGCGATCTCGGGGCTGCCCGAGACTCCGCCGAGCAACCCCTGGCTCTACCTCGGCGGCGCGGTCGGCGCGATCTTCATCGCCGTGCAGGTCGTGACCGTCACCCGCATCGGGGTGCTGGTTCTCGGGCTGTGCCTCGTTGCGGGCCAGCTCGCAGGCGCGCTCGTCTACGACCTCGTGCTGCCCATCGGCGTGCCGACGACGGCGACCACGGCGATCGCCGTCGCACTGACTCTCGCCGGCGTGACGATCGCCTCTCTGCCGCAGCGGGCTAGTCGCCCTCGGCCGGAGTGAAGTCGAGCGCGAGCGAGTTCATGCAGTAGCGATCACCCGTGGGGGTGCCGAAGCCGTCGGGAAAGACGTGGCCGAGGTGCGAGCCGCAGGTCGCGCAGCGCACCTCCGTGCGCACCATGCCGAGCGAGGTGTCGTCGATGAGCTCGACCGCTTCGGGACGCACCGACTCGTAGAAGCTGGGCCAGCCGCACCCTGAGTCGAATTTCGTGCCCGCCACGAAGAGCTCGGCGTTGCAGGCGCCGCAGGTGTAGATGCCCGACCGGCTCTCGTCGAGCAGCTCGCCTGTCCAGGCACGCTCGGTTCCGGCCTGGCGCAGCACCTGGTAGCGCTCCTCGCCGAGCTCAGCCCGCCACTCGTCTTCGGTCTTCTCGACCGCGTAGCTCTTGCCGCTGGTTGCCGGGTTCTCGCCCATGACTCCTCGCTCCTCGCCCGTACTGGGCGGTCATCTCCCCCCATTAAACTCGCAACCGTGACCGACTCTTCCCCGATCTGCCGAACCTGGGGCGAGCTCACCCTCGACGAGTTCTTCGAGATTGCCCGATTGCGCACCGAGATCTTCTACCTCGAGCAGCGCATCGACGACATCGAGCTCGACGATTTCGACCGTGCGGCGTCGACCGAGCACTGGTACATCGCTGACGAATCGGGGCCTGCTGCGTATCTGCGGGTGCTCGTGCACGACGCCCCGCAGGCGGGCGATCGGGATGCTCGCTGCATCATCGGCCGCGTCGCCACCCGCGCCGACCGCAGGCGCGAGGGCCTCTCGCGGCGGCTTCTCGACGCCGTCATCCAGCGTCACGGAACCGAGCCGATGGCCTTGCACGCGCAGGTCGCGGTGCGGCAGGTCTACGCCGCCGTGGGGTTCGAGCCCTACGGCGACGAGTACGACGAGGCGGGCATCCGGCACATCGGCATGTACCGAGCCGCTCAGCCCGCCGCCGTACGCTGATCGCACCATGATCACCGCCCTCGCTCTTGTCGCTGCCGTGTCGGCGTCGCTCGTCAGTCCGCAGGCCGCGGCGCCCTCTGTGGCCGCCGCAACGACGCCGGCGGACTGCAGCGTCACCGAGGGCGCCTTCACCTGGGGGTTCAAGGAGTCGTTCCGCGCCTACATCAGCGGCTCGATCGCGAACGGCGAGTGGAGCACCGACGGCGGCATCGACTACGAGACGCCCTCGTTCGGCAGTGATGCGCTCGCCGGCGAGCTGCAGCTCGACGCCCTGACCGGCGAGCTCGCGGTCGACGGCTCGCTGCGGTTCACCGGCCACGACGGCATTCTCGACACGACGATCGCCGACCCCGTGCTGCGGTTCGAGGGGCCCGACCAGCTGGTCGTGGTCGTCGACGTGACCGGCACGACGCAAGACTTCGTCGAGGTGAGTGCGCTCGACGTCGCCTTCGTGACGGGCGATCTGTCGGCCGCCGCATGGCGCGCCGACGGCGACCTGCTCGTCATCGACGAGGTTCCGCTCGTGCTCACCGAGGAGGGTGCCGAGGCGTTCGGCACCTATCCGGCGGGGGAGCCGTTCGACCCGATCACGATCGAGCTCGAGGCGGGAGCCGAGTGCGCGTCGGCGGCCGTCGCGGCTCGTGCGGGGGCGGCGCTTCCGGTGCCGCTCATCGTGGCAGCGGCGATCGCTCTTCTCGGCAGCTCCGTCGCCGGGTGGCTCGTCGTGCGAGCCCGTCGTCGCACGGTGTGACCGGCGCTGATCAGCTGCCGGGCGCGTAGATCGCGCGAGCGAGAGCGTCGAGCACGGCGGGTGTGCGCGGACCGAAGCTCAGCACCTCGCCATCGGCCATGTCGACGAAGCGGCGGTTCTCGCCCGCTCGCGTGAGCCCGACCGCGGGCTTCTCGGCGATGAGGGCGTCGATGCCTCCGACGCTGTCGAGCCCACCCGTCATGACGAGAATGAGATCGGGGTTGGCCGCGACCAGTGCCTCATCGGTCATGGGCCGCAGGCCCTGCCAGCCGATCTCGCCCGCAACGTCGATGCCGCCGACCGCCTCGATGAGCTCGTCGGCTCCCGACTCCTCGCCGAACAGGTAGTAGATGCCCGAGGTGCCGCGCAGGTAGAGGAACAGGATGCGCACGCGGTCAGCCGGGTCGGCCGGTCGGATCGACTCGATCTCTGCCACGACCGCGGCGAGCTCCGACTCGAGGCGCTCGGCGAGAAGCTCGCCGGTCTCGGGCGAGCCGAGCGCGGCCGCGACCTGGCGGGCGAGCTCGCCGGGGGCGGCGAGCCCCGGTTCAGCATCCACGTAGACGACCGTGATGCCGGCCTCGCGCAGCTGCAGCACCACGTCGGTCGGGCCGACGGTGCCGTCGGTGATGACGAGCGTCGGCCGCAGGGCGAGAACCGCCTCGCTGCTGATCGCGTGGCCGCTGCTCGTCACGACCGGCAGATCGGCCGCCTCGGCGAACGTCGTCGAGATGTCTCGACCGATGACCGCGTCGCCGAACCCGAGCGCGAAAACCGTCGCGGCGATCGAACCGGCGATGTCGAGCGGCAGAATGCGGCTCGTGTCAGACACCGTGACCTCCTGGTCGCCCGCGAGGTCGCGCGACGTGACAGTGGTCGGCAGGCTCTGCTCCGGTGCGTCGGCGACCGGCACGATCGATGCCGAGTCGAGCAGCGCGGTCGAAGGGCCGACGTGGGCGCGCGGCTCGTCGAGCACCGCGAGCTCGCTGAGCGGCACGCGCGGGCCTGCGCTCGTCGGCTCGACCGCGGGAGGGGCCGACGACACCGCGCACCCGCTGAGCAGAGCGACCAAGGCGAGGCCCGCGACGGCACTGCTGCGGCCTCGGCGCTGCGACGTGCTCACGATCGGCGTCGGACGACGCAGGGTGAGGGTCATGGGGCTCCGGGGGCGCAAAAGGTCGGGCGACGGTGGTTAGGCAAGCCTAACCCGCCGGGCTGAACGGTGAGTGGGCACAGACTGAGCGCCCACCCGGGTCGAGGGGCTCGCACCAGCCTGCCTCGCCTGCCGCGAGCCGCCCAGGGCCGAAGGTCCTGGCGCTCTACCCTGGTGCCACGATGGATGCCCGCTCAGACCCGCTCGACGACCGCGCGCAGCGCGTTCTCGAGTTCGAGCGCGTCTGGTGGGGCCACAGCGGTGCGAAGGAGCAGAGCATCCGCCGCGAGTTCGGATGGAGCGCGGCCCGCTACTATCAGGTGCTGAACGCCGTGATCGACACCGAGGTCGCCGTGCGCTACGACCCGGTTTTCGTCGGTCGCCTGCGTGCGGTGCGCGACGATCGCGCCCAGCAGCGCCGCACCCGGCGCCCGGGCGTCACGGGCGCCGCCTGAGCGGCCGCCCCCACCACCCCGCCCGAAAGGCACTGCACCGATGGCCGAGTTCGCACCCGATCGCTTCGACGAGATACCAGCCGAGCTGGGTCGCGTCGGCGCCCACCGCGCCCCTCGTCGCCGGGGCGGCACGGCGATCGCCGTGGCGTGGGCCGCGCTCGCGAGCGGGGTGCTCGTCGTCGCCGGCCTCTGGGGCCTCTCGCTCATCACCGATCGGGTCACCTTCGAGATTCCCGGCTTCGACACCGCCGAGCCGATGCCCACTCCGACCGAGACGGCCTCGCCGCCCCCGCCGAGCGTCGAGCCGATCACCGACCCCGCGCTCGCCGAGCTGCCGGCGGGCTTCACGATCACAATTCTCAACGGTGCCGGCGTCGACGGCCTCGGCGCCGCCGCACGCGATCTGCTCACTGCCCCCGGCTGGCCAGTCGGCACCGTCACCTCGGCCGCGCAGGACGACCTCACGGAGACCGTCGTGTTCTACTCCGACCCGGCGCTCGAGGGGGTCGCGCTCGGCATGACGGTGCTGCTCGGCACGGGGGACATCGAGCTCTCTGACGCCTTCCCTGGTGCCCCCATCACGATCTCGCTCGGCGCCGATTTCGCTGAGCTCGTGCCGTAACGACTGCAGACGGTTTCGACGCCGTTACGCGCGCGTAACGAGTGCTCGACGGTGCGCTCAGCGGCCTGGTGAGCCGCCGATCGCGCAGGTATTCTCGCGGCATTCCCGCGACACGAGGAGCTTCACCATGCCCACAGGAACCGTCAAGTGGTTCAACGCCGAGAAAGGCTTCGGCTTCATCACGCTCGAGGGCGGCGACGGCGACGTCTTCGTGCACTACAGCTCGATCGACATGCCCGGCTACAAGGTGCTCGACGAGGGCCAGGTCGTGACGTTCGAGATCGGCACAGGCACCAAGGGGCCGCAGGCCGAGGGCGTGCGGGTCGCCTGAGCGGGCATCCCCGCCCCCTTCGCCCTGTCGGATGCTCGCCGCGGCGCACCGTCGCCGCACCGCCGCACGGCGCAGGTCGAGCACTAAGGTGACCCACATGAGCAGGCGACTGCGCCGCGGTGCGGCGCTCTCTTCGGGCGTGATCGCGCTCGCCCTGCTCGCCGCCTGCACGGCGGAGGCCCCCATGCCGACGCCCACGCCGACCCCCTCATTCGTCTCGAGCTACGAAGCGCCGCCGCCCTTCGACCTCGCGCCGCTCACGGGCGAGGTCGTGCCGGTCGGCTCCGCGACGGCTCCGGCCTTCGCCGCCAAGATCGACAACCACCCGAACGCGCGCCCGCAGGTGGGGCTCGATCGCGCCGACGTGGTGTGGGAGATTTTGGTCGAGGGTGGCCTGACGCGGTACATCGCGGTCTGGCAGTCAGACATTCCCGACGAGATCGGGCCGATCCGCTCGGTGCGGCCCGTCGACCCCGCGATCGTGGCGCCGCAGGGGGGCATCATCGCCTACTCGGGGGGCCAGTACCGCTTCGTCGTCGCGATGCAGGAGGCGCCCGTCTACAACGCGATCCACGGGCAGCGTGACACGGCCGACACCATCTTCCGCGGCCAGAATGCGCCGTCGCCGCACAACGTGCTCGTGCGGGCGACGCAGATCGTCGCGGAGCAGAGCGCGCTGCCCGCGCCGCCGCAGCAGTTCCCCTTCGCTGAGAGCCTGGCCGCCGCGACCGCGACGAAGGAGGGCACGGCCACGACGCGCATCGACCTGCGGTTCGGCGGCTCGGCGACTCCGGCGTGGGTCTGGAGCGCCGACACGCAGACGTTCATCCGGTACATGACGGGCGGCTCGCCCGACCGTGCGGCAGGGGGCGCGCAACTCACGGCGGTGAATGTCGTGACGCTGCGGGTTCCGGTGCAGGTGATCCAGAGCATCCCGACCGTGAACCTCATCGGCACGGGCGAGGCCTGGGTCTCGACCGGGGGAGCGACCGTCGCGGCCACCTGGTCGAAGTCGTCGCTGACCGATCAGATCCGCATCGTCGACGCGAACGGCGTGGCGGTTCGGCTGGCGCCCGGCAACACCTGGGTCGAGCTCGTGCCGCTCACCGGCTCCGTCTCGTTCTCGCGCCCCGCTTCGTAGTCGTCCTGGCTTGCACTCGCCCCCAGCGAGTGCCAGAATCAGTTAGCACTCACGCTCTGTGAGTGCCAAGAGCTACCGTACGTTCAGCGTCCGGGAGGGACGAGAGACACATGGCTAAGATCATCGCTTTTGACGAAGAGGCCCGTCGCGGCCTCGAGCGCGGCCTCAACATTCTGGCCGACGCCGTGAAGGTGACGCTGGGACCCCGGGGTCGCAACGTCGTCCTCGAGAAGAAGTGGGGCGCCCCCAC
>SXMG01000112.1 GCA_005778835.1 Actinomycetota bacterium
CCCGCCGCTGCATGCCGGCGGCGGCCGCACCGATGCGCTGCGTGACGTCGGCCGCGAGCCCGCGCACTGCCGCGCTGTGCCGATGCACGAGCGGCAGCACGATGGGCTGCGCGTCGCGCCAGCCGAGCAGCGCCGGCAGGTGCGCCAGCGCTTCGGGCTCGGCGCCGCGGAAGGTGTTGGTCGCGAGGTCGGGGTCGCCGAGCGCGACGACCGTTGCGCCCTGGGCGGCGAGCGCCGCCACGAGGTCGAAGCCGCTCGGCGTCGCGTCGTGGGCGTCATCGAGCACCACGAGTCGCGGCGTCGGCGGCATACCCTCCACGGGGTCGCGCACGAGCCCGACGGCGGCCCGCACGAGCTCGGCCGGGTCGAGCTGGCCCGGCCGCGACGACCCGAGGATGCGCCGGTACTCGTCGACGAAGTCGGCGACCGCGGCCCACTCCGGGCGGGCCCGGTCGCGCGCGGCAGCACGCAGCTGATCGGTGCTCCAGCCGTGCTCGCTCAGCCGAGCGATCGCGTCGCGCAATTCGGTGCGGAAGGCCGGCAGCCGCCGCACCTCGGGGCCGAGGTGCTCGGGCCAGGCGGGGCCGGGCCCCGCAGCAGCGCCGAGCAATTCCTCGACGAACGACCGGTCGAGCAGCTCGGCGAGGTCGGCATCTTGATCGGCGCCGCTCAGCAGGCGCGGCTCGGCAAGGCCGCCGAGCCTATGGGCGGCCGTCACGATCGAGAAGGCGTAGGCGGCGAGCGAGCGCGCGAGCGGGCCGGGTAGCGCCCCGACAGAGTCGTCGCCCGAGCCCGCGAGCCGCAGCGCCAGCCGGTCGCGCAGCACCGTGGCCGTGCGGCGCGAGGGGGTCAGCACGAGCACGCTCGACGGGTCGAGGCCGTCGTCGAGCACCGCGGCGGCCACGAGTTCGACGACCGCCGTGGTCTTGCCCGACCCGGGGGCGCCGAGCATGATCGCGCCGGGCCCGCGGCGAGCATCCACCACCCGCTGCTGCGCCTCGTCGAGCACCACGGGCGCCGTAGCGACGAGTGGCAGCGCGGCGTCGAAGGTGGTCACGAGGCCACGCTATCGGCGTGCGGCGACAGCGCGGCGGGGCGGA
Source organism: Actinomycetota bacterium (assembly GCA_005778835.1). Classification (GTDB taxonomy): domain Bacteria; phylum Actinomycetota; class Actinomycetes; order Actinomycetales; family Microbacteriaceae; genus Microcella. Next base: position 1,101 of record SXMG01000112.1, read on the forward strand.
TCGGCAGCGGCCGGTGCGCCCTCAGTGAACAGGGCGGATGCTCACGAGCGCGCCGGGTACGCTGACGTTCGTGGACATTCGCATCGGTATTCTCAACAGCCCCCGTGAGCTCTCCATCGAGAGCTCGGAGTCGGCCGGCGACGTCGTCGCCGCGATCACGGCCGCCGTCGAGAAGGGCGCCCCGCTCGTGACGCTCGTCGACAACAAGGGCAAGCAGTTCCTCGTGCCGACCGCGGCGATCGGCTACGTCGAGATCGGCAGCGACTCGGCCCGCCGCATCGGGTTCGTCGGCTAGCAGCCGCCCTCCAGCCGCTACGCTCGCAGTCATGGAACTGCTCTTCGTCACGGTCATCGGCGCCGCCCTCTCGCTCGGCGTGCGCTACCTCGTGCCCGGCCGCGAGACCCACGGCCTGCTGCTCGTGCCGCTCGTCGGCGCTGCGGCGACGGCCGGCGTGTGGGCGATCTGCGTCTGGCTCGGCCTGACCTTCGACGGCGGATTCATCTGGGTCATCGCGCTCGTGCTCGGCCCGCTCGCGGCCCTCGCGGTCGCCCTGCTGCTGCCGAAGCGCCGCGCCGAGGCTGACGCCGCGCTGCTCGAGCGGCTCATGAAGCCGAGCTCTCCGACCAAGGCGTAGCTGCCGCCGACGGATGCTCGCGCTAGCCCGCGAGCGCCCGCACCGCCACCCCGCCGAGGCTGATGAGCACGACGGCCGCGAGCGCGATCATCATGATCGAGTAGTCGCGGCGCCACACGACGGCGAGCGCCGAGACGAGCACCCCGGTCGCCATCACGATCACGAACACGAGCACAGGCACGCGCACCGCCTCGTCGAGGCCCCACGCGCCGCTCGCCCACACGAGCCCGCTCTGCACGAGCTGCAGCGCTGCACCCGCGGCGAGCATCCCGAACCCCCACCAGCCCACACGGGTGCGAGGCAGGGTGCGCAGGCCGCCGGTCGGCTGAGTCGTCGCCACGGCCGCGCCTACGCCGTCAGCCCGAGGCGGTCCATGCGGCGGGTGTGCTCGGCGATGAGCTCGGTGAAGACCGGCTCGATCTGAGCCTCGTCTTTCGAGCGGTCGTCGTGCAGCACGAGCGCCGAACGGGCCTGCAGCATGGTGTCGCCCACGAGCCGGCGGCACCACAGGGCGAGGCGCGACGATAGACGCGGGTTCGCGGCGATCGCGCGCTCGACGATGCGGTGCAACGGCGCGTGCGGATCACCCTTGGCCAGCGCTTGAGCCACACGATCGCCGGGTTCCCCGACGAGGCCGACCGACAAGGCGATCCAGAAGTCGGTGAGAAAGCCGATCGTCACGTGCGCGCTCGCGACCTGCTCGTACCACTCACCGCCCATCGTGCGCCGCTTGAACTCTTCGACGCCCTCGAGGTGCGGCTGCATGACGTCGGTCTTGTCGAGGTGCAGGCGCTCGAGCTCGGCGGCGAGGGCGCGATAGCGATCGAACACGATGCCCGCCACGTGAGCGAGAGCGTCTTTGTCGGCCACGCGGGGGGCATTCGACATGGCCTCGGTGAGCTGCTCGATGAACGTCAGGTGCAGCGCTGCGCAGTGCCCGAGAAACACATCGGAGGGCGGCGCGAGCTCACCCAGATCGACCCGCAGGGCTGCCACTGCGGTGTCGCGGGGAGTCAAGGTCGGCGCCTCGACGCGGGGGCGCTGCCGTTTCAACCACGAAGCCACGCGCTCAGCCTAGGCGCTCGGGCGGGCCCGACAGCATAGGCCCGCTAAACTGGCGTTCACTTCAATAAACGACAGGCGACACACCACCGTGACTTTCACAGATCTGGGCATCGAGCCCGACATGGTCGAAGCGCTGGCGGCGAACGGCATTCTTGCGCCCTTCCCCATCCAAGAGCAGACCATTCCCCTGGCCCTCAGCGGCCAAGACATCATCGGCCAGGCCAAGACCGGCACCGGCAAGACCTTCGGCTTCGGACTTCCGCTCATCCAGCACCTCGGCCTGCACCCCGAGCCGGGCGTCAAGGCGCTCGTCGTCGTGCCCACGCGTGAGCTCTGCGTGCAGGTCACGCAAGACCTCGAGCTCGCCTCGGCGAACCGCGACGTGAAGATCGTCTCGATCTACGGCGGCAAGGCCTACGAAGGCCAGATCGAGCAGCTCAAGGCGGGCGCGCAGATCGTCATCGGCACGCCCGGCCGTCTGCTCGACCTCGCGAGCCAGAGGCTGCTGTCGCTCGCCAACGTCGAGGTCATGGTGCTCGACGAGGCCGACAAGATGCTCGACCTCGGCTTCCTGAGCGACATCGAGAAGCTCTTCTCGCAGACCAAGCCGACGCGCCACACCATGCTCTTCTCGGCGACGATGCCCGGCCCGATCGTGGCCCTGGCCCGCCGCTTCATGACGCGCCCCATCCACATTCGCGCGACCGACCCCGATGAGGGGCTTACGCAGGCGAACATCAAGCACGTCGTCTACCGGGCGCACGCGCTCGACAAAGACGAGGTCGTCGGCCGCATTCTGCAGGCCGAGGGTCGCGGCAAGACCATCATCTTCACGCGCACCAAGCGCGCCGCCGCCAAGCTCGTCGAAGAGCTCACCGATCGCGGCTACAACGCCGCCGCGGTGCACGGCGACCTGAACCAAGAGCAGCGCGAACGCGCCATGGCCGCCTTCAAGGCGGGCAAGAAAGACATCTTGATCGCGACGGATGTCGCCGCGCGAGGCATCGATGTCAACGACGTCACGCACGTGATCAATCACACGGTTCCGGATGACCACGACACGTATCTCCACCGTGCAGGCCGCACGGGCCGCGCGGGCAAGACCGGCATCGCCGTCACGTTCGTCGACTGGGCCGACATGCACAAGTGGGCGCTCATCAATCGCGCGCTCGAGATGAACCAGCCCGAGCCGGTCGAGACATACTCGTCGTCGCCGCACCTCTACGAAGACCTCGACATTCCGGTCGGCTCGAAGGGCCGCCTCAAGGCGACGCCGATCCCCCGCGTCGAGCGCGAGGCCTCGCACCCTCCGCGCGAGCGCGGGCGCAGCGGCGGGCAGGGTGGTGGCTCGGGTTCGCGCTCGTCGTCCCGCTCGGGCGGTGGCCAGCGCTCGAGCGATCGACCCGCGGCGGGCGACGCCTCGACCGCGGGCGAGCCGCGCGCCGAGGGCACGGGCACTCCGCGACGCCGGCGGCGTCGCCGCACGGGCGGCTCGAGCGGAGCATCCGGAGCCGGCAGCTCGTCGGGCGCCGCCGCCGAGTGAATACTTCCTCGCGCTGATCGCGCAGCAGGAGCACACTGGTCGCACGGACCGCGCACTCGCGTGGTCGCATCCGCGATCGGAGGTCGTCATGACCCGTTCCGCCGCCACAACCTCTCTGCTGCTGCTCGCGTCGACGGCTCTCGTGCTCGCCGGGTGCACGCCCGACTCCTCCGGCGAGCCGCAAGACCCGGTCGCTCCGGAGGAGTCGGAGCCTCAGCAGCCGGCCGAGGGCATCGGCGACACCGCGTGCGTCGTGGGCACCTGGCAGCTCGTCGTGCCCGCGTACCGCATTCAGGCGGAGGAATACCTGCTCGGGCTCGGCGTGCCCATCACCGAGTTCGACATGACGGGGGCGCAGATTCTGCGCATCACGCAAGACGGTCTGCTCGACGTGCAGACCGACCTCACGACGAGCGGCGTGATCGTCGCGGGCGACACGAGCGTGCCGATCAGCGTCACCACGGTCGAGTCGGCGTCGGCCGAGTGGGGGTGGGATGCCACGAGCCCGAGCGGTGGGTTCATGGAGGTCGCACTGTGGGAGGTGCTCGAGACGAACACCTCGGGCGCCGGCCCTGAGGGCCTCGACGTGCCGCCGCCGCGCTTCGATGGCGAGAACGCCACGCTGCTCGTCGACTGCGACGACGAGACGATGCTGCTGCAGGGCGGCGGGCCGCTCAGCGCCCTCTTCGAACGGCAGTGAGCAGCGCATCCCGGCGCACCGGGAATGTCGCTCGCGGAAGGTAGGTTTGTCTCCTCATGCCTGCTTCTGCCACCACCCGCATTGACGACTCTCCCGACGCCTCAGCGCCTTCGCCCGGGCTGCCCGCCGCGACCAAGCTCATCATCGGCCTGCTGCTCGGGTCGACCTTCGTCGTCATCCTCAACGAGACGCTCATGGGCGTCGCGATTCCGACCCTCATCGAGTCGCTCGGCATCACCGCCTCGCTTGCGCAGTGGCTGACGACCGCCTTCATGCTGACGCTCGCCGTCGTGATTCCGATCACGGGCTACCTGCTGCAGCGCTTCCAGACGCGGCCGATGTTCCTGCTCGCGATGAGCCTGTTCACGATCGGCACCGTCATCGGCGCGATCGCCCCGGGCTTCGAGGTGCTGTTGCTCGCGCGCGTCGTGCAGGCCGCGGGCACGGGCATCATCTTCCCGCTGCTGTTCACCACCGTCTTCGGCCTGGTGCCGCCCGACCGTCGTGGTCGCGTGGTCGGGCTCATCTCGACGGTCATCGCCGTCGCGCCCGCCTTCGGCCCGAGCGTGTCGGGCCTCATTCTGAGCTTCGCCGACTGGCGCTGGCTGTTCATCACCATGATTCCGATCGCGGTCGCCGCGCTCATCATCGGTGCCCTGAAGGTCGTCAACATCGGCGAACCGCGCCCCGGGCGACTGGATGTTCTCTCCGTGCTCCTCTCCATCCCCGGTTTCGGCGGCCTCGTGTACGGCCTCGCGCAACTCGGTGACGTCGGCCGCGCACCCGCGAGCGAACGAGCGGACGCGACCACGGCCGCACTCACCGCCCTCGCCATCGGGCTCGTCGCGCTCGCGCTCTTCGTCTGGCGCCAGCTGCGCCTGCAGCGTCGGGATGCCGCGCTGCTCGACCTGCGCACCTTCCAGCAGCGGCAGTTCGCCGTCTCGATCGCGATCGTCATGGTCGCCGCTATGGCGCTCTTCGGCGCGATCATCCTGATCCCGCTCTTCGTGCAAGACGTCATCGGCGCGTCCGCGCTCATCTCGGGGCTCATCATCCTGCCCGGCGCCCTGCTGCAGGGTCTTGCCGCCCCGTGGATCGGGCGCCGCTACGACGCCGTCGGCCCGACCACGCTCGTGTTGCCGGGCGCCGTGCTGCTCGCGACCTCGATGTGGGGCATGGCCATGCTCACGGCCGAGACGCCGCTGTGGCTCATCGCCTTCGCGAACATCGGGCTCAGCATGGGCCTCGCGCTGCTCTTCACTCCTCTGCTCACCAACGGCCTGTCGGCCCTGCCGCCGAGTCTCAACTCGCACGGCAGCGCGATCGTCGGCACCGTGCAGCAGGTCGCGGGCGCCGCGGGCATCGCGCTCTTCATCTCGATCGCTGCGGCGTTCGGAGGGGGCGGGCCCGACGAGGCCTCGGTCACGGGCGAGGGCGTGCGTGCTGCCTTCACGGTCGGCGCGATCATCGCGACGCTCGTGATCCCCGCCGTGTTCTTCGTGCGGCGCACGCCGAACGGTGCACCGACCGCCGCGACGACCACCGCTCCGGAAGCCGCTCCGGTGCCATGACGGCGGTGCGGCCCCTGGCGCTGACAGTCACGGCTCTTGCCGCGATCGTCGGGTTGGCAGGCTGCGCTGTCGAACGCGCACCCGTGCCCCGGGTCGCGAAGCTCTCGCTCGCGACCGACACGAGCCTGCAGCGCACGGCGAAGCTCGCGACGCTGAGCGACGAGGCCCTGGCCGGACTGGTGTCGAACGACGCACCCGGATGCTCCGCCGCGGTCGGCGTCACCGGCGAGGTCGTCTGGGCCGCAGCGGGCGGGCTCGCCGACCTCGCGACGCGCACACCGCTCACGACCGAGACGCGCTTCGACATGGCGTCGATCTCGAAGCAGTTCACCGCCACCGCGGTGCTGCTGCTGCAGCGCGAGGGATTGCTCTCGCTCGACGACGCGCTGTCGACGCACGTCGTCGGCCTGCCGCCGTGGGCCGACGACGTCACGCTCGAACAGCTCCTGCACCACACGGCGCGCGTGCCCGACTTCTGGATCGAGCTCGACGCTGCCGACATCGGCTTCACCGACGACGCCGACCACGCGACCGTGCTCGCCGCGATCGAGCGAACGGACGAGCTCATCCCGGGCGAGGGCTACGCCTACGCGAACAGCCACTACGTGCTGCTCGCCGAGGTCGTCGAGGCGGTGAGCGGTCAGGCATTCGCCGACTTCCTCGACGAGCGCATCGCAGGCCCGCTCGGCATCGACCTGGCCGTCGCCCCGGGCCTCACAGCGCCCGACGTCGCGACGCCCTATGACACCGACGACACGCTGCTGCGCGGAGGCTGGGCCGCCTACGGGCACTCGGGCATCGTGACGACACCGACCGAACTCGTGCGCTGGGGCGACCAGTACCGGCTCGGAGAACTGGTGCAGGAGGACGCGCTCGAGGGCGCCGTCGTGGTGCTCGACGACGAGCAGCCGAACGGCGAGCTGTACGGCGCGGGCATCCGTATCGAGCCCGACGGCAGCCTGTACCACTCGGGTCGCTGGGGCGGCTACATCTCCGACCTCACGATCACGCCCAATCGCGAGACCGTCATCGCGGTGGCGTGCAACGGCCGCGGTGCGCCGCGCTTCGAGCTCGCTGATGCGCTGCGCGAGATCTGGGCGCCGAGCCCCGCCAGCGACGAGAGCTGAGCGTCTAGAGCCGAACCGGCGGCACGCCGCTCGTCGCGGCGATGATGCGCTCGAGCGCCTCCGGCGTCGTCGTGTTCTCGGCGAGACGGTTGGGCTTGCCCTCGCCGTGGTAGTCGCTCGATCCCGTCGTCACGAGGTCGAACTGCTCGGCGAGCTCGAGCAGCCGCTCGCGGCCCTCAGGTGTGTTCTCGCGGTGGCCGACCTCGAGGCCCACGAGTCCGGCCTCCACGAGCTGGGTGAGCGACTGCTCGTCGACGACGGCCTCGCGGCCGCGCGTGGCGGGATGAGCGAGTACGGGGGCTCCGCCGGCTTCAGCGAGCATCCGCACGCCGTCCAGAACAGTGGGGGCCTCATGAGGCAGGTAGTAGCCGCCCGAGAAGTGCAGGATCGACTCGAACGCGGCGCTGCGGTTCGGCACAATGCCTCGAGCCACGAGCGCGTCGGCGATGTGCGGGCGGCCGATGCTGACTCCCCCGCTCTGGGCGAGCACATCGGCCCACGTGATGTCGAAATCTTCGGAGAGTCGTGTGACCATGCGCTCGGCGCGACCGAGGCGGTCGTCGCGCGTGCGGGCCGTCTCGCGCACGACCTCGGCGTCGTTCGGGTCGAAGAGGTAGCCGAGCACGTGCACGCTGCGCCACTCGTGTCGCGTGCTCAGCTCGATGCCGCGAATGACCTGCAGGCCCGTGCCCTCGGCGGCCGTGAGCGCTTCGTCCCAGCCCGCCGTCGAGTCGTGGTCGGTGATCGCGATCGTGTCGAGCCCGGCGGCGAGCGCCGCCCGGATGAGTTGCGTCGGAGTCTCGGTGCCGTCGCTGACGCTGCTGTGGGTGTGCAGGTCGATGGGGCCGCGGGGCATGCCCCCATGCTAAGCGGGGCCAGCCTGCTCAGCCGCGCCCGGTAGGCTCGCGGCACCATGATCCGCCGCTTCCTCGCCGCCGTGTTCATCGTCGGCATCGCTGCGGCGCTGCTCGTGATCGCCTGGCCCAACCTCTTCGGGCTCGCCGGCGCCCCCGTCGTCGCGCAGCTCGTCTCGGTGCGCGCGCTGAGCGCCGCGTTCGCCCTCATCGGCGCCTTCACGCTCGCGCTCATCGCCATGCTGTGGCCCGCGGCTCGACGCTTTCTCGCCGCCCTCGCGCTCATCGCGGTGATCTTCGCCGGCATCAACGTGGCCGTGCTGTCGACGCGCGGCTTCGGCAACGAGTCGTTCCCGACCCGGGCGCCCGCCGAGATCGCGGTGCTCTCGTGGAACACCCTCGGCGACGCCCCCGGGGTCGAGCGCATCGCCGAGCTCGTCGTCGCCGAAGAGGCCGACATCGTCGTGCTGCCCGAGACGAGCCAAGACACCGCCATCGCCATTGCCGAGCTCACGCGCACGCAGGGTCGGCCCATGTGGGTCTACTCGATCGCCTTCGACTACGTCGCCAAAGCGCGGTCGACGAGCGTGCTCGTCTCGATCGACCTGGGGCAGCACGTCGTCGACGACTCTGTCGGCAACACCACCGTGCTGCCGAGCATCGTGCTGCGGCCGACCGACGGCGACGGACCGACGATCATCGGCGTGCATCCCGTCGCGCCGCTGCCCGGAGAGCTCGAGAACTGGCGCGCCGACCTCGCCTGGGTCGACGAGGTGTGCCGCGGCGAGAACGTCATCATGGCGGGCGACTTCAATGCGACACCCGACCACTTCCGCGTCGTCGACGCGTCGGCCGGCGTCGCCGGGCTCGGACTCGGCGAATGCCTCGCCGCCGGACTCGTCACCGGCAACGGCGCCGTCGGAACCTGGCCGACCCGCATGCCGCCCCTGCTCGGCGCACCGATCGACCACATCATGACGACACCCGACATCACCGTGACGGGCTACCGGGTCATCACGACGCACGACGGCGACGGCAGCGACCACCGACCCGTGGTGGCGCGGCTGATTCTGCCGTAGGGCGTGCGCCGGGCATCCGGTGCGAGAATGAAGGCATGGCTGAACAGACTGCGTCGACGGATGCTCCGCGCGCGACCGAGAACCGCTCGACCACCCCGGCCAGCGAGACGTTCCGCACGTACATCTCGGGCGGCTGGGCCGACCGGCCCGCGTCGGGGGCTTCGGAGCGGCCGGTCGCTGCCCGCGCCGCCGAACGCCGCGCCGCGATTTCGCGTCTCTACCCGGGCGTGCGGGTCATCGTGCCGGCCGGGCCCGCGAAGCAGCGGTCGAACGACACCGACTACCCCTACCGCGCCCACTCGGCGTTCGCGCACCTCACCGGGTGGGGCAGCGACACGGTCGCGGGCAGCGTGCTCGTGCTCGAGCCCACGGGGTCGGGCCACGACGCGACGCTCTACTTTCGTGAAGCCGCCGGGCGCGACTCGGACGAGTTCTACGCCAACCCCGAGATCGGCGAGTTCTGGACGGGGCGGCGACCGTCGCTCGACGAGGTCGCCGTCGACCTGGGGCTGCCGACCGCGGGGCTCGACGGGCTCGAGGCTGTGCTCACCGGGCTCGAGGCCGAGGCGTCGGTCGAGACGCTGGTCGTTCGCGAGGCCGATGGAGCCCTGACCGATCGTCTCGACGCTGGTCGCTTGCTCGCTGGCACACTCGACGACGTCGACACGGCCCGCGATGCCGAACTCGCGCGCGACCTCAGCGAACTGCGGCTCGTGAAAGACGGCTTCGAGATCGCCGAGCTGCGTCGCGCGGTCGACGCGACCCACCGCGGGTTCGACGACATCATCGCCGACCTGCCCGCGATCGTCGCCCACCCCCGCGGCGAGCGCCTCGTCGAAGGCACGTTCAACCGCCGCGCTCGCGCCGAGGGCAACACGGTCGGCTACGACACGATCGCCGCGAGCGGGCCCCACGCGTGCATCCTGCACTGGACGCGCAACGACGGACCGGTCGTTCCGGGCAACCTCGTGCTCATCGACGCCGGAGTCGAGCTCGACAGCTACTACACCGCCGACATCACCCGCACCCTGCCGGTGTCGGGGCAGTTCACCGACGTGCAGCGCCGGGTGTACGAGGCCGTGCGCGAGGCGGCTGACGCGGCGTTCGCGATCGTGAGGCCGGGCATCCGGTTCAAGGAGGTGCACGCGGCCGCCATGCAGGTGATCGCGGCGAAGACGGCCGAATGGGGCTTCTTGCCCGTGTCGGCGGAGGAGAGCCTCGCGCCCGACGCCGGCTACCACCGCCGCTACATGGTGCACGGAACCTCGCACCACCTCGGACTCGACGTGCACGACTGCGGGCAGGCGCGGCGCGAGTTCTACGCCGACGGGCTCGTCGAAGCCGGCATGGTCTTCACGATCGAGCCGGGGCTGTACTTTCAGCCCGACGACCTGACCGTGACGGAGGAGTATCGCGGCATCGGCGTGCGCATCGAAGACAACATTCTGGTGACTCTCGATGGTGCGGAGAACCTGTCGGCCGGCATTCCGCGCACGGCCGACGAGGTCGAGGGGTGGATGCGGGCGGGCTAGCGCCCGCCCGGGGTTGCCCGGCGCGGCTGCGCCGCTGCGCTGCCTCCCGTCGTGTGACGTCGCGCGCCTCCACGCCGCCGCCCCGCCGCGCCGGCCACGCTTTCAGGCCACCCCGCTGCTCTCTCGCTTTCACGCACCCCGGCCGCGCCTCCCTCGCCTTCAGGCCACCCCGCCGCTCTCCCGCGCCGCCGCCCCTCCTCCCCAACCGCGCCCCGCCAATTCTTATCCCAAGATTTCCTCAGCCTCTTGATCGAACATACGTTCGATGGAACCATTGGGGTATGCCATCACCCAGCCCGCTCGAGCACCTCGCCACCGTCGTGGCCGAGCTCGAGCGCGCGCCGATCGCAGCGAGCGATCTTGCGGTGCTGGGTGACGACGACCTGCTGTCCCTGACTGACCTGGGGGCGCACGCGCGTCGCCTCGTGGATGCCCGCACCGCCCTCATCGCCGGCGAACTCGCCCGCCGCTCGCGGCCTGAGCTTGCCCACGAAGGGCTTGCTCAGCGACTCGGGCACCGCACGGTTGAAGAGCTAGTACGCGTGACGACCGGCGAATCTCGTCGCGACGCCGTGACGGCGGTGAATGCTGGCCGACTGCTCGTCGCGTTCGAGAGCCCGACTCATGAGAGCGCATCAGCGCCCCACACCCCCTCCTACCTCGAGCCCGCGATCTCCGCGGTTCGAGCGGGCACCTTGAGCGCTGCCGCTCTCGACGCCGTGCGCTCGGCGCTGGGAGAGCCGACCGAGCGCATCTCGGCTGACGATCTGCTCGGCGCCTGTGAGCAGCTCGTCGAGTCGGCGTCACTTCTCGATGTCGACCGCCTGCACCGCCTCGCGCGCTCCCTGCGCGAGACCCTCGACGCCGAGGTCATCGCCGACCGAGAGCGTGAGCAGCGCGAGGCGCGCTCGTTCCGACTGTTCACGCAACCCGACGGCATGACCCGGGCGACCTGGGTGCTCGACCCCGAGTCGGCCGCCCAGGTCCGCGAACTCGTCGACCGCGCCATCTCACCCAAGCGCCGCACCGTGCAGTTCACCGACCCGGCCGAGGTCGAGAAGGCCGCGCGCATCGCCGAGGACGACCGCACCCCTGAGCAGTACGCCTCCGATGCGCTGCTGCACCTCCTCGTCGCGGGCGCCGATGCCGACTCGAGCATGATGCTCGGCACGGGTGCACCGAGCGTGCGAGTGCTGGTCACCGCCCGCGACCTGACGCGCGGCCAGGGGTCAGGGTCGCTCGAGGCCGCGGTTGGGCAGCCTGACGGCACCGTGGTCGCCCTTCCGACCGTGCAGCGTCTGCTCTGCGGCGGCATCCAGACCCCCATTCTGATCAGCTCGACCGGGCAGCCGCTCGATGTGGGCCGATCGCAGAGGCTCTTCACCACTCGACAGCGCATGGCCCTCGCCGCACGCGATGGCGGGTGCCGGTGGCCCGGCTGCGAGCGGCCACCCAGCTGGTGCGAAGCGCATCACATCGACGAGTGGCAGCGAGATCATGGGCGAACCGACGTCGACGCCGGAATCCTGCTCTGCCGCCATCACCACCTGCTGCTGCACGACCAGGACTGGCGCATCGTCCGCACGAGCGAGCCACCGGGGTTCGAGCTCGTGGCACCCGAGTCGATCGATGCCGCACGCCGGCCCAGACCTCTGCCCAGTCGCAGTCGCGAGTGGCAGCGCGCCCTCGCGAGCTGACCAGCGCAGGCTTGCGAACTGACCGGCGCGCTCTCGCAAGCCGACCGGCGCGTCCTGGGCGGGCTCAGGGCTTGGGTGACCCGTCCTCCGGCGTCGCAGGCGCACCAGTGGGGACGGCAGGCTCGGCCGGCGAAGATGGCGGGGTAGAAACAACGGGCGCAGCAGGCGCAGCATCGACCGGCGGCCACGTCGACCCGGCGAGCACCTGACGTGCGCGCGCCGTCTGGTTCGGGTCGATGATGATGCGATAACTGCCCGCGAGCACCTGATGCGTCGACGAGAAGTCTCGACGACGACGGTTGATCGCATACGACGCAATACCGAAGGTCATGCCGAAACCCGCCCCGATGAGGGCCGGAGCCAGAATGAACGAGATCTCGGGCACGGGCGAGAACAAGAACAGCACGAGTCCGACGAAGAGCCCCAACCAGGCACCGCTACCCGCACCTGCGAGCGCCGCACGACCGTAGCTCAGACGACCCGTGATGCGCTCGACCGTGGACAGATCGCTGCCCACGATCGCGAGCCCCTTGACCGCGAAATCGGCCTTCGCGAGCTTGTCGACGACCTTCTGAGCCTCGGCGTAGGTGTCGTATTCGCCGAGCACATCCCCGCGCGGAACGGTCAGCTGCGCACTGCCGCGACGACCGAACGGGCTCTGATTGCTCACCAGGCCATTCTGACAGCCCGGCGATAAGGTTTAGCCGTGAGCACCTCCCGAGTCTTCGTCGCGCGCCTCGCCGGCTGCGCCGTCTTCGACCCCGCGGGCGACCGCGTGGGCCGAGTGCGCGACGTGCTCGTGGTCTACCGCCGCACCGAGTCACCGAGAGTCGTCGGCCTGATCGTCGAGGTACCCGGGCGCCGCCGCGTCTTCCTGTCGATCGGCCGCGTCACCAGCATGGCGAGCGGCCAGGTCATCACGACCGGACTCATCAACCTGCGCCGGTTCGAGCAGCGCGGCGGCGAAGTGCGCGTGCTCGCCGAGCTCGTCGGCCGCAAGGTCACACTGAGTGGTTCCAACGGCGGCCCCGCCATCATCGAAGACGTCGCCATCACCGAATCCGGTCCGGGTGAGTGGGCGGTCGACCAGCTCTTCGTGCGCAAGCCTCGCACTGTGCCGACACCCTTCACCAAGGGCCAGACCGTGTTCGTCCGCTGGATCGATGTTGTCGAAGACGTCAGCGACGAACCGCAAAGCGCCGAGCAACTCGTCGCCGCCTACAACGATCTGCTGCCGGCCGACCTGGCCACCTCGCTGCTCGAGCTGCCCGAGTCGCGCCGCCTCGAAGTTGCCGAAGAGCTCTCTGACGACCGCCTCGCCGACGCTCTCGAAGAGATGCCCGAGAGCGACCAGGTGCTGCTGCTCTCGCGCCTCGACGACGAGCGCGCCGCCGACGTGCTCGACCAGATGGAGCCCGACGACGCCGCCGACCTCATCGCCCAGCTTCCGGCGACACGCGGTGAGGCCCTGCTCGACCTCATGGAGCCCGAAGAGGCCAGCGACGTGCGCTTCCTGCTCTCGTACGACGCCGACACCGCGGGCGGCCTCATGACGACCGAGCCCATCATCGTCTCGGCCGACTCGACCGTCGCCGAGGGGCTGGCCCTCATCCGCCGCCACGAGCTCGCGCCGGCCATCGGCGCGGCGATCTGCGTCACCCTGCCGCCCTACGAGTCGCCGACCGGCCGCTTTCTGGGCATGGTGCATTTTCAGCGGATGCTCCGCTACCCGCCGCACGAACGACTCGGCACGATTCTTGACCAGAGTGTCGAGCCCGTCACGCCCGAGACCTCGGCCGCCGAAGTCTCGCGCCGCCTCGCGAGCTACGACCTCGTCTCGCTGCCGGTCGTCGACGAGACCCACCGACTGGTGGGCGTCGTGACGATCGACGACGTGCTCGACTACCTGCTGCCCGACGACTGGCGCAGCGCCGACACCGATGCTCCCGCCCCCATGGCGATCCGTCGACGCGGTGCCGTCGCCGCCCGGAAGGCCGCTCATGGCAGCGCGTGATGTCCGGGCGGGCCTGCATCACCTGGCCGCCCCCCTGCGAAAGGCCGCAAATGGCTCGGCGTGACGCGCGGCCGGGCCCGCGCCGCGGCGAGACGAGGCTCGACGCCCCGAAGGGGCTGCGCACGGGGCTGCTGCCGCGTCGTGCGGGCAGTCGCGACCGCATGGGGCGTTTTTCCGAGGCCTTCGCTCGCGGAATGGGCACGCCCTGGTTCCTCGTCGGAATGTCGGTGTTCGTCATCGTGTGGCTGACGTACAACTCGCTGGCCCCCGTCGAAGCGCAGTGGGATCCCCGTGCGCTCAACTTCACGCTGCTCACGCTGATCCTGTCGTTGCAGGCCTCGTACGCCGCGCCCATGATCCTGCTCGCGCAGAACCGTCAAGACGACCGCGACCGGGTGCAGATCGAGCAGGACCGTCAACGTGCCGAGCGCAACCTTGCCGACACCGAGTACCTCGCCCGCGAGGTTGTCGCTCTGCGTCTAGCGATGAAGGATGTGGCGACGAAGGAGTTCTTGCGCACCGAGTTGCGCGCCCTGCTCGATGAGCTCGACCGTCGCGACGACGCGAACAACGAGGGCAGTGCCGGCGAGACTGAGGCCGAGGCCGTCATGCGCGACGACCGAGACCGCAACGCGCGCGACTGATGCAGGCCGAGAACTCGAACGTCGACGAGGGCGACGCGCTCGCCGCCGAGGTGCGACGTGCACTCGCGCGCGTGATCGACCCCGAGATCCGTCGACCGATCACCGAGCTCGACATGGTGCCCCGCGTCAGCGCGCAGGGCGACCGCATCACCGTCGACCTGCGGCTCACGATCGTCGGCTGCCCCGCCGCGACCGCGATCGAGCGCGACGTGCGCACCGCCGCATCCGGTGTCGCGGGTGTCGGCGAGGTCACGGTCGACGTCGGCGTCATGGATGCCGCGACGCGCGACGCCCTCATCACCCGACTGCGGGGCGACCGCCCTACGGGTCACCCCTTCACGGCCGAGTCGCTCACGCGCGTGATCGCCGTGACGAGCGGCAAGGGCGGCGGCGGCAAGTCGACCGTCACCGCCAACCTCGCGGTCGCCCTCGCCGCGAGAGGGCTTCGAGTCGGGCTCATCGATGCCGACGTGTTCGGCTTCTCGGTTCCCGGGCTGCTCGGCATCGCCGACGCCAAGCCCACGCGCGTCGGCGAGATGATGATGCCCCCGCGCGCTCACGGCGTGGCCGTGATCTCGATCGGCATGTTCGTGGATGCTCACACCGCCGTCTCGTGGCGCGGCCCCATGCTGCACCGCACCGTGCAGCAGTTTCTCACCGACGTGTACTTCGGCGACCTCGACCTGCTGCTGCTCGACCTGCCGCCCGGCACGGGAGATGTCGCGATCTCGCTCGGGCAGCTGCTGCCGCACGCCGAGGTGCTCGTCGTCACCACGCCGCAGAACGCGGCAGCCGACGTCGCCGAACGTTCAGCGCTCGTCGCGCGCCAGACCGGTCAGACGGTCATCGGCGTCGTGGAGAACATGGCGGGGCTCGCACAGCCCGACGGCAGCGTGCTCGAGCTCTTCGGTTCGGGTGGCGGTGCGGCGACGGCCGAGCGGCTCGACGTGCCCCTGCTCGCGCAGATTCCGCTGAGTGTGGCGCTGCGCGAAGGCGGCGACGCGGGCGAGCCGATCGTGCTGCGGTCGCTGGGCCGTGCGGATGCCGGCACCACTGCGAGCATGGACGGCGCCTTGGCGAGCAGCGACCCTGCCGGCGACGCGATCGTCGCGCTGGCAGAGCACTTGGCGCAGCGCGGCCGCGGACTCGCGGGCCGCAAGCTGGGGCTCAGCCCGCGCTGAGCACGCGCGTCCGCAAGGGGGCCAGCGCTGGTAGCCAGCGCGAGTGGTCAGCGCTGGAGGTCAGCGCGAGAGATCAGCGCGAGAGGTCAGCGCGAGAGGTCAGCTCAGCGCTGGATGGCGGGAACGCGACGGTAGCCGTCACGAGCCGTCGAGACGACCGTCGAGACGACAGCAGCGACAGCGAGCAGAGCGAGGGTGACGAGCAGGGCGATCATGACGAGGTTCTCCTTGACGAGCGACGCGTGGACACGCGTAACGACTAGAGCCATTCCATCGCGTACCACGCTGTAGCACAATCGAGTCTTTCTGCAGTGACTGTTTAGTTCTGCTTTAGTATTGCGGCATGGATGTGCGCCGACTCGAACTGCTGCGCGAACTCGCCGACCGCGGCAGCATCACGGCGGTCGCGCGTGCGACGCAACGCACCGCATCCGCCGTCTCGCAGCAGCTGAAGGTGCTCGAAGCCGAAGCCGGCGTACCGCTCACCGAGCGCCACGGCCGCGGACTCGTACTGACCGGCGCCGGCCTCGCCCTCGCCGAGACAGCGCGCGAGATCGCCGTCGCGATCGAGTCGGCCGAAGCGCTCTGGCACGAGTTCAAGCAGAGCCCGCGCGGCTCCGTCTCGGTGAGCGTGTTCCCCACCGCGGGGCAGATGCTGCTGCCCGGAGCACTGCGCGCCCTCGCCGATGAGCCGGGACTCGAGATCGTGCTCACCGACCACGACCTGCCGCTGCCCGACTTCGCGCAGCTGACCGCCGACCACGACCTCGTCGTCGCCGACTCGCAGGGCATTCCCGCGCACTGGAACGAGCGCGGTCTGCGATGCGTACCGCTCATGACCGAGCCCTTCGACGTCGCACTGCCGGTCGGGCACCCGCTCGTCGAGAAGACGGTCGTGCTCGGCGCCGACCTCGTCGACGAAGACTGGATCGGCGCCCCCGTCGGCTACCCCTACGACCGCGTGCTCGAACGCCTCGGCGCGACGGTCGGCCGCGAACCGCGCATCGTGCAGCGCATCATGGACAACATCATCGTCGAGCGGCTCGTAGCCGCCGGAGTCGGCATCGCGATTCTGCCGCGATTCACGACACGCAGCCACGGCAACGGCATCGTCACGCGGCCGATCAGCGGGCTGCCCGCCGAGCGGCAGATCTCGGCGCTCATGCGCGCCGACCGCGCCGAACGCCCGAGTGTGCGCCGCGTCGTCGAGCTGCTGCAGCACGAGGCCGAGCGCGTCGTGCAGGGCTACCGCACGGTCGGCGAACGGTAGGCGAACTCGGCCTCTCGGCGTGCGCGGCGGTGCCGCACGCTGGATCAGCCGTGAGCGAGCATCCGTCGCCGAGCTGTGCCTAGGTCGCCTCGGAGTCGAACGGCGCCGGGCGACCCTCGCGGATCAACCGCTGCCGCTGCGCATAGGCAGACTCGCGTGGCGCGGCTGCAACTGTCGCGGTGGTCGCAGCAACGGGCTCGTCGACGAGAGCTTCGCGAATGATGCGGCGCGGGTCGTACTGGCGCGGGTCGAGCTTCTTCCAGTCGACGTCGTCGTAGTCGGGGCCCATCTCCTCGCGCATGCGTTCTTTGGCACCGCTCGCCATGTCGCGCAGCGAGCGGATGAGTCGCCCGAACTGCGCCGCATAGCCCGGCAGGCGATCAGGGCCGATGAGAATGACCGCGATCAGCCCGATGAGCAGCAGCTTCTCGAACGTCAGGCCCCAGGACACCCCTCGAGAATAGCCGGGTCTGCTGAGGTCTTCGCCCTAGGCTGGGCACGCAGTGAGGAGCACCGTGGCCAGCAAAGACCTGTCGTGGAAGTACGTCGAGCAGTCGACCCTCGAACCCGAGGTGATCGCGGCCGCACGCGCGCAGTCGCTCGAGCTCGGCATCGACCCCATCAGCCCCGCGACGGGCGCGCACGTGGCGCTCATCGCCGCCGCCACGAACGCCGCCTCGATCATCGAGGTGGGCACCGGAATCGGCGTCTCCGGCCTGTGGTTGCTGACCGGGGCTCCGGATGCTCAACTGACGTCAATCGACGTCGAAGCCGACCACCACGAGGTCGCGCGCCGCCACTTCACCGATGCCGGGCACCCCGCGGCTCGCGTGCGCCTCATCACCGGCAAGGCCGTCGACGTGCTGCCCCGCATGAACGAGGGCAGCTACGACGTCGTGCTCATCGACGCCGACGCGGGTTCGCTGCTCGACTACGTCGAGCACGCCCTGCGACTCGTGCGTCCGGGCGGTGCGGTGCTCATCGCTCACGCCCTCTGGCGCGACACGGTCTCTGACCCCGCACGTCGCGAGTCGACGACGACGCAGCTGCGCGATCTCATCGCCGAACTCGAAGCGTCGCCGGCCGTGCACGTCGCGCTGTCGCCGGTCGGCGACGGGCTGCTGCAGCTCGTGACGCGCCGCAGCTGAGAAGACTCGCGCTACGCGATCGCCGCGGCGAGGGCGTCGTGCAGCTCTTTGGCCTCGTCGTCGTTCACCGACACCACGAGGCGTCCGCCGCCTTCGAGAGGCACACGCACGATGATCAGGCGACCCTCCTTGACGGCCTCCATCGGTCCGTCGCCGGTCCTGGGCTTCATGGCCGCCATGTGATCTCCCCTTTCGATGAAAGCTCTCCTCCATTATCCCGTATGGAAGCGCTCCCGCTAAATCGAGGGGTTACTGTTCACCCGTCGATCACGGCGGAGTCCAGTCGTAGCCGTCGACCCACCAGGCGATGTGCACCCATCCGACCTGGCCGGCGATGCCGAGGCCGATCGCGAGGGCGGCGAGCAGACCACGTCCGACCGGCGTTCGTCCGACGGCGACGATGCGCGAGGCGACCGCCCCGAGCACGGGCACGATCGGCACCAGCAGCCGAAAGGTGCTCGACTGCGGAAAGAACACCGCGAGCAAGTACAGCGTGTACGCGACGATCCACAGCCGCAGCTCGACCGGCATGCGGCGCATCGACGGCAGCGCGAACGCGGTCGCCGCGAGCAGCAGCACGATGATCAGGATGATCACGCCGAGCACGTCGCCGAACCACCACTGCGCCCCCTGCACCCAAGGTGTGAACGGCACGAGGTGCACGTCGCCGATGTACGGCCGGCGCCACGCGAGCTCGGTGTCGGTGTAGCCGAGCAGGTCGCCCGTACTGAGCGCGACGATGCCCGGCCAGGCGAGCCCCGCGAAACCGGCAATGACAGCCGTCAGCCCGAGGTGAACCCGCTCTCGCAGCAGGAAGGGCTCGCGGTCTCGGCGCATCCACCGCCAGAGCCAGACGAGGGCCAGCAAGAACGCGAAGGCGAGACCGCTCGGGCGCGTGAGAGCCATGACCGTGACGACGACAGCGAGCAGGCGCCAGTGCCGGTCGAGCACGAGAATGAGCGCCCCGAGCAGCAGCGCGAGGTGCAGCGCCTCGGCGTAGGCGACCTGCAGCACGGGCGAGAGTGGCATCGTGCAGAACAGCGTCGTTGCGAGTAGTGCCGTGCCGTGGGTGAGCCAGCGCCGCATGAGCACGAAGAACAGCACGGCGGCCGCGGCGCTCGACAGCAGCGAGATCGTCACGGCGACGAGCGCGAAACCCTGCGCCGAGAAATCGCCGATGAGCGTCATCCCGATGCGCACGAGCCCGGGGTAGACGGGCATGAAGGCCCACGCGCTCTCGCCCGCGCGGCCCTGCTCGTCACGCGGAATCTCGTCGGGGTAGCCGACGGCGGCGATGATGTAGTACCAGTGGCCGTCCCAGAGGCGCGCGAAGTCGAGGTAGCCGGGGCTCGCATCGGTCCAGGCGTTGGCCTGCTGCCGGCTCGCGAACGAGAGCATGATCGCCGTCGTGACGGCGCGCGAGGCGACCCAGATGGCGAGCACGGTGAGCCACCACGGAGTGCGGCGCAGCAGGTCGACGAGCTCGGCCCGCAGGCCGACGGGCGGGGCGGGCGCGGCCGATGAAGCAGCGGGAGTCGAGCCGCTCACCCGGTGATCACCACCGGTTCACTCGCCGCTGAGCCAGGCGCGCAAGCCCCGCTCGCAGGCGAGGATCTGCTCGACCGGCACCCGCTCGTCGTCGGTGTGGGCAAGCGACGGGTCTCCGGGGCCGTAGTTGACGGCGGGAATGCCGAGCTCGGCGAAGCGGGCCACATCGGTCCAGCCGTACTTCGGAGCAGGCGCCGAGCCGACCGCGGCGACGAAGTGCTGCGCGAGCGCAGCATCCAGTCCCGGGCGCGCCCCGCCCGACGCGTCGGTGACCGTCAGCGTCAGGTCGGGGGCGACGGCGCCGAACAGCTCGCGCAGCCGCTGCTCGGCCTCGGCCACGGTCTTGTCGGGCGCGAAGCGGTAGTTGACCGTGAGCACGGCCTCGTCGGGGATGACGTTGCCCGCGACTCCCCCGCGCACGCCGACGGCGTTGAGCCCCTCGCGGTAGGCGAGACCGTCGACCTCGATCGTCTCAGGCTCGAAGCGCGCGAGCAGCTCGAGCGCCGGGGCGAGACCGTGGATCGCGTTGACGCCCATCCACGCACGAGCCGAATGAGCACGACGACCCGCGGCCGTGAGCTCGACGCGCAGCGTGCCGTTGCAGCCGCCCTCGATGCCGGCGTTCGACGGCTCGCCGAGAATCGCGAAGTCGGCGGCGAGCAGGTCGGGGCGCGTGCGGGCGAGCCGACCGAGGCCGTTGAGGCTCGCCTCGACCTCTTCGTGGTCGTACCAGATCCACGTCACGTCGTAGACGGGCGCCTCGAGCGAGACGGCGAGCGCGAGCATGACGGCGCAGCCGCCCTTCATGTCGACCGTGCCGCGGCCCCACAGGGTGCCGGTGGTGGCATCACCCTCCAGGCGGCTCGGCAGGTTGTCGTTGATCGGCACCGTGTCGATGTGGCCGGCGACGATGACCCTCTGCGCGCGGCCGAGGTGCGTGCGCGCCACGATCGCGTCGCCGTCGCGCATGACCTCGAGGTGCGGGGCGCGGATGCTCAGCGCGTGCTCGATCGCGTCGCCGAGCATCCGCTCATCGCCCGAGACGCTCGCGATGTCGACGATCGCCGCCGTCAGCGCCACGACACCCTCGTCGAGAGGCAGCTCGGCGGCGGGCAGCGCGTCGGGGGCAGTCACGACTCCAGGGTAATGCGGCGCCGGTAGCCTGGAGGCATGTCGAGCACCCCGAGCCCCGCTGCCGCCACCGACTCCGCGCGCGCCACGCGCCACGCCTGGGGATACGGGCTCGTGACCCTGCGCATCGCCGACGGCCTCGAGCTCGACACGTGGTTTCCGCATCCTGAGCTCGGCACGCTGCCGCACGGCCGCGACCCCTACATCGTGCCCGCCGAGATCGAGCACCTGCAGGGAGACGACGCTCGACGCGGCGTGCGTCGCGAGGCCCGCACCATCTCGATCGACCTGGATGCTGCACCCGCGTCGACCCCCGACGCCTACCTGCGCCTGCACCTGTTGAGCCACCGGCTCGTGCACCCCAACTCGATCAACCTGGATGGCGTCTTCGGCCATCTGCCGATCGTCATGTGGACGACTGCGGGCCCCATGCACCCCGACGACTTCGACGCGCGCCGACCCGCCCTGCAGCAGGCGGGCATCTCGGCGCTCGGCATCGACAAGTTCCCTCGCCTGCTCGACTATGTGACCCCGCCGCGCGTGCGCATCGCCGACGCGTCACGCGTGCGGCTCGGCGCCTACGTCTCGCCCGGCACGACCGTCAGGCACGAGGGCTTCATCAACTTCAACGCCGGCACTCGCGGCGCGGCGAGGGTCGAGGGCCGCATCAGTCCGCG
>SXMG01000010.1 GCA_005778835.1 Actinomycetota bacterium
CAGGTCATCGACGAGCTCGACGTGCCCGTAATGGTGGGCGGCGCCGCGACCTACACCGCGGCGCTGCACCTCATGCGCACGGGTGCGGCCGGGGTGCTCGTCGGCTTCGGCGGCGGGGCTGCGTCGACGACGCGGCTCAGCCTGGGCATCCACGCCCCGATGGCGACCGCGGTCAGCGACGTCGCCGCTGCCCGACGCGACTACCTCGACGAGTCGGGCGGGCGCTACGTGCACGTCATCGCCGATGGCGGCCTCGGCACGAGCGGCGACATCGTCAAGGCGGTCGCCATGGGCGCCGACGCTGTCATGCTGGGCACGGCGCTCGCGAGGGCGACGGATGCTCCGGGCGGCGGGTGGCACTGGGGGCCCGAGGCGCACCACCCCGAGCTTCCGCGCGGCCGCCGCGTGCACGTCGGCCAGCTCGCACCCCTCGAGCAGCTGCTGTTCGGGCCGAGCGCGACGGCCGACGGCCAGGCGAATCTCATGGGCGCTCTGCGACGATCGATGGCGACGACCGGCTACTCAGACCTCAAGGAGTTCCAGCGGGTCGACGTGGTCGTCGCTCCCTACACGGCGGGTCGCTAGCGCCACCCGGTTGCCCCACCCTCAGGAGGATTCATGGCTCGCACGGTCACCCGTTCATCGAAGCTCGGCCCCGAGGAGCGCTCGGCGGCCATCGAACGGCTGAAGGCCAAAGAGCTCGACGTGCTCGTGGTCGGCGGCGGCATCGTCGGCACGGGTGCGGCGCTCGACGCCGTGACCCGGGGCCTCAGCACGGGCATGCTCGAGCAGCGCGACTGGGGCAGCGGCACCTCGAGCCGGTCGTCGAAGCTCGTGCACGGCGGAATCCGGTATCTCGAGCAGCTCGACTTCAGGCTCGTGCGTGAGGCGCTCATCGAGCGCGGGCTGCTGCTGCAGCGGCTCGCCCCGCACCTCGTCAAGCCGGTCAAATTCTTGTACCCGCTGACGAAGCCGTTCATCGAACGGGCCTATATCGGCGCGGGCATGGCCCTCTACGACGTGTTCAGCTACACGGGCGGGCGCCCCCCGGGGGTGCCCCACCACCGTCACCTCTCGAAGCGCCAGGTGCTCAAGGCCGCGCCGAGTCTCGCCGACGACGCGTTCACGGGCGGCCTCACCTACTACGACGCCCAGGTCGACGACGCGCGCTACGTGTCGACACTCGCGCGCACGGCCTCGTTCTACGGGGCGCACGTCGCGAGCCGCGTGCGGGTCGAAGGCTTCATCAAGGTCGGCGAGCGCGTGGTGGGCGTGAAGGCGCACGACCTCGAGACCGGCGAGCACTTCGAGGTCAAGGCTCGCCAGGTCGTCAACGCCACGGGCGTCTGGACCGATGACACGCAGGCGATGGTCGGCGAGCGCGGTCAGTTCAAGGTGCGAGCATCCAAGGGCATTCACCTCGTCGTGCCGCGCGATCGCTTCCAGTCGACCGTCGGTCTGCTGCTGCGCACCGAGAAGAGCGTGCTCTTCGTGATTCCGTGGGGGCGCCACTGGCTCATCGGCACGACCGACACCGACTGGAACCTCGACAAGGCGCACCCCGCCGCGACCGCCGCCGACATCGACTACGTGCTGTCGACGGTCAACGAGGTGCTGCGCGTCAAGCTCACGCGCGAAGATGTCGAGGGTGTCTTCGCGGGGCTCAGGCCGCTGCTCTCGGGCGAGTCGGACGAGACGTCGAAGCTCAGCCGCGAGCACATCGTCGCGCACACCGTGCCGGGTCTCGTCGTCGTCGCGGGCGGCAAGTGGACGACCTACCGCATCATGGCGAAAGACGCGATCGACGAGGCCACAGCGGCGCTCGACGGCACGATCGCACCGTGCGTGACCGAGCACATCTCGCTGCTCGGCGCCGAGGGCTACCAGGCTGCCTGGAACAAGCGTCGCAAGATCGCGCGCGCCTTCGGCGTGCACACCGCGCGCATCGAGCACCTGCTCAACCGCTACGGCGTCATGACCGACGAGCTGCTCGAGCTCATCATCGCGCGGCCCGAGCTGCAGGACCCGCTGCCGGGTGCCGACGACTACATCGGCGCCGAGGTGGTCTACGCGGCGACCCACGAGGGTGCGCTGCACATCGAGGACGTGCTCGCGCGCCGCACGCGCATCTCGATCGAGGCGTGGGATCGCGGCGTCGCGGCCGCCCCGGTGGTCGCGGAGCTGATGGCCGCCGAATTGGGGTGGGATGCTGAGCGCACGCAGTGGGAGATCGACCACTACCTGCGCCGCGTAGCCGCAGAGCTCGCGAGCCAGGAGCAGCCCGACGACGTGAGCGCCGACCGCGTGCGGCTCGAGGCGCCCGACGTCGTTGCTTCGACTCGCCCCTGAGCACCTTCTCGGCGTGACTTCACGAGGAATTGTTGTGAATGTCGGGGCTGTCGCTTAGCCTGACGGAAGTTCAGGTGCGACGGCGTTTCGCTTTCGCCTCTGAGTGAACGTTCCCTACCCGACGACAGCCCACCCGAATCGCGGCTGTCACCCCCCTTGGAGAAGACACCCGTGACCCGAACACGCCCCTTCGGCGTGCGCGCTCTGAGCGGCATCGCCGCGCTCTCGCTCGCCGCCACCGGCCTGGCTGTCATTGCAGCCAGCCCCGCCGCAGCCGCACCCGCTGTCGTCTACGACTCGATTCCCGATCCGCTGCCGCCCGCCTACTCGAGCCTCGGCTTCCAGGCGACGAGCACGAGCGCGTTCGGCGACTACATCCAGCTCGGCGGCGACAACCGCGTCATCACCGAGGTCACGGTCGGCCTCACGAACTGGGCCTGCGAGAACTGGGAGACCGGGGCCAACCCGTGCGTGACGACGCCCGGCTCGAGCTTCGAGCACCCGATCACGCTCAACATCTACGACGTCGACAACACCGGCGCGACGCCGGCACCCGGCGACCTGATCGCCTCGGTCACCGAAGAGA
This sequence comes from Actinomycetota bacterium, assembly GCA_005778835.1. GTDB lineage: Bacteria > Actinomycetota > Actinomycetes > Actinomycetales > Microbacteriaceae > Microcella. The sequence continues at coordinate 2,936 of SXMG01000010.1, forward strand.
AGACCATTCCGTTCCGTCCGTCGGCGAACACCGAAGAGTGCGGCGACAACCGCTGGTACAGCGACGTCACCGAGACCTGCTACAACGGCTACAACCTGACGGCGACCTTCGACGGCCTCAACGCGGTCGCGGGCAATGACGTCATCATCTCGGTCGCCTACAACACGCAGTCGTACGGCTCGGCGCCCATCGGCGTGAATGGCCCGTACAACTCGCTCAACGTCAGCCTCGTAAACGCGGCCCCCTCCGTCGGCGCGGTCGAGACCTACGACGAGATGTTCTGGGACTCCACCTACCTCGGCCGCACCCCGGGCCTGACGATCGACACGGGCTGGGCGAGCTTCTTCGGCCTGGCTCTGGAGATCACGGCTGACAGCGTTCCCGCGATCGACCCGCTGACCCAGGTCACGGTGTACGAGCGCGACGTCAAGCCCAATGAGACTCCGGAGACCTATACCGAGTGGCACGAGGGCCAGGTCAGCGACCGCTCGACGGTCTTCGAAGACGGACTGCACCTCGGCATCGGAGGCCCTTCGACGGTCATCAAGGGCACCGACCTCACGACCCCCGAGGCCGTGGCCTCCAACACCGTGACGCGCGAGCAGCTGCGCCTGCTCGTGGAGCGCGCGAGTGTCGACGTCGTGAGCGGCACCGTCACCTACCAGGTGCCGGTCTTCTTCGGAAACCCGCTCTCACCGAGCTTCACGACGCTGCGCTCGACGAGCCTCGCCGTCGGCAGCAACACGATCTCGCAGGCAGACACCTGGGCGACCACTCGGGCCTTCGGTCCGTACGGCGTGCAGGAGACGGCCCCGCTCGGTGAGCTCATCGACGCGCTGTTCGACGCAGCGACAGCTGCCGGCGGCGGCGTCGTGATCGGCGGCTACGGTGTGCAGGCCGACACCCTCGCCGTCGTGTCGAGCGTCGTCTGGAACGACACGCGCTACACCTTCACGCAGCCCGTGATCGAGGCGTGCACTCCGACGCTCGGCACCGAGGTCACCAACCTCGCGCTCGGCGGCTGGGACTTCTCGCAGACCCGCTCGCAGGGCACGAACGTCTTCACCGAAGAGGGTCTCGTCGTGACGACCTTCGGCGAGCCGGGCACCCTCGGCCAGGCCAAGGCGGCCGGCTACGCGCCGATCGACATCGCGCTGAGCGAGGTCGGCAGCGTCGGTCTCGAGATCGCTCCCGGCTTCACCGGCACGCGCCCGAGCCTGCAGCTGGGCTTCGACGCCGACGGCGTCGGCGGAACCGACGCGTACCTCGTGGGCGAGCCGTGGGCAAACGGCGGCGGCGATTGGTCGTTGACCGTCAACGGTGACTGGGCCGACGCGAACTTCTGGAGCTTCACCGATTTCGGTGTGGGCCCGGGCCTCGGCTACGACAGCCTCGGAACGCTCGACGACTACCTGATCGCGAACCCTGAGGCTCGCATCACGGAGTACGGCTACAGCCTGGGTTCAGGAGTGACCGGTTCGGCGACCATCGAGTCGATCACCGTGGGGTGCGTCACGACCCCGTTCGGCTTCGAGCTCGAGACGCTGCCGGCGCCGACGACTGACCGACTCGCGGGAGGCGACCGGTACGCCACGGCCGTCGAAATCTCGAAGGCCGGCTTCGCCGACGGCGAGCCCGACACGGTGTTCATCGCGACGGGCACGGTCTTCGCCGACGCCCTGAGCGCCGCACCGGCTGCTGCTGAGCTGAACGCTCCGCTGCTGCTCACGATCCCGACGCGCATCCCTGACGTCGTGCTCGCCGAGCTCAACCGGCTCGCGCCGAGCGAGATCGTCATCGTCGGCTCGACCCTGGCCGTATCGGCGGCCGTGGAAGCGGCTCTCGAGGGTCTCGCGTTCGCTCCTGAAGTGACGCGCGTCTTCGGTAGCGACCGGTACGCGACGTCGCGCGCAGTCAGCGACTTCGCGTTCGACACCGCGACGACCGCCTTCCTGGCGACCGGCGTCAACTTCCCCGACGCTCTCGCGGCAGGTCCTGCCGCGGCCGAGCTGGGTGGGCCCGTCGTGCTGATTCCCGGCCTGCGGACCACGGTCGACGCCGCCACCACCGGGCTGCTCGACGAGCTGGGTGTGACCGACGTGCTGATCGCGGGCTCGAATCTCGTCGTGAGCGACGCGATCGAGACGGCGCTCGACGCTGACTACACGGTCACGCGCCTCGAGGGTCCGAGCCGGTACGACACGGCCATCGCCATCAACGAGTTCGCCTTCACCGACGAGTCGGTCGCCTACCTGGCAACAGGTCAGGGCTTCGCCGACGCGCTGGCGGGTGGCGCCCTCGCGGCGAACCAGGGTGTTCCGCTCTACATCTCGCTGCGAGACTGCCTCGACGCGGATGTGCTGCAGTCGATGGTCGACCTGGGTGTCACGAACATCGTGCTGCTCGGTGGGCTTCCCGCCCTCAGCCTCGATGTCGAGAACCTCGTTCTCTGCGGCGCCGGCTAGACACAGCACGAAACACCGGCGGGGTCCCTCTCAGGAGGGGCCCCGCTCGTGCTTTGTAGACTCGAGCCCGCGAGCAGTGCTCGCCCGCGCCACCGATGCCAGGAGAACCCACGTCATGACGCCTGCTGCCACGCCGGGCTTCTGGCAGATCGCCCGGCGGCCGCGTTGGATCGCCGCGCTCGCACTGGCCTTCGGCGTCGCCGCCGCGTTCGCGGCGCTCGGTCAGTGGCAGCTCGAGCGCTCGCTCGAGACGGCCATCGTCGACGAGCGCGACACCGAGACCCCCGTGCCCCTCGACTCGATCGCCGAGCCCCAACAGGTCATGACGACCGAGGCCAGCGGCCGCGTCGTCACGGTGTCGGGCACCTGGGTCGACGGCGACGAGGTCGTCGTGACCGGGCGCCTGAGCGGAGCCGGCGATGCTGGCGGGGCAGACTCCGGTGCGGAGGGCGAGCCGGGCGACTGGGTGCTGCGTCACCTCGTGACCGAGAACGGCGCGAGCCTTGCTGTAGCGGTGGGATTCGTGGCGCCCGGTGCGGGCATCCCCGACCTGCCCAGTGGCGATCAGCAGCTGACCGGTCGCTACGTGCCCAGCGAGTCGCCGCAGCTCAGCGACTTCGAAGCAGGGGAGCGCACGGCGATCGCCGTGGCCGAGCTGATCAACCTGTGGGGCGAGGTCGACGCCGTCTATTCGGGATACCTCGTGCTCGAGACGCCGCCGCCGGGGCTCGAGGCGATCGCCGCCCCGCCGCCGACCGCCGACGTGTCGCTCAACCTGCTCAACCTCTTCTACGCGATCGAGTGGGTCATCTTCGGCGGCTTCGCCGTCTACCTGTGGTGGCGGCTCGTGAAGGACGAGCAGGAGAAGCTCGCGGCTGCTGCCGACGGTGCGACGCCGGTCTCAGCCGAGCCGAGCCCTCAGCCCGCGCCCGTAGACTGACGGCATGGCGATCGGCCCTCAGCCCCGGGATATCCCCCTCATCACGCGCACCGTCTCGATCTTCAAGGTCTCATCGGTCGTCACAGGCATCTTCCTGCTCGGCCTCGTCGTCATGATGGTGACGCGCTACGGGTTCGGTCGAGACATCGAGCTCGGTGGCGAGAGCGGATTTCTGGCTCTGACCCCGATCGATACGCTCACGGGCTTCAACGTCTCGATCTTCCTGCTCACGGTGCACGGCTGGCTCTACGTGCTCTACCTCGCCTGCAACTTCGTGCTGTGGCGGGTCGTCTACCTCGGCTCGGTGCCGTGGGCATTCTTGCGCTTTCTCTGGATCGCCATGGGGGGCATCGTGCCGTTCTTGTCGTTCTACTTCGAGCGGCAGGTGCCGCGCGAGGTCGCCGCGATCATCGCGCACCTCGAGTCGAGCACCGAGACGGCAGGGGCCACGGCATGAGCGACACCGACCAGCGTCCGGTGCTCGTCGTCGACTTCGGCGCGCAGTACGCCCAACTGATCGCCCGCCGCGTGCGCGAAGCGAGCGTCTACAGCGAGATCGTTCCGCACACCATCACCGCAGCTGAGGTCGCGGCGCGCAACCCGGCTGGCATCGTGCTGAGCGGCGGACCGTCGAGCGTCTACGAGCCGGGCTCGCCGAGCCTCGACCCCGGCATTCTGCAGCTCGGGGTGCCCGTGATGGGCATCTGCTACGGCTTCCAGGTCATGGCGCAGCAACTGGGCGGCGAGGTCGCGAAGACCGGCCGCCGCGAGTACGGCGCCACCACGATGACGGTGCACGGCGACGGCGGAGCCCTGCTCGCCGGCCAGCCCGACACGCAGACCACGTGGATGAGCCACGGCGACTCGGTCGCGAAGGCTCCCGAGGGCTTCGCGGTCCTCGCGAGCACTGAAGACACCCCGGTGGCCGCCTTCGCGAGCGACGAGCGCCGGCTCTACGGCGTGCAGTGGCACCCCGAGGTCAAGCACTCCGAGTTCGGCCAGCGCGTGCTCGAGAACTTCTTGCACCACGCCGCCGGCATCGCCGCCGACTGGAACAGCGGCAGCGTCATCGCCGAGCAGGTGGAGCGCATTCGCGCGCAGGTCGGCGATGCGCGCGTCATCTGCGGTCTCTCGGGCGGCGTCGACAGCGCTGTCGCGGCGGCTCTTGTGCACGAGGCGGTCGGCGACCAGCTGGTCTGCGTCTTCGTCGACCACGGC
>SXMG01000113.1 GCA_005778835.1 Actinomycetota bacterium
GAGGGCTGTTCGAGCGTCTGATCGCCCCGCGCATGATCCGCAAGCTCTACAACGACGAGCTGACCTTGCTCGACCGTTACGCGCGGTCGCAAACGGCGGCCGATCAACAGTAAGCGTCGGAGCGGGAAGCGGGTGTCAGAACACCGCTCAAACGGCTAGCAGGGATCGATGAACCCGTAACCGACCTGTCCGTCCTCCAGGCATTCGGGTGGGACGTCTGGCTGGCTCACCACGCGAAGCGCGGTGGTGGTGACCCGACGATGCTCCATCCCCAGGCCGCTGCGGAGCATGCGTTGCTGGATGACTCCAGCCTCGCGGGCCGGTTCGGCGATGATCGCGCCGCCCCCGATCACCACCAGGTTTAGTCCCAATCCCACCAGCACCACCCAGCGCAGGGTTCCTCGCCGTGGGTTGGCGGTGGCGATGACGCGCGGCGCGGTCGGCCGCGTGGGGAAGCGTCGCTGGACCAGGACAGTGGCCATGGGCTACATGGTAGCTCGTCATGGGCCGCTGTTGTCGCCTTTCACAGGCCACGACTGAGATACTATTGCCACTATCGTGGCCGCGGAGAGGGCGGCGGGCAGAGGCGGCGGGATCGCCCCATGGCCCTCAGTGCAGTTTCGAACAGACTTCGGGCGGACGGCGAAGTCCGCACTCTGGGAGGAGGATTCCCCACGTGGCCGTCATAACCGAGCCGCCCGGCACCGCGGTGCTGGATCTGGATACCCCCGCGCTGGTGATGGACATTGCGAAAGTCGAGTTCAACATCGCGACCATGGCGGCGTTTCTGGCCGATAAGCCGTGCAATCTGCGCCCACACGTCAAGACCCACAAGACCTCGGTGCTCGCCCACAAGCAACTCGCCGCGGGCGCGGTCGGCCTGACCTGCGCCAAGCTGGGCGAAGCGGAGATGCTGGTGGCCGGCGGCATCCGCGACATTCTCATCATCACGACACCCGAGTACCGCGCCCAGTTCGAGGCCCTGCTCGGCGATGGCGACGACCTCGGCATCAGCCTCAGCTACGCCTCGCAGCCCTCGCCCGACGGGCTCGCGCAGGCGTTTCTCATCGGCGAGCAGTTCATCGGCGATGACAGCGTCGCGCTCGTGCTCGGCGACAACATCTTTCACGGTGCGGGTCTCGGCTCGGCGCTGCGGCAGTACCGCGAGATCGACGGCGGCTTGATCTTCGCCTATCAGGTGGCCAACCCGTCAGCGTATGGAGTGGTCGAGTTCGACGCCGAGGGCCGCGCCGTCTCGATCGACGAGAAGCCCCAGAACCCGAAGAGCGACTTCGCCGTGCCCGGGCTCTACTTCTACGACAACAGCGTCATCGAGGTCGCGAAGTCGATCACGCCGAGCGCCCGGGGCGAGCTTGAGATCTCGAGCGTCAACGAGCACTACCTGCGCGAGGGCCGCCTGCAGGTGCACGCGCTCGACCGCGGCACCGCGTGGCTCGACACCGGCACGTTCGAGTCGATGATGCAGGCGTCGGAGTACGTGCGGGTCATCGAAGACCGCCAGGGCTACAAGATCGGCTGCATCGAGGAGATCGCCTGGCGCGCGGGCTGGATCGACGACGCACAGCTGGCGGCGCTCGCCGAGCCCCTCGCGAAGAGCGGATACGGCACCTACCTGCAGCGCCTGCTGAAGCGGTAGCACTCGTGGCCGCGACCTACGCCCGCGAGCTCATCGCCACGCGCGAGCTGCTGCTCAACCTCACGATGCGCGAGGTCAAGGGGCAGTACCGGCGCACGGCCCTCGGCCAGCTCTGGTCGATCATCAATCCGCTCGCGACGATGCTCGTCTACACGCTCGTCTTCGCCTTCATCTTCCGCGCCGAGCCGCCGCCGGGCGACCCGAGCGGCCTCGACCTCTACCCGCTCTGGCTCATGTGCGGCCTGCTGCCGTGGATGTACGTCACGCGCGTCATCACGGGCGGCGTGGCCTCGATCACGAACAACGCCGGCCTCATCACGAAGGTCTATTTTCCGCGGATGCACCTGCCGCTGTCGGTCGCCCTCTCGACCGGCATCACCTTCGGTGTCGAGCTCGGCGTGCTCACGATCGCGCTGTGGGCCTTCGGCGGCTTCCCGCTGCCCTGGCTGCCGCTCGTGGTGCTCGCGATGCTCGTGCTCGCGATGTTCGCGAGCGGCATCGCGATGCTGCTGGCCATACTCAACGTGCACTTCAGAGACACCCAGCACTTCGTGAGCATCCTGCTGCCGATGTGGATGTTCCTGACGCCGATCATCTACCCGATCTCCCTGGTCGAAGACGCCGCGGCCCGTTCGGGCGAGTGGATTCTGCAGGTGTATCAGCTCAACCCGATGCTGCACATCGTCGAGGTCTTCCGCGCGCTGCTCTACGACAACCGGCTGCCCGGCGCGGTGGAGTCGCTGGCGGCGATCGGGTCGGCGTCGGTGGTGTTCCTCGTGGGGTATCTCGTGTTCTCTCGGCACGAGCGGCGATTGGCCGAGCTGCTGTGAGCGGGTCGCGCACCCCCGCGGGGTCAGCGAGCGCCGTCGTGGTCGATCGCGTCTCGAAGAAGTTCCGGCTCTACCACGAGCGCAATCAGACGCTGAAGTCGGCGGTCATGCGCCGCCGCCGCATCGTGGCCGACGACTTCTGGGCCGTGCGCGACGTCTCGTTCGAGGTGCCCCAGGGCGAGACCTTCGGGCTCATCGGCCGCAACGGCTCGGGCACGTCGACGCTGCTCAAAACGCTCGCGCGCATCTACGTGCCCGACGAGGGCCGGGTCGTCATCAACGGCCGCGTCTCGTCGATGCTCGAGGTCGGGTCGGGCTTCCACCCCGAGCTGAGCGGGCGCGAGAACATCTTCTTGAACGGCTCGATCCTCGGCCTCACCCGCAAGCAGGTGACAGCGCGCTTCGACGAGATCGTCGACTTCTCGGGCGTCGAGACCTTCATCGACCAGCCCGTGAAGAACTACTCGTCGGGCATGTACGTGCGGCTCGGCTTCGCGGGCGCGGTGCACACCGACCCCGACATCCTCATCGTCGACGAGATCCGCTCCGTCGGCGCCGGCGCGTTCATCGAGACGTCGCGCAAGAAGGTCCTCGAGTTCACCGGGCAGGGTCGCACGCTCATC
>SXMG01000114.1 GCA_005778835.1 Actinomycetota bacterium
CATCGCCGACTCGCGCGCGCGGCTCGAGCAGTATGCCGCGCAGGGCATCATCGGCGGTGCCACCGCGCAGCTCGTCGGCACCATCACCGTGGGCGAGTTCGATGAGGTCACCGAGCACGCGACGCCGATGACCGCCGACCGTGAGGCCCTCGCAGAAGCCGTGGATGCGGCCAACGAGGCGTCGGCGTTCGATTCCGGTACCGACTGACCGCGAGCTGCGGGCTCTCAGTCGACCGGAAGGGTGACGGTCGCGAGGACCCGTCGGCGTGCCCCGGGTGGCGGGGTCGATCGCGTGGCCAAGGGCACGACCGCCGCGCGGATCGCATCCAGCGCCGACCTCCACTCGTCGTCAGTCGCCACGACCGCCGTCTGCCTGAACCCGACCAGGTCTGCTTCGAGCTCGCCGCGCGGCCCGTCGAGGTAGGCGTCGAAGGCCGAAGCAAGGCTCGCAAGGTAGGCGAGGAACCCCGCGCGCAGCGCGACGTCGTCGAGGTCGCCGGGATCGACTGAGGTCGCTTCGGTGCGCACGCAGAGAGAACGCTCGATCGACCCGCGCACGCGCCGCTCGGAGACGACATCGAGCACCCCGCCGTCAACGAGCGCACTCACCTGGCGGTAGAGAGTGGCCGGGGCGACATCGGGCAGCTTCTCGGCGAGCGACTTGGTCGTGAGCTCCCCACGACCCAGCATCGCCTGCACGATGCGCAGGCGCACAGGATGCAGCAGTAGTTCAGCGCTCGTCATGGCGTCACCCTATCAATCTCACTTGCGCGAATGTTATCAAGAATGATATCAATGATTCGACTCACACACGAAAGGACTCACGATGGTCTCCCTCTCCGTCGACGCACGCGCGGTCACTGTGCGCCTCAACCCTCTCGAGCGCGTGCTCGCGGTGCACGGCTCCGTCACCCTGCCGCTCGACACGATCCGCGCGGCGACATCGGTGCCCGACGGAGTGGCGGCCGTGCGCGGAATCCGTGCGCCGGGGCTCGGCATTCCAGGCTGGGCGAAGATCGGCACGTGGCGACGCCCTGGCAGCAGGACCCTCGCCGTGGTGCGCGGGCGAGGACCGGCGCTTCACCTCCAGCTGTCAGACGGGCCGATCTCGCAGGTGCTCGTCTCGATCCCCGATGCCGACGCCTGGGCGATCCGTCTGACCGATGCGATCTCCGGAGCAGCTCGATGAGCTCCATGACGATCACCGGTGGCGTACTTCTCGCCGCGGAGCAGCTGATGCCGGACGACGCACGCGTGATGACCGTGCTCATTCCGGGAAGCGGGCCGATCGACCGCAACGGCGATGCGGCCAAGATGGCGCTCGGCATTCAGCGCCAGCTCGCCGAAGGTCTCTCCGAACGAGGGGTCGCGAGCATCCGCTGGGACAAGCGAGGGGTGGGGGAGTCGGGTGGAGACTTCCTGTCGTCCGGGTTGCGTGACCTCATCGACGACGCCCTCGCCGTGGTCGATGAGGCGATCCGCATCGGGCTCCCCGTCGTGCTGATCGGGCACAGCGAGGGCACGGCTATCGCTGCCCGCCTGCTGAGGGAGCGCCCGGCGATTGCGGGCGCGGTATTGCTCTCGCCCTACGCCCGGAGCGGTCTCGAGGTTCTCCGGTGGCAGTCGCGGGCGCTGCAGGACGATGTTCCCGCGTTGGTGCGGGGAGTTCTCCGACTGATGCGCACCGACCTCGAGACCCAGACCGAGAAGAACCGGCAACGCCTGCTCGCCACCACGGGAGACGTCGAGCGCATCGGCGGTGCACGGGTGAATGCCCGATGGTTCCGCGAATTCATGGCTTACGACCCGTTGGTCGATCTCAGCCGCGCGACTCAGCCCGTGCTCGCGATCGCGTCGGAGTTCGACCTCCAGTCACCGCCCGAAGATGTCGGCTTCATCGCCGCGAGTCGCACTGCTTCGACTCGCACCGAGACGCTCGATGGTGTGAGCCACATACTGCGCCGCCAGCCGGCAGCGACACTGCGCACCTACCGGAAGGATGCTCGCGAACCCATCGACGAGCGCATCGTGCCGCTCATCTCGACGTGGATCGGGCAGCTCATCGAGACGTGATGGTGACGCCGTCGTCGTCGAACTCGCGCGCCGTGCTCAGAGCCCAGAGCTTGCGCTCGAGAACGGAGCGCTGTGCGCCGTTCGTCACACGACTCAGCGCCAGCTCGTACTCGCGCTTCGCCTCGGCAGGCCGATGCAGTCGCGACAGCAACTTGGCGCGCACGCTCGGCAGCAGGTGCGACCCGGCCAGCGCACCGTCGGCGGCGAGCGCATCGACGAGGAGCAGGGCGGTCGCGGGGCCCTCGAGCATCGAGACCGCGACCGCCCTGTTGAGCTCGACGATGGGGTTCGGGGCGACGCGACCGAGCACCTCGTAGAGCACGACGATGCTCGCCCAGTCGGTCGTCAAGACACTCGACGCGATCGCGTGCTGCTCGGCGATGGCCGCCTGCAGTGCGTACGAGCCACGACCCCTGCCCAGAGCATCCACGCGCTGCAGCGCCGCCCGCCCGCGTGCGATCGCCGCGTGATCCCAGCGTCGACGGTCCTGATCCTCGAGCAGCACCGGTTCGCCCTCGGCACCGGTTCGCGCGGCGAAGCGTGACGACTGCAGCTCCATGAGCGCAAGCAGACCGTGCACCTCGGGCTCGCGAGGCAGCATGGCCGCGAGTCGGCGGCCCAGCCGCAGGGCTTCGGTGGCGAGCTCGCGCTGTACCCACTGCTCACCGCTCGTGGCGGCATAGCCCTCGGTGAAGATGAGGTAGATCACCCGCAGCACTGCCGCCAGTCGCTCCTGCCACTCGTGCGGGTCGGGCGCCTCGAAGGGAACGGCGGCGGCCGACAGCGAGCGTTTCGCACGCACGACCCGCTGCTGCATGGTCGCGACAGGCACGAGGAAGAGCCGGGCGAGCTGCTCGCTCGAGAGCCCTCCGACGAACTTCAGGGCGAGCGCGCACTGGGCCTCGAGCGAGAGCACGGGGTGGCACGCGACGAAGAGCAGACGCAGCACCTCGTCGCCGATCGGCTCGACCTCGTCGACGCTGCTCTCGCTCAACGCCGCCGCTATAGCGGCGTACCGGCCATCGAGAGCCTCCCGACGCCGCCACGTGTCGATCGCGCGGCGTTTGGCGACCGCGGTGAGCCAGGCGCCCGGTGCGTCGGGCACGCCGTCGCGGGGCCAGACTCGCAGGGCTTCGACGCACGCTTCTTGCGCCAGGTCTTCGGCGAGAGGCACATCGCGCGTGATCGCGGCGAGGCTCGCGACGACCCGGGCACCTTCAATGCGCCAGATCGCCGCGAGCCGCCGACCGATCTCGTCGGGCGTGGCCGTGCCGCTCGGCATCAGCCCTGCTCGGCCTTGTGCGCGAGCTCGTCGCGCCAGCCCTCTTCTTTCTGGATGTACTCGTTGTCGGCGAAATCGGCGAAGTCGCTCTCATCGGTGATGCGACGCACCTCGAGCTTCGTGCCGGGGCCGAGCGGGCAGCGGCGGGCCCACTCGATCGCCTCGTCTTTGTCGGCGACCTGGATCATCCAGAAGCCGTTGAAGAGCTCGTGCACCTCGCCGTAGGGGCCGTCGGTGACGACCTTGTCGTCGCTCGAGAAGTCGACGACGAAGCCCTCGGAGGGGTCGCTGAGCCCTTCGCCGCCGACCATGACACCGGCCTGCATGAGCGACTCGTTGTAGGCGCCCATCGCGTTGATGATCGCCTCGAAGTCGAGATCCTTGCTGGCATCGAGTGCTTCCTGCGTGGAACGCATGATGAGCATGTACTTCGGCATGGTCGTGATCCTTTCGCGCGGGCCGCCCGGTGCGACCCTCTCACTATGTCGTCGAACGGCGCGTGGCGGAATCGACAGCAGCCGGAAAAATTCCTCTGTGCCGATCGCGGCACGTGCCACGCCAGGCGCACACGCTGAATCGCACGTTGCCCGCCTGAGGCGAATCTAGTGGCGAGGCTTGCGGGCGGGCCGGTCGTCGCGATCGGCACCGCTGCCACCGCCGTAGCCGCGGTCGGCGCGCTTGCGCGGCCCGCGGTCGAGCTGCAGCTCGATGAGCTTGCCGCTGATGCGCGTGGCCGCGAGCTTGTCCAGGGTCTCGCGCGACATCTCGGCCGGCAGTTCGACGATCGAGAAGTCGAGCTTGATGTCGATGGCGCCGAAGTCTTCGCGGCTCAGGCCGCCCTCGTTCGCGAGCGCGCCGACGATCTGCCGGGGCTCGACGCGGTGCCGGCGGCCGACCTCGATGCGGTAGGGCGCGAGACGGCCGTTGCCCGTGCGGCTGCGGCGCTCGGGCCGCTCGGCTCGGTCGCCGTCGCGGGCGGGGCGAGCATCCCGTTCTTCGCGGGGCGGGCGCACCGGGCGCAGGTCGGCCTCGGTCAGCAGCAGCGAGGTTCCGCCTTGCGCGACGACGGCGAGGGCCGCCGCGACCTCGGCCTCGGGCACGTCGTGGTGCTCGACATAGTGGCCGATGATGTCGCGGAAGGCGCTCATGAGCTCGGTCTGGCCCAGCGCCTCGGTGATCGAGTCGTCGAAGCGCGCCAGGCGCGTCGCGTTGACGTCGTCGACCGTCGGCAACTGCATCTGTGTGAGCGGCTGGCGCGTGGCCTTCTCGATCGCATCGAGCAGGCGTCGCTCGCGCGGCGTCACGAAGCTGATCGCCGCTCCGCTGCGCCCGGCTCGACCCGTGCGGCCGATGCGGTGCACGTACGACTCGGTGTCGACCGGAATGTCGAAGTTGATGACGTGGCTGATGCGCGCGAC
>SXMG01000115.1 GCA_005778835.1 Actinomycetota bacterium
AGTGCATCCCGGATTCTTCTTCGACCGGCCCCAGGAACGTCTTGAGCAGCCCCGAGAACTCTTTTGGCTCGGTCCACTGCCCGCGCGTGCCGCAGTTCACACAGGCGATGTCTTTCAGCCCGTTCTCGGGCGCGCGGCCCTTCTTCTCCTCGTACTCTTCTTCGAGGTGGTCAGCACGGTACCGCTTGTGGCAGCTAAGGCACTCGACGAGCGGGTCGCTGAAGACATCCACGTGGCCGGAGGCCTCCCACACCCGCTTAGGCAGGATGACGCTTGAGTCGAGCCCGACGACGTCGTCGCGGCGGGTCACCATCGCACGCCACCACTGGCGCGTGATGTTCTCCTTCAGCTCGACGCCGAGGGGCCCGTAGTCCCAGGCCGACCGCGAACCGCCGTAGATCTCACCGGCCTGGAAGACGAAGCCGCGCCGCTTGGCGAGCGCGATGACGGTGTCGAGCCGAGAGGGTGCAGCCACGAGGGAGTCTCCTGTTCCGGCCGAGCTGGATGCCCGGCGCCGAGTAACGCGTAAGCGTGAAGTCTACTGAGCGCGCGCCGTGCGACCGCCCTCGCGAGGGGTCACGCCGTGGGAGCATCCACCGCCCCGCCGAAGCGGCGGTCGCGACTCGCGAAGTCTTCGATCGCGGCCCACAAGTGCCGGCGCCGGAAGTCGGGCCACAGGGTGTTGAGAAACGCCATCTCGGCGTAGGCGCTCTGCCAGAGCATGAAGTTGCTCGTGCGCTGCTCGCCGCTCGACCGCACGAAGAGGTCGACGTCGGGCTGGTCGGGCTCGTAGAGGTGTTTCGCGATCGAGCGCTCGGTGATGCGCGCGGGGTCGACGCGACCGGCCTTGACGTCGGCGGCGAGGGCGCGCACGGCATCCACGAGCTCGACGCGGCCGCCGTAGTTGACGCACATCGTCAGCGTGAGGCCCGTGTTGTCGGCCGTGCGGGCTTGCGCCTCTTCGAGCTCGCTGATGACGCTGCGCCAGAGGCGCGGACGACGACCGGCCCAGCGGATGCGCACATTCCAGGCGTCGAGCTGGTCGCGTCGGCGGCGCAGCACCTCGCGGTTGAAGCCCATGAGAAAGCGCACCTCATCAGGGCTTCTGCTCCAGTTCTCGGTGCTGAAGGCGTAGACGCTGAGGTGCTTGACGCCGATCTGCACGGCGCCGGCGACGACATCGAGCAGGCTTGCCTCGCCCGCGCGGTGACCCTCGACGCGCGTGAGGCCCTGACGGTTGGCCCAGCGGCCGTTGCCGTCCATGACGATCGCGACGTGCTGCGGCACGACCTCTCTCCGCAATTCAGGAGGATGCTCGCCCGTCCAGTCGAGCGGACGCAGCGGCTCGGCGTGTCGCGAGTCTCTGCTCACGCGGACTCCTGAATTGTGGAGGCCGCGGCGGCGGCCGGCTCACGCGCCGCGGCGCGGGCGGTCTCGCGCTCAGACTCGCGTGCGTCGTAGCGCGCATCGACGCGGTCGACGTGGGGCAGTGATCGCAGCCCCCGTTCGAGGTGGAACTGCGTGTAGGCCGCCACGATGCCGTTGGCCTGGGCGCGGGCGCGCTCCGACGAGGCTTCGGCCGCGGCCCAATCGCCCGAGAGCAGGGCGCCGAGCAGCTCGCGCGTCTCGTCCGAGACGCGCGGCGCGCCGGGCGGGGCCACTTCGTCAGACACCACACCTCCGAGCTGCACTACGAACGCGCTGTGGGGGCCGGGCGCGCCGGTCACGGCGCAGTCGCCGAAGGTCGGCGCCCATCCGGCGATCGACAGCGATCGCAGCAGGTAGCTGTCGAGCGTCAGCCCGGGCGGATGATCACCACGGGCCAGCGAGCGCAGTGCGCCGACCAGCAGCAGGTACTGCTGCACTCCCCCGCCATCGTCGCCCGTGACGCGATCGGCGGTCTCGACCATGACGTTGGCCGCGGTGTAGCTGCCGTAGTCGCTCGAGATCTCGGCACCGTACGAGCCGAGGCTCTCGGCCTGCTGCACGATGTCGAGGCTGCGACCCGCGTAGAGCTGCACGTCAGCGACCATGAACGGCTCGAGACGCGCCCCGAACTTGCTCGCCGTGCGCCGCACGCCTTTGGCCACCGCGCGGATCTTGCCGTGGTTGCGGCTCAGCATCGTGACGATGCGGTCGGCTTCGCCCAGCGTGTGGGTGCGCAGCACGACGATCTCGTCACGGTAGGTCGGCACCGCTCCAGTATCGCGCGCGCGGGTGCGAACCGGCCCGGCGGCGCGGCGGGCATCCGCGATTCGGGGCCGTTTCGCGGGGTTCGTCTCCGCAATTCAGGACTCGCCGCGCTGGGCGCGTCTCCACAATTCAGGAGAATCGGCGGATGCTCAGCCCAAGCCGCGCAGAGAGGCCGCTGATTCCGCGAGCTCTCGCGCGGCGGTGTCGAGAGACTCCTGAATTGTGGAGGCGCCCCAGCTGAAGCGGATCGCCGTGCGGGCGGTGTCGGCGTCGTAGCCCATCGCGAACAGCACGGGCGAGGGCTCGTCACGACCGGCCGCGCACGCCGAGCCGCTCGAGGCGAGAATGCCGCGGTCGTCGAGCGCGATCAGTAGCGGCTCGCCGCCGATGCCGGGCACGACGAAGGAGGCGTGGCACGGCAGCCGCCGTGTCGGGTGGCCGGTCAGTTGCGCGCCGGGCACGGACTCGAGCACGCGCGCGATGAAGCCGTCGCGCTGCGCCTCGAGGGCGGCGAGCGGATGCGCCTCGCGCTCGGCCTCGGCCAGTTCGAGCGCGACGGCGAGCCCCACGGCCCCCGCCACGTTCTCGGTGCCCGAGCGGCGGTCTCGCTCCTGCCCTCCGCCGTGGATGAGGGGCTCGATCGGCGCGCCCGTCGGCAGCAGCAGGGCTCCGACGCCTTTCGGGGCGCCGAGCTTGTGGCCCGAGATCGTCACTGCGTCGAGGGCTGACAGGTCTGTCAGGGAGTACCACCCGGCGTACTGCACGGCATCGGTGTGCACGACGGCGCCCATGGAGCGCGCGGCCGCGAGCATGGCGTCGAGCGGCTGCAGGGTTCCGACCTCGTTGTTCGCGGCCTGCACGCTCACGAGTGCCGTGCCGGGTCGGAGGGCGGCGACCGCGGCATCAACATCCACCACGCCGTCAGCGTCGACCGGAACGTGCGTGATCTCGACGTCGTGCCAGCGCTCGAGGTACGCGGCCGATTCGAGCACGGCCTCGTGCTCGATGGCGCTCACGAGCACGTGCCGATCGCGGCCCCGGGCGATCGCCGCCAGGGTGAGGCCGATGACGGCGAGGTTGTCGGATTCGGTTCCGCCGCTCGTGAAGACGACCTGCGCCGGGCGCACGCCGGCGATGCGGGCGATGCGCGAGCGAGCATCCGCCAGGGCGTCGGCAGCCCGGCGGCCGAGTGCATGCGTCGACGAGGGGTTTCCATGCTCGCCCGTGAGCCACGGCCACATCGCTTCGAGCACCTCACGGCGGGTCGCGGTGGTCGCGGCCTGGTCGAGATCGATGAGGGTCACGGATGCTCGCTAACGCCCGCCGCCGGCACCGTCGCCCGGCCCAGAGCCTGCCGGTGCCGCGTCGATCACGATGTCGAGCCCCAGGTCGAGCGCCGGAGCACTGTGGGTCAGCGCGCCGACCGAGATGACGTCGACGCCGGTCTCGGCGATCGCGCGCACGGTCTCAAGCGTCACGCCGCCGCTCGCCTCGACCGTGGCGCGACCGGCGATGCGGGCGACCCCGGCCCGCAGGTCATCGAGCGAGAAGTTGTCGAGCATGATCGTGTCGGGCTCGGCGGCGATGACGGCGGGCAGTTGGTCGAGCCGGTCGACCTCGACCTCGAGGTGCATCGTGTGCGGGATGCGCGACCGCACGGCGCGGATAGCCTCGGTGAGGTCGAGCCCCTGCGACTTCAGCACCGCCAGGTGGTTGTCTTTCAGCATCACGGCGTCGCTGAGCGAGAAGCGGTGGTTGTGCCCGCCCCCCGCGCGCACGGCGGCCTTCTCGAGCACGCGCAGCCCGGGCGTGGTCTTGCGGGTGTCGACGAGGCGCACGGGCTGGCCGGACGCGGAGACGGCGTCGGCCACGGCGTCGACGTAGCGCCGGGTCAGGGTCGCGACGCCGCTCAGCCGCTGTGCGAGGTTGAGCGCGACCCGCTCCCCGCGCAGGATGCCGCGCGCTGTGCCCGTGATCGTAGCGATGACCGTGCCGGGCGCGATCGGGTCACCGTCGGCGAGGTGATGTTCAACGCGCACGCTGGGCTCGACGCGCGTGAAGGCGAGCTCGAGCGGCAGGCCGCCAGCGAAGACGCCGTCGACGCGGCTGACGATACGGGCCGTGGCCGCGGCGCTGACCGGAATCGCGGCTTCGCTCGTGACGTCACCCCAGGGCGCGTCTTCGTCGAGCGCCCGATCGACGATGGCCGTGATGCTCGCGAGCGTCGAGCCCTGCAGGTCGTGGCTCATGCGGGCACCTCCGCGCGAGCATCCGATCTCCACAATTCAGGAGATTCGGATGCTGGGCGCACGACGACACGCCGCACGCGCTGCGCGGGGTCGGTCTCGGGAAAGTCGTCGCGCCAGTGCGCGCCTCGTGATTCGGTGCGAGCGAGCGCGGCGGCCGCGGTCAAGCGCGCGAGCGGCAGCAGCGAGCGAGCCTCGTCGTCGGCAGGGCGAGCACAGCTAAGTTCTCGGGCGAAATCGGCCATCTCGTCACCCATGCGTTCGAGACCCAACGCCTGCCAGGCGCGGTCGCGGATGCGGTCAGCCGTCCACGCGACCGTTCCGTCAGCGAGAGCGTCGGCCGCGATCTCGCGCACGAGCGGCACGGGGGTGTCGAGCTGCTCTGCCGTCGGCGACTCCTGAATTGTGGAGGTCGACGCCGGGCCCGCGTCGCGCAGGGCGGGGAGGGGCAGCGCGGGCGCCGAGCCCGCGGCGCCGACGGCGTCGCCCGCGCGCCAGCCCACCACGACGGCCTCGAGCAGCGAGTTCGACGCGAGGCGGTTGGCGCCGTGCACGCCCGTCGACCCGGTTTCGCCCACAGCGAACAAGCCCGGAACCGTCGTGCGGCCATCCATGTCGGTGAGGGCGCCGCCCATGGCGTAGTGCGCCGCGGGGGTCACCGGCACGGGCGAGACCGACCAGTCGACGCCCGTGGCACGCACGAGCGCGTCGATCGTCGGGAAGCGCTCGGCCAAGACAGAAGCGCCGAGCATCGTGGCGTCGAGCAGCACAGGATGGCCATCCTGCAGCCGCATCTGGCGGGCGATCGCGCGCGCCACCATGTCGCGCGGCGCGAGCTCAGCACGCGGGTCGATGTCGAGCATGAACCGCCGGCCGTCGGCGTCGAGCAGCGTCGCACCCTCGCCGCGCACGGCCTCGGAGACGAGTCCTCCCCCGGCGAGCACCGTGGGGTGGAACTGCACGAACTCGAGGTCGGCGATCGCCGCGCCCGCAGCGTAGGCGAGCAGCACGCCGTCGCCCGTCGACACGGGCGGATTCGTCGTGTGCCGGTAGAGCCGCCCGTTGCCGCCCGTCGCGATGATCACGGCATCGGCCGCGACGTGCTCGACGCCGGCCGGGCTCTCGACCACAGCACCAGCGATCGCACCGTCGCGCACGAGGAGCGCGGTGGCGCGCGCGAATTCGGCGGCCCGGATGCGCCCCTCGCGCACCGCGGCAGCGAGAGCCGTCTCGATCACTCGGCCGGTGGCGTCGCCCCCCGCGTGCAGAATGCGCGCGACCGAGTGCGCGGCCTCGAGCCCGCGGGCCCAGTCGTTCACGTCGTCGAAGGGTGCGACGGCGCCCGGCGCAGGGTCGAAGGCCACCCCGAGGCCGACGAGGTCGTGCACCCGGCCGGGCCCCTCGGTGCAGAGGATGTCGACGGCGGCGGGATCGCTCAGCCCCGCGCCGGCGAGCAGCGTGTCGCACGCGTGCAGCTCGGCCGAATCGTCGGGGAATACGGCGGCGGCGATGCCGCCCTGCGCCCAGGCGGTCGAGCCCGCGGTGAGCACGTCTTTCGTGACGATCGTGACGTCGTGCCGCCGCGCGGCGCGCAGCGCGGCCACGAGGCCGGCCATGCCGCTGCCGATGACGAGGATGTGCGCCATGACCTAATCCCGAGGCTTCGCGGCGAGCATGCGCTCGAGCGCTAGCTTGGCGTCGGCCTGCACCGCCGGGTCGACGACGATCTCGTTGACGACGCGCCCGGCGACGAGTTCTTCGAGCACCCAGGCGAGATAGCCGGGGTGGATGCGGTACATCGTCGAGCAGGGGCAGATGACGGGGTCGAGGCAGAAGATCGTGTGCTGCGGGTACTCGGCCGCGAGCCGATTGACCATGTTGACCTCGGTGCCGATGGCAAAGGTCGTGGGTTCGGTCGCGCCGTCGACAGCGCGCCGGATGTAGTCCGTCGACCCCGCCTCGTCGGCCGCATCCACGACCTCCATCGGGCACTCGGGGTGCACGACGACGCGCACGCCCGGGTGATCGGCGCGCGCCTGCTCGACCTGCCCGACGGTGAAGCGCTTGTGCACGCTGCAGAAGCCGTGCCACAGGATGACCTTCGCGTCGAGCAGCCCGTCAACAGTCGACCCGCCGAGCGGGCGACGCGGGTTCCACATCGGCATGAGCTCGAGCGGCACGCCCATGGCCTTCGCGGTGTTGCGACCGAGGTGCTGGTCGGGAAAGAACAGCACGCGCTGCCCGCGCTCGAAGGCCCACTCGAGCACCGTCTTGGCATTCGACGAGGTGCAGACGATGCCGCCGTTCGCACCGCAGAACGCCTTGAGCGCAGCCGAGGAGTTCATGTAGGTGACGGGGATGATCGGTGCGCGGCCCTCGGCGTCGGGCTCGGTGCCGTAGACCGAGAGCAGCTCGTCCCACGCCGCCTGCACAGAGTCGATGTCGGCCATGTCGGCCATCGAGCATCCCGCAGCCAGGTTCGGCAGGATCACGCGCTGCTCATCGCGCGCGAGGATGTCGGCCGTCTCGGCCATGAAGTGCACACCGCAGAACACGATGTACTCGGCGTCGGGCTTCGTGAGGGCGGCATTGGCGAGCTGGAACGAGTCGCCGAGGAAGTCGGCGTGCTGCACGACCTCGTCGCGCTGGTAGAAGTGGCCGAGAATCACGAGGCGGTCGCCGAGCGTCTCTTTCGCGGCCCGGATGCGGGCGTGCAGCTCGTCGTTCGAGGCGTCTTGATACTCGCGCGGTAGAGCGCCCTGGCGGGGCGAGCCGGTCGGAATGACGTCGTACATCGACGATCCGGGGCCGTAGCCGGGGGTCGGGTCGAACTCCCACGGGCCCTTATCGAGTTCAGGGGTGCAGGTCTCGCCCGGAGCCTGGCCGTTCGTGATCAGGCGGATGGTCGTGGCGACGCTGGCGTCGATCGTGGTCATGCGAGGGCCTTTGCGGGTGAGGAGCTGCGGTTGAGGGGGCCGGCGTCGACAAGTTCGACGGCACCGGTGTAGCGGTAGAGACGCGGCGGTCGGTGACGACCGCCCGTGACGACGTCGCCGGTCGGCTCGATCACGCCGCTCGTCTCCATCTGCCGACGGAAGTTCGCGGGGTCGAGCGGCTTCTGCAGCACGGCTTCGTAGACCTCGCGCAGTTCGGCGAGCGTGAAGCGCGGGCCGAGGAAGGCGTGGGCGATGCGCGAGTATTCCATCTTCGTGCGCAGCCGCCACAGGGCGTAGTCGACGATGAGGTTGTGATCGAACGCGAGGTCGGGCAGGTCGTCGGCGGCGAACCAGCGCACGTTGTCGCCGAGGGTCACCCGCTCAGCCTCGTCAGGCCGCACGAGCGCCCAGTAGACGACCGACACCATGCGTTGGTCGGGCGAGCGGTCGACGTCGCCGAAGGCGTAGAGCTGCTCGAGGTAGGTCGGCTCGAGGAGCGTCGTCTCGCCGAGGTTGCGGCGCGCGGCGCCCTCGAGGCTCTCGTCGGGGCGCACCATGCCGCCGGGCAGCGCCCAGCGGTCGAGGAAGGGCTCGCGCGTGCGGCGCACGAGCGGCAGCCACACGCTCGGTGCGCCCGAGGCATCGGGCCGGAGAGCGAAGATGACCGTCGAGACGGCGATCGCGATGTCGGTCATGGATGCTCCCTCCGTGCGGCCCGAGTTGTTATAGTCATGCTGACCTGAACAGAGTCTAGCACTTCGGGTGCAGATGACACGAACCCGGCCGACCCGTGCGGCGCGCGGAGAGCATCCACCCACCAGAATGGGCGTGTGGCCGACGTCTTTGTCATCCCCCTCTGGGCCGACCTGCTCGCGGTCGGCATCGGAGCGCTGCAGGGAGCGTTGTTCGCGGCGCAGTTCCGCGACCGCCGCCTCGACTGGCTCGGGGTCGCGATCATCGGCATCGTCGTCGGCTTCGGCGGTGGTCTGCTGCGCGATCTGCTGCTGAACGTGCCGCTCGCGCCGCTGCAGTCGAACTGGTACGTCGTTGTCGCGACCGGCGCCGCACTGCTCGGCATGCTTCTTGAGCGCGTGTTCTCGCGGGTCAACCCGCTTATCACCGTGCTCGACGCGCTCACGATCGGCCTGTTCGGGGCAATCGGTACGACCAAGGCACTCGCCCTCGGACTGCCCGAAGTCGCCGCCGTCTTTGTCGGGGTACTCGCGGCTGTCGGCGGCTCGATTCTGCGCGACCTGCTGCTGAACCTTCCCATCGCGCTCATGCACGTCGGATCGCTCTACGCCGTCGCCGCGGCAGCGGGCTCGGGCACCATCGCCCTGCTGTTGGCATTCGAGACCGATGTCTTTCTCGCTGGCGCGATTGGCGTGGCGGTCACCTTTGGCGTGCGCATGGCCTCGGTGCTGTTCGGCTGGAGCCTGCCCGAGCAGCGCGCAATCACGCGACTGCCGAAGCTACCCGCGCTCCCGAAGCGGGGGCGGCGCGACAGTGACGACCGGTTGGACGATCGCGGGCGCACGGTGACTACGTCGACAGGGGTGATCCACCTGCACCCGACGACCTCATCGATCCCGGTGGTCGGCTCTGCGCCACGCGTCCGCCGCCGCTCCCCCATCCCCGGGGCGAGCCGACAGGGCAGGTGAGCGCATGACGGCAGATGCAGTCGAAGTGTTTGAGTCGGCTCGACCTCGGCTGACCGGGCTGGCCTACCGGATGCTCGGCTCGTGGGCAGAAGCAGAAGACGTCGTGCAAGATGCGTGGCCGCGCTGGAGCGCCGTCGCGAGCGCCGATATCTCGAACCCTGACGCGTAACTGACGACCATGGTCACGCGACTGTCGCTCACCGCGCTCGACTCGGCGCGCGTGCGTCGTGAGCACTATGTCGGCCCCTGGCTGCCCGAGCCCGTCGACACGAGCGCCGACCCCGCCCTCGGCGCTGAGCGTGCCGAGGCGCTCGACTTCGCCACGCTGCTGCTGCTCGAACGATTGAGCGGCCCGGAGCGCGCGGCACTCGTGCTGCGTGAAGCCTTCGCCTACGACTACCCGAGCCTCGCCGAAGTGCTGGAAACGAGCGAGGCCGCTGCCCGCCAGCTGGTCTCGCGCGGGCGCCGAGCCCTCGAGGGCCACCGGCGTCAGGCCGTCGACCCTCAGCAGCGCGACCGTGTGCTCGCCGCCTTCGTCGCGGCGGCGCAGGGCGGCGACCTGGCCGCGCTCGAAGCGGTGCTCGTCGGCGACGCCGTGGCCATCAGCGACGGCGGCGGAGTCGTGAGCGCCGCGCGCCGGCCTGTGCACGGGGCCGAGCAGGTCGCGCGCTTCGTGCTCGGGGTGCTCGAAAAGTTCGGGCAGGGTGTGCGCAGCATCCCGGTACAAGCGAACGGCGCGACCGCCTTCTTGGCCGTCGCCGATGAGCCGACCGGCGTTGAGCCCGTCGCGCTCTGGGCTCTCGACATCGGCGACGAGGGGGTGCGCGGGGTGCTCATCGTGCGGGCCCCTGACAAGCTCGCGCGCTTCGCCGCCGCGGCTCTGTCACAGATCGACGACCTGCCCGGTCGACTCTGAGAGGGCGCGATCGGCGCGCCCGCGAGAGGAGCACCATGACCCTGCTCATCACCGGCGGCACCGGAACCCTCGGCCGTCCCACCGTCGAGGCTATGCGCGCGGCGGGCGCCGAGCCGCGCATCCTGAGTCGCCGCCCCGGGCACGGGCACGTCGTCGCCGACCTGCAGTCAGGGGCCGGTCTCGCCGCAGCTCTTGATGGCGTCGAGACCGTTCTTCACCTGGCAACAAATCGGCGGTCGGATGCTCGCGCGACCCGGCATCTGCTGCAGGCCGCGCGTACCGCGGGTGTGCAGCACCTCGTCTACCTGTCGATCGTCGGCGTCGACAGTGTGCCGCTCGGCTACTACCGCGCGAAGCTTGTGTGTGAAGAACTGGTGGCCGAGTCGGGCGTGCCGTTCACGATTCTGCGGGCGACGCAGTTCCACGACTTCGTCGCGGGGTTCTTCTCCGCACAGCGACGCCTGCCGCGCCTCATCACGCTCGATGTGCCGTTCCAGCCGGTCAGCACGGCGGCGGTCGCCGAGCGGCTCGTGTCGCTCGTCACCGAGGCGCCGGCCCAGGGCCGGGTCGACGATCTTGGCGGCCCCGAGGTGCTGCCGATGGCCGAGCTTGCTCGCCAGTGGCTCGGGGCACGAGGCGCCGCGCCCGAGGCCGCCGAGCGCAGGGTCGTCGAGTGGCACCTGCCCGGCGCGCTCGCCGCCGCCTACCGCGCGGGGCTGCACACGACCGGGGTGCCCGGCCCGGGCATCCGCTTCGCCGACTGGGCGCGCTCGACCGACTGAGCGGGCAGCAGGGCAGGGCTACCGAGCGCGCGCACGCGGGGCTAGCATCAGCGCAGCGGAAACCCGAACTCCGCTCAAGGAGGATCTCGTGAGCGACTCGCGAGGGAACGTCTTCGGCACGCTCCGGATGCTCGCACTGGCCCTGCTGAGCACGACGGTGCTCTGCCCAGCGCTCGCGGGCTCTGCGTCCCCGGCCGTTGCGGAGCCGACGTCAGTCACACGGGGTGCAGACAACTCGACCAGCGACCCCGCCGTCAGCTTCGGCAACGGCGAGCTCGTTTATGAAGGAACCTTGGCGCGCGATTCGTTCTCGCGCGACGGTGAGACACAAGACAGGCGAACCGACCCGGTGTCGATGACGCTGACCTGCGTCGACGGCGCGTGCACCATCACCACTGGCCCTCGGTGGCTGCAGTTCGACAGCAACCTTCCGATCGTCGACGGCGCCGTGAACTTCTCGTGGTCAGAGCCCGAATTCGGCGACGTGTGCGCCGAGGAAGGCGACCCCGACCGCTACAGGACCGCCACGGAAGGGACCGCCACAGCGACGACCTCGAGCCTCACGGCGACCGCGCGCGAGACCCCGAGCGACCTGGTCTCGTGCAGCCCGACTCTCAGCAAGGAGTGGTGGGGGTCGAACCTCGAGCTCGACACTGCGCTGGCGAGCGGCGACCCGTGCGTGCTCGACGAGTCGCTCTGCCCCGAGCCCGAGCCGGAGCCCGTGGTGCTCGCCGCGCCCGTCGACGCGCCGGTCGCGCCGAGCACCCCCAGCACGTTCAGCGAACTGGCTGCGCCCGCCGACACCCTCGCGCCGCAGCAAGTGCTGACCGCGGTGCTGCTGACCCTCGTGCTCGTGATCCTGCTCGCGCTGCCGACCGCGCTGCTCAACAGCGCGTCGAGCACGGGGGCCGAGAAGGTTGCGGCGTGGCGTGCGAGCGTCGCAGCACGGCGCGAGAAGCTCGGCAGCGGGTTGCCGACCGGCTTGCGCGCGACCGGCGAGCGGGTGCGGGCGTGGTGGGCGCGAGCATCCACGGCGAAACGGGGCCTGCCGCTCGCCGCCGCGACCCTGCTCGCAGCCGCGGTGATGAGCGGCTTCGTCGACCCCGACTTCGGCACCGGAGCGAGCACGCCTCGCGTGCTGCTGTCGATCGTGTTGGGCTTCACGCTCGAAGTGCTGCTCGGGTGGGTCGCGATGCTGATTCTGCTGCCGCGCCTCATCGCCGGCGTGGATGCTCGCCTCGACGTGCGCCCCGCGACGCTGTTGATCGTGCTCGGCGCCGTGATCGTCACCCGCCTCACCGGGTTCGAACCGGGCATCGTCTTCGGTCTCGTCGCCGGAGTCGCGGTCGGCGCGACCCTCGCGACCGCCGCGCGCGTGCGCGTCGCGCTCGCCGGGCTGGCGTGGGGTTACGGCCTCGCCCTGCTCGCGTGGATCACCTACGCGGCCCTCGAACCCGCCGTGCTCGACGCCGCGTCGGCCAGCCCCGATGGGCTCCCACCGCTCGGCCTCGTGCTGCTGCGCGAAGCGCTCGCGACCATGACGATGGCGGGCATCGCGGCCCTGCCTGTCGCGCTCGTGCCCGTGCGCGGACTCACGGGCCACGAGGTCTGGATGTGGTCGAAGCCTCTGTGGGCGGGCCTCTACGCCGTCGGCCTGCTGTCGTTCTTCCTCGTGCTCATGCCCATGCCGTTCGCCTGGGCAGGAGTCGAAGCCGCGCTCGCGACCTGGGTCACCGGCTACCTCATCTACGCGGGCGTCGCGGTGGCCCTGTGGCTCGCGATCACGCAACCCTGGAAACCGGATGCTGAGCCGCGGCCGCCCGCCGCCGAGCGTGACGCCGCGGAGCAGGTCGGCGCCGACTCCCCCGGGTAGCCTCGTGGCATGCGTGCAGCGGCCGGGATGATCGACGTCGCCACGGCGGCTACGATGGCGCAGCATCCGGGAGCCCGCATCGCGATCGCGGGAGTCTCCGGGGCCGGAAAGACGACTCTCGCCCAGGCGATGAGCCGGATGCTCGACCTTCCGCACACCGAGCTCGACTCTCTGCACTGGGGGCCGGACTGGACTCCGCGACCGCAGTTCGTCGACGACGTCACCGCGCTCGTTCGACAGCCAGCTTGGATCACGGAGTGGCAGTATCGCGCTGTGCGACCCGCGATCCTGGACCGCGCGACGTTGCTGGTCTGGATCGATTCCCCATTCCCCCTCACGTTCGCTCGGGTCGTATGGAGAACAGTGCGGCGAACGATGCGAAGTGAAGAGCTGTGGAACGGCAATCGTGAGCCCGGCATCCGTCACGCGATCGTCCACCCCGAAGGAATTATCCGGTGGGCGTTCGCGACCCGGAAGAAGTATCGGGGTCTGATCAGCGCGGCGATGTCGGAACGCCCCGACCTGCCAGTAGTGCGGCTCCGTACGCGCGCTCACGTCACGCAACTACTCGCGCTGCTCGACCAGCCCGATCGTCTCCACAATTCAGGAGAACGCGACCGGGACGAGCCGCGACACGCCTGAACGAGGGCATAGCGACGCCTCGCGACGCCCCGAACTCCTGAATTGTGGAGATCGAGGCACGGGATGCCGCGGCAGCCCGCCAGCGGGCCACCGCCGAGCGGCGCAGGTTCTACGCGCTGACGAGCTCGCGGTCAGGGCTCTCGAGTCGGATCGCACGATTGACGGCGGAGACGACGGCCTTGAGCGACGCGGTCGAGATGTCGGGGTCGATGCCGACACCCCAGAGGGTGCGGCCGTTGACCTCGAGCTCGACGTACGACGCTGCGTGAGCATCCCCGCCCGCCGACAGCGCGTGCTCGACGTAGTCGAAGAGGCGAATCGCGATGCCCTGGCCCTCCATCATGGTGAGGAACGCCGCGATCGGACCGTTGCCGGTCGCTTCAATCGCGGCGATCTCCTCTCCGTCGCGCAGGGTCGCGTTGAGCTGCGTCGTGCCCGTCATGTCGCTCGCCGTGCGCGTCGAGAGCAGCTCGAAGCGGCCCCACTTGGCGTCGGGGTCGGTCGACGGCAGGTACTCGTCTTGGAAGATCTCCCAGATCTGGTCGCTCGTGACCTCGCCGCCCTCGGCGTCGGTCTTGGCCTGCACCACGCCGCTGAACTCGATCTGCAGCTTGCGCGGCAGGTCGAGCGCGTGGTCGGTCTTGAGCAGGTAGGCGACTCCGCCCTTGCCCGACTGCGAGTTGACGCGGATGACCGCCTCGTACGATCGGCCCAGGTCTTTCGGGTCGACGGGCAGGTACGGAACGCCCCAGACGAGGTCGTCGACACTGACGCCTTCAGCCTGAGCCCGAGCATCCATCGCCTCGAAGCCCTTCTTGATGGCGTCTTGGTGACTGCCGCTGAAGGCCGTGTAGACGAGGTCGCCTGCCCAGGGGCTGCGCTCGTGAACCTTGAGCTGGTTGCAGTACTCGGCTGTGCGCTTGATCTCGTCGAGGTCGCTGAAGTCGAGCTGCGGGTCGATGCCCTGCGTGAAGAGGTTGATGCCGAGGGCGACGAGGTCGACGTTGCCCGTGCG
>SXMG01000011.1 GCA_005778835.1 Actinomycetota bacterium
GCACCTACAACTTCCCCGAGAACCGCATCGCCGACCACCGCACGGGGTACAAGGCCTACAACCTCGACACCGTCATGAACGGGGCGCTCGGTCCTGTCATCGAGTCGTGCATCCAGGCCGACGAAGAAGCGCGCCTCGACGCTATCGGCGACACCGAAGCGTGACCGACCTCGCCTCCTCGTGAGCATCCCTGACCTCGTCGCTTTGCGCGACCATGCCATCCGCGTGCTCGCCGATGCGGGCGTCACGACCCCGGAGGCCGACGCGGACCTGCTCATCGGGCACGTGCTCGGCATGAGCCGCGGGCAGGTGCAGGCCAAGGCGCTCGTCGGTGCCCCCCTCGACGCCGAGCAGATCATGACCGTCACCGAGTTCATCGAGCGCCGTGCGCTGCGCGAGCCCGTGCAGCACATCACGGGGCTCGCGCCGTTCCGCACGCTCGAGCTCGCCGTCGGCCCCGGAGTCTTCGTGCCGCGCCCCGAGACCGAGCTCGTCGTGCAGTTCGCGATCGATGCCCTTGCCGCCGTCGCGAGTCCGCAGCCCCTCGCCGTCGACCTCGGCAGCGGCAGCGGCGCGATCGCCCTCGCCATGGCCGTCGAGGTGCCGCACGCGCACGTCGTCGCGGTCGAGAACTCGCCCCAGGCATTCGTCTGGACCACCCGCAACGTGCGCCGCTACGGCGACGACCGCGTGCGGCTCGTCTTCGCCGATCTCGCGGATGCTCTCCCCGAGCTCGACGGAACCGTCGACGTCGTCGCCTCGAACCCTCCCTACATCCCCGTGGGCGCGGTTCCCCGCGACCCCGAGGTGCGCCTCTTCGACCCCGAGCACGCGCTCTACGGGGGAGTGGACGGGCTGGACGCCGTGCGGGCGCTCGTCGTCACGGCTCACCGCCTGCTGCGACCCGGCGGCACGCTCGTCATCGAGCACGGCGAGCTGCAGGCCGAGTCGATCGCCGCCATCGTGCGCGACGGCGGCTTCACCGCGGTCGCCTCGCACCGCGACCTGCTCGGCCGCGACCGCGCGACCACCGCCACCCGCTGAGCGCAGCATCCACTTCTCGAAGATATATCGCGGTGATATATTCACCGCATGGCTCGCTTCTCCACGACGCAGCCCGGTGAGCTCATCCGCCGGGCGCGACTCGACGCTGGGCTCACCCAGAGCGAGCTTGCACGACGTGCGGGCATCAGCCAGCCGAGCCTCGCACAGATGGAGAAGGGCACGCGCAGTGCCTCAGACGAGATGCTGGAGCGAGTGCTGCGTGCCGCCGACTATCGACCGTCGCTGCCCCTCGCCGACTTCGCCGATCAGATCACCGCGATAGCGGCACGGCGGGGGATCGAGCGGGTTCGGGTCTTCGGCTCGACCGTTCGCGGAGAAGACCATTTCGACAGCGACATCGATCTGATTGTGTCGGTCGGGCGCGAGACCGACTTGTTCGATCTCGCGTTGTTCGCCGAAGAGGTGCGCGTCTTGACTGGGTTCCCGGTCGACGTGGTCACGGACACCGCCGACTCACCGCAGGCCGCGGAAGCGGCACTCGAGGCTGTTGCGCTGTGACCGACGCTGGCGACGCGCGCCGCTTCGAGCCGCGGCCCCGGAGCGACACCGCTCGACGTTCGCGCACGGACGCTCAGAACATCCGGAATGAACTGCAGCGCATCCTGCACCGGTGCGAGTCCGTCATCGAAGCTGGTCGCGAGTCTTTCGCAGAGGGATCGTCCCACTACGACGTGGCGAGCATGGTCGTCATCCGTCTCGCGGCGCTTCTCGAGCGCCCTGAGTTCGCGGACCTCGCCGAGCGGCTGACTCCCGACGAAGTCACTGCGATTAAGGCAACCCGCAACATTGCCGCGCACGCGGGCTACGTCGGCATGAACGACGACCTCTTCTGGGCGGCAGTCACAGTTCGCATCCCGGAGATGGTTGCCCGGCTCCAGGCAGAAGACTCGTGATCGCGGCCGCGGCGCAGACTCTCGACGTCCGAGATTGGGCCGTGGCCCTTCCCTTGCTGCTTGTCTTGGTCGGCTTCTGTGCTATCGGTGTGTGGATGATTGCCTATTCCGACGATGCTCGTCGGTTCATGGATCACAGCCAGGAGAAGACCGATGCGTGGTTCAATCGACACGAATCCCGGCCCACGCCACGGTCATTCCCTCGCATGCTTGGGGCGGTGTTTGTCATCTTCGCGGGTGCCCTTGCGGTAGTGCTTGTCGTGTCAGTCACTGCCTCGGGTTGAGAAGAGCGAGCTACACGGCCTAGGCGAGAGCGCTCGTGGGAACGTGTGGGTACTCCGCCGACCGACCCTGGAACGTCAGGATCGCCGCGTTGCGCACCCGGCCATCCTCGATCTCGATCGCGCGCGTGATCGTGTCCGACTCGGCCCACGACGCCGGGCCCTCCATCACGGTGCGGAGGAACGGCATGAGCGCCTCGCTGATCTCCCACGTCGTCGAGTTCCAGAGCAGCGAGGGGCTGTGGTCGACGGCGTAGTAGTTCGTCGACTCGCCCACCGTGAACATCGGGTCGGCGAACGAGGTCGGGCGCGCCCAGCTGAAGCCCATGCCCTCGTCGATCGACACGTCGATGATGAGGCTGCCCGGCCGGAAGGCGTCGAGGTCGTCGAGCTCGAGGTAGGTCAGTGGGGCGTTCGGGTCTTGCAGCGTGCAGTTGACGACGATGTCGTTCTCGGCGAGATACGCGGCGAGGGCGACCGGCCCGTCGTCGGTGTTGACAGTGCTGCCGATCGCGGGGTCGTCGTCGTGCTCGAACTGCACGATGTCGACGGAGGGGATGGGCGCGCTGACAGCGGCGATGTCACGGTTGGTGAGCACGCGCACATCGTGGATGCCGTGCGCATTGAGCGCCGTCACCGCACCTCGCGCGGTCGCCCCGAACCCGATCACGACCGCGGTGAGGCGGCGGCCGTAGTCGCCCGTCGAGCCGCACAGCTGCAGGGCGTGGATCACCGAGCAGTAGCCGGCGAGCTCGTTGTTCTTGTGGAAGACGTGCAGCCCGAAGCTGCCGTCGGAACGCCAGTGGTTCATCGCCTCCCACGCGATGAGCGTGAGGCTCTTGTCGATCGCGAGCTGCGTGATCGCACGGTCTTGCACGCAGTGCGGCCAGCCCCACAGCACCTGGCCGTCGCGCAGGTCAGCAAGGTCGACGGCCTGCGGCTTCGGCAGCAGCACGACGTCGGCACGGGCGATGACCTCGGCACGGTCGGCCATTCCGGCGACGAGGGGCTCGAGCTCAGCATCCGCGATGCCGAATCGCGCACCGTAGCCGCGCTCCAGGGTCATGTTCGCGCGCAGGTCGGCGTCGATGCGCTCGAGGTGGCCCGGGTGGATCGGCAGGCGCCGCTCATCGGGCTTGCGCGAGGTCGCCATGACGCCAAGGTGCAGCATCAGGCGGCCCGGGCTTCGGCGGCGAAGGCCTCGATCGCCGCGAGCAGCGAGGCCTCGTCGACGTAGAGGTGACCGGTGATGCCGATCGACTCGGCCCCCGCGACATTCTCGACGAGGTCGTCGGCGAAGAATGTGTCGGCGGCCGCGGCCCCATAGTGCGCGAGCACGCGCTCGAAGACGAGCGGGTCGGGCTTGCGCGCCCCGAACGATGCCGAGGCGTGCAGGTTCTCGCGCCCCATGATGGGCACGAGTTCCGCGGCGACCTCGTGCAGGTGGTGGTGGATGAGGATGCCGTTGTTCGTCAGCAGCGCGACCTGCCCGAGCTCGGCGGCGCGGCGCACGGCGTCGAGGGCGGCGGGTCGGGCGCGCGTGGCCTGCGAGCGGATGCGCACCCACTCGTCGCGCGAGATCTCAGCCCCGATCACGCCCGACACTCGAGCGAGGTACTCGTCGGGGTCGCCGGGGTCGCCCGCCTCGGCCTCCCACTCCATGCCGCTGATCCACCACCGGCGGCGCAGTTCGTGCAGGTCATGCCCGGTGATGACGGTCAACTCGGCCATGCGGGCACGCCAGTCGTAGTCGTAGAGCACGTCGTCCATGTCGAACACGAAGAGCAGGGTCACGCCCCTCAGTCTGCCCCAGTACGATGAACGCATCATGACCGCCGTGTACGACTGCTCTGTCGAGAGCGAGCTGCTCGAGGGTCTGCGGGCGGCACGCGGCGCCATCGGTCGGGGCGAGCTCGTCGTGCTGCCGACCGACACCGTCTACGGTCTCGCGGCCGACGCCTTCCGCGCCGAGGCCGTTCAGCGCCTGCTCGATGCCAAAGAGCGGGGCCGCGATGCGCCGCCGCCCGTGCTTATCCCGGGCATCCCGACCCTCAACGCGCTCGCAGAGAACGTGCCCGACGCCGTCGAGAAGCTCGTGAAAGAGTTCTGGCCCGGCGGGCTCACCGTCATCGTCGAGGCGCGCGAGTCTCTGCTGTGGGATCTCGGCGAGACCAAGGGCACCGTCGCCCTGCGCATGCCCGACAACCGTCACGCCCTGCACCTGCTCGCCGATACCGGCCCGCTCGCGGTCTCGAGCGCCAACATCAGCGGGATGCCCGCCGCCCGCACCGCGGCTGACGCGCTCGCGATGCTCGGCGACCGGGTGAGCGTGTACCTCGACGGCGGCACGGTCGGCGTCGAGGTCGAGCCGGGCAGCGACCAGGCCTCCACGATCGTCGATGCCACGAACCTGCACATGCCCGAGGGCAAGCTGCGCATCGTGCGTCGGGGCGTGATCCCCGCCGACGAGATCGCCCGTGTCGTCGGCGCGGAGCTCGTGGCGTGACCTTCTACCTGCTCGTCGCCCTGATCGCCGGGCTGGTGAGCTTCGCGGCGTCGTGGGCCGTGCTGCGGCTCGGCCACCGCTACAAGCTGTATCCGGGCATCCGTGATCGCGATGTGCACACCTCGCCTACGCCGCGACTCGGGGGTATCGCGATCGTCGTCGGCATCGTCGTCGCCCTCGCCATCGCCTCGCAGATCAGCTGGTTCAACCTCGTCTTCGCCGACCCGTTCCCCATCATCGCGATCGTGCTCGCAGCACTCGTCATGCTGGCCATCGGCGTCATCGACGACCTCTACGACCTCAACTGGATGACGAAGCTCGCCGGCCAGCTGCTCGTCGCCGGGTTTCTCGCCTGGTCGAGCCTGCAGCTGACCTCGCTGCCGATCGGGCCCAACAACGGCATCACGGTGCTCTCGCCGACGATGTCGCTCATCATCACGGTGCTCGCCGTGGTGCTGGTGATGAACGCCGTCAACTTCATCGACGGCCTCGACGGCCTCGTCGCGGGCGTCACGATCATCGCCGGCACCGTGTTCTTCATCTACAGCTACCTGCTCTCGATCGACACGGCGCAGACGGCCTTCAACCTCGCCTCGCTCGTCATGGCCGTGCTGCTGGGTGCGACCGCGGGGTTCCTGCCGTTCAACTGGCACCCCGCGAAGATCTTCATGGGCGACGGGGGAGCCCTCGTCGTCGGCATGCTCATGGCCGTCTCGACCATCTCGGTGACCGGCCAGATCACGCCCAACATCGACCCCAGTCAGCTCGTGACGGCCTTCCTGCCGCTGCTCCTGCCCTTCGCCGTGCTCGTCGTGCCGCTGCTCGACTTCGGGCTCGCCGTGCTGCGACGCCTGCGCGCCGGCAAGTCGCCGTTCAGCGCTGACCGCAAGCACCTGCACCACAGGCTGCTCGACATGGGCCACTCGCACTTCCACGCCGTGCTGATCTTCTACGGCTGGACCACGGTCGTCGCGTTCGGCACCCTCATGTTCCTCTTCGTCGCCTGGTGGTGGGCGCTCACGGCAATCGTGATCGGGCTCATCGTCTGCACGGCGTTCACGCTCGCGCCCCTCAGCCGCCGCAAGCGCATCGAGGCAGCCGCGCAGTCGGCCCCCGACAGTGAGATCACGCTCGCCCGATTCGACCCGCTGGATGCTGCTGCCCCCGATGACCTCGATGACAGCGACCTCTCCGATGAGTTGACCGTTCCCCACCAGGAGGAGACCCGATGACGAGCTCGACAGCCCCGCGCCCCTCAGACCCGCGCCCCTCGAGTGCCGCCCCCGCTCTGCGCCTCTCCCTCATCTACGGGGGAGCCCTGACCTTCGCGATCGCGATCATCGGCAGCGTCGTCGGGGCGCTCATCGCCGAGCTGCCCGGTCTGCTGAGCGCCCTCATCGGTGCCGGAATGGCCTTCGTCTTCCTCGGGCTGACCGCTGCGAGCATCCTCGTCGCTGATCGTGTGACCGGCAGCGACCTGCTGTCGCCCGCCTACTTCGGCATCGTGATCGGCTCGTGGATCCTCAAGTTCATCGCCTTCCTCGCGCTCGTGATCACCCTGCGCGATGCGCCGTTCGTCGAGCCGACGGTGCTCTTCGTGACTCTCGTGGTCGCTGTCGTCGGCGGGCTCGTGACCGACATCATCGCCGTCACGCGGTCGCGCGTGCCCTATGTGAGCGACGTGCGGCTGCCGAGCAAAGACGAGATTCCCGACCTGTGATCGGTGCCGCGACGATCAGGTCTCTCGGCCCGTTCGACGCCTGAGGCACGGTTCATCGATCGTCTGTTCTCTTGGTAGGGTGGAACCACCGCCGCCAATCGCCGCGATGCCCCGCGTGTCGCCCCGATGCTGGAGACTCCCCTGAGCGCTGTTGCCTTGATCCCCATCCTCGCTTTCGCGACCGCTCCTGCGACAGACGCTCCGGAGTTCAAGGGTCCGTCGATCCTCGACTTCTTCCCGCCGGCGATCTTCTTCGAAGGCAACGAATTCTTCGAGATGAACCGCATCATGCTGCTGCGGCTCGTGATCGTGGCGCTCATCTTCCTGCTCTTCTGGCTCGGCACCCGCAAGATGCAGCTCGTGCCCGGGCGGTTCCAGGGCACCATCGAGCTCGGCCTCGAGTTCGTGCGTAAGAGCATCGTCGAAGACCTTCTCGGCCAGAAAGACGGCAAGCGCTTCTTGCCGCTCATCACGACGATGTTCTTCCTCGTGCTGTTCATGAACCTGACGGGCATCGTGCCGGGCATCAACATCGCCGGCACCTCGGTCATCGGCCTGCCGCTCGTGCTCGCCGTCGCCGCCTATATCGCGTTCGTCTGGGCGGGTCTGCGCAAGCACCCGTGGACCTTCTTGCGCAACGCCCTCTTCCCGCCCGGCGTGCCGTGGCCGCTCTACATCATCGTGACGCCGATCGAGTTCATCTCGATGTTCGTGCTGCGGCCGGTCACGCTCACCCTCCGACTGCTCATGAACATGATCGTCGGGCACCTGCTGCTCGTGCTGTTCTTCTCGGCCACCGCGTTCTTCATGGTCGAACTCGGCGGCTGGTGGATCGCCGCGAGCGCCGTGACCCTCGCCTTCGGCACCGCCTTCACCTTCTTCGAGATTCTCGTCTCGGTGCTGCAGGCCTACGTCTTCGCCCTCTTGACCACTGTCTACATCCAGCTCGCGCTGGCAGACGAGCACTAACGACCCGGAGCCGGGCAGCCGCTCGGCTCACTTCGCAACGGAAGGAAACACCCCTCGTGGACGCAAACACGGTTCTCGCCGAGATCAACGGCAACATCGCGACCGTCGGCTACGGCCTCTCGGCCATCGGTGCCGGTATCGGTGTCGGTCTCGTCGTCGGCAAGACGATCGAGTCGGTCGCCCGCCAGCCCGAGCTGCAGGGCCGCCTCACGGTGCTCATGTACATCGGTATCGCCTTCACCGAAGCACTCGCGTTCATCGGTATCGCGACGTACTTCATCTTCACCAACTAAGAGAGCCCCTCATGCTCGCAGAGCTCATCATCGCGGCCGACGAGGCGCCGAACCCGCTGCTTCCGGCGTGGTACGACATCGTCTACTCGCTCATTCCGTTCATCCTCGTTCTGCTGCTGTTCTGGCGCGTCGTGCTGCCGCGCATGCAGAAGATGCTCGACGAGCGTGCTGCGCTCATCGAGGGCGGCATCGAGAAGGCCGAGTCGGCGCAGGCCGAGGCGAAGGCTGCGCTCGAGGAGTACAACAAGCTGCTCGCCGAGGCGCGCGCCGAAGCCGCGACGATCCGCGAGAAGGCCCGTGCTGAGGGCGGCGTGATCCTCGCCGAGCTCAAAGAGCAGGCGCAGGCCGAAGCGGCCCGCGTCACGGCGACGGCTCAGCAGCAGATCGAGGCAGAGCGCCAGGCGGCCCTCGTGTCGCTGCGCGCCGAGGTCGGCACGCTCGCGCTCGACCTCGCCAGCGGCGTCATCGGCGAGAGCCTCACCGATGACAAGCGCGCCACCTCGCTCGTCGACCGCTTCTTGGCCGACCTCGAGAGCGACTCGACGGCAACCACGAAGGCGGCCAAGTAACGATGGGTTCTGCGACGCGCAGCGCGCTCGAGTCGGCGCGCACGGCTCTCTCGGCAGCGAAGGGCATCGACCTCGCCGCCGGAGAGCAGCTGCTCGCCGCCGCGCGCACCATCGGCTCGTCGCCGCAGCTGCTGAACGCACTCTCGAACCCCTCGGCCAACGCCGCCGGCACGACGGCACTCGTCGACACCGTGTTCTCCGAGCTCGGTGCCGCGGCGCGCGGTCTGCTGCAGACGATGGTCGCGAGCCGCTGGTCGAGCGGAGACGACCTGCTGGCCGGCATCGAGGAGATCGGCATCCGTGCGATCGCCGCGAACGCGCCCACTGACGGCGTGATCGAGGCCGAGCTGTTCGAGTTCGGCCGTGCGGTCACGTCGGATGCTGAGCTCGAGCTCGCCATCGGCAGCAAGCGCGGCACCGCAGCCTCGAAGCTCGCGCTCGTCACCGACCTGCTCGGCTCGCGCGCCTCGGCGCACAGCCGCGCGATCGCGGGCCACCTCGTGCAGCAGCCTCGCGGCCGCCGCATCGGCGAGCTCGTGCGCAGTGCCGCGACCACGGCCGCCGACACCGCGGGCAAGGGCATCGCGACCGTCACGGTCGCTGCGCCGCTCACGGCTGCTCAGCGGTCCAACGTCGCCGCGTCGATCGCGAGCCGCTACGGCCGCGAGCACGTCATCAACCAGATCGTCGACCCGTCGCTCATCGGCGGCGTGCGCGTGCAGGTGGGCGATGAGGTCACCGACGGCAGCATCGCCGCACGACTCAACGACTTGAAGCTTCAGC
The DNA here is from genome assembly GCA_005778835.1 of Actinomycetota bacterium. Lineage (GTDB taxonomy): Bacteria > Actinomycetota > Actinomycetes > Actinomycetales > Microbacteriaceae > Microcella. The sequence continues at coordinate 9,080 of SXMG01000011.1, forward strand.
TGGCCGGCTAGGCCCGGCTCACGACAACCAGCCGAGAACCCGAACGGGCTCTCGAACGAAAAGGGAAGAACATGGCAGAACTGACGATCAGCCCGGACGAGATCCGCGACGCGCTGAAGAACTTCGCGAAGTCGTACGCCCCCGGCAAGGTGGCGGCGACCGAGGTCGGCCACGTCATCGACGCGGCCGACGGCATCGCGCACGTCGAGGGGCTTCCCGGCGTCATGGCCAACGAGCTCATCCGCTTCGCCGACGGCACGCTGGGCCTCGCCCAGAACCTCGACGAGAACGAGATCGGTGTCGTCGTGCTCGGCGAGTTCACCGGCATCGTCGAGGGCATGGAGGTCACTCGCACCGGCGAGGTGCTCTCGGTGCCGATCGGCGACGGCTACCTCGGCCGCGTCGTCGACCCGCTCGGCGCCCCGATCGACGGCCTCGGCGAGATCGCCACCGAGGGTCGCCGCGCGCTCGAACTGCAGGCGCCCGGCGTGATGCAGCGCAAGAGCGTGCACGAGCCCCTGCAGACCGGCATCAAGGCGATCGACGCCATGATCCCCGTCGGTCGCGGCCAGCGTCAGC
>SXMG01000116.1 GCA_005778835.1 Actinomycetota bacterium
ACTGGTTCGATCCCAGTATCGCCCACCACAGATTCACTCGAACCAGCGACCTCGCGACCGCTGTAGCGCTCGCGCTGGTTCGATCCCAGTATCGCCCACCACAGATTCACTCGAACCAGCGACCTCGCGACCGCTGTAGCGCTCGCGCTGGTTCGATCCCAGTATCGCCCACCACAGTTCTCCTCTCAGCGGTCTCATGGACCGAGCACCGCAGACTGGGGCGATGCTGACTCGCGCGCGCCTGGTGCTCGCCGGAGGCCTCGGCCTCTACAGCGGTCTCATCCTGTTTCTCACTCTCGGCACTCTTCGTCAGCGGCTCCCTGGCTCTCAAGCTCCCGGGGGCGTGCTCTCCCTCGACACCTGGCTCGACCGGGCGACGTGGACGACCGGGTGGTCGGGGGAGTTCCTCGCCAACGTGATGCTCTTCACTCCGTGGGGTGTGCTCGCGGTTCTGCTGCTCGGCACGCGTCGATGGTGGTGGGTGCTGGCGAGCGGCGCGGCGTTCTCGATGCTCATCGAGATCGCGCAGATCTCAGGCTCTCGCATCTCCGACCCACGTGATCTCGTCGCGAACACCCTGGGCGCGGTACTGGGCGTGGCGATCGGGATGCTCATCGACGCCCGATCATCCGCTCAGCGTCGCGCAGCATCGGCCGACGAGCGCGTCGCGATCGGCGCCTGGGACTGATCGCGCCCCGTTCTGGGGCGAGAAGCCGGACACGAACGCGCGTAGTCTGAAGGTATGGCTCCGGGGGGAGAGGCAAGCGGCGTGCGCGTGGCCGACAGCGAGGCGTTCGCCGATCTTCTGCTGCGCTCAGGCCTCGTGTCGCCCGAGAACCTCGAGTTCGCACGGCAGGTCAAGCAGCGCACGGGCGCTCACATCGACCAGGTGCTCATCAGCGAGGGCCTGCTCGACTCTGAGTCGCTGCTGCTCGTCGAGGCCAAGTCGTGGGGCATTCACCCCATCGACCTGGCCGCGGTGACCTTCGACGACGAGCTCGTGCGACGCGTCTCCGGCCAGACGTACATCAGCGAGAACTGGCTGCCCATCCGTCGCAATGCGGCAGGCACCATCTTCGTGGCGACCGCACGCGGTGTCGCGCCCGAGCGCGTCGAGCGCATCCGGCACCTGCTCGGCGGCGCCGAGCTGCAGTTCGTCGCGACGACGTCGTGGGACATCAAGAATGCCTGCCTGCGCCTCTTCCGTGCCGAGATCGCCGACGAGGCCGCGAACGAGCTCTGGCGGCAGAACCCCGAGATGTCGGCGCGCGTCACGTTCAGCCGAGGCCAGAAGATCGGCGGCGCCGTGTTCGCCGTCGCGCTGCTCGTGAGCGCCGTGCTGTGGCCGATGCCCACGGCGATCGGCGTGCTGACGGCGATGAGTGTGACGTTTCTCGCCGGCACGAGCTTCAAGTTCTTCGTCGCGATGCGCGGTGCCAGGTACGACGTCGTCGAGCGCATCAGCCGCGCGCAGGTCGAGGCGCTCATCGATCGCGACCTTCCGCGGTACACCGTGCTCGTGCCGGTGTTCCGCGAAGCCAACATCGTCGGTCAGCTCATCCGCAATCTCGGCGGCCTCGACTATCCGACCGAGAAGCTCGAGGTGCTCATTCTCATCGAGGAGGAGGACCTCGAGACGCGGGAGGCCGTGCTCACCTCGAACCCGCCACCCCACTTCCGCATCGTGACCATTCCGAAAGGGCACCCGCAGACGAAGCCCCGCGCCTGCAACGTGGGCCTGTATTTCGCGACAGGCGACTACCTCGTCATCTACGACGCCGAAGACACGCCCGACCCCGACCAGCTGAAGAAGGCGGTCGTCGCGTTCCGCCGAGGCGGCGACGAGACGGTGTGCCTGCAGGCGTCGCTGAACTACTTCAACGACCGCGAGAACGCGCTCACGCGCATGTTCACGCTCGAGTACAGCTATTGGTTCGACTACATGCTCGCGGGCCTCGACTTCGGCGATCTGCCGATTCCGCTGGGAGGAACCTCGAACCACTTCCGCACTGCGGCGCTCATCGAGCTCGGTGGCTGGGACCCGTACAACGTCACGGAAGACGCCGATCTCGGCATTCGCGCGAGCGCACTCGGCTACCGCGTCGGCGTCATCAACTCGACGACGATGGAAGAGGCGAACACCTCGATTCCGAACTTCATCCGGCAGCGTTCTCGCTGGATCAAGGGCTACATGCAGACGACCCTCGTGCATGCCCGGCAGCCCGTGGCGCTCATCCGCCAGATCGGCCTGCGCCGCTTCTTGAGCTTCGTGCTGCTCATCGCGGGCACCCCCGCAACCTTCCTCGGCGTGATCCCGTTCTACATCGTCACGGTGCTGACGGTCTTTCTGCCGATGAACGCGCTCGCCGGGCTCTTCCCGATCTGGCTGCTGTGGCTGACCCTGCTGAACTTCGTGATCGGCAACGTCGTGATGATCTATCTCTCGATGATGGGGCCCTACAAGCGCGGCACCTTCTACCTCGTGCTCTGGGCACTGCTGAACCCCGTCTACTGGCTGCTGCACTCGATCGCGTCGTACAAGGCCCTCTGGCAGCTGATCACCAAGCCGCACTACTGGGAGAAGACCGAGCACGGTCTGACGACTCATGTCCAGCACGATTGACGGCCCCGCGCTGCGGCGCGATCGCAGCAACCGCGGAGCGCCCCCGCGCACCCGGTTCGACGCGTTCCCCCGCGGGCCGTTGGCGAGGTGGATGCTCCGGCTCGGGCTCGCGACCCCGCTCGCGCTCATCGCGCTGCTGCATTCGTTGCTGCCCGCCCCGGTCGACACCCCGAATGCCGACCTGGTCGCGAGCCTGGCGAGCATTGACTGGAACCGCGGAGATGCCGAGTGGCTCGCGCTGCTCTACCCGCACGTGTCGATCATGCTTGCCGCGGCCAATCCATTCGGTCGGCTCGGCCTGAGCCTGATGGGCGCTGTCGCAGCGGCCTTCCTGCTGCAGAAGGTGGCCGAGATCATCGCGCAACGGGCCATTCCGAGGTCAACAGGCATCATTCTGGTGATCGCGCTCGCGGCGAACCCCTTGTTCGCCTACTTCGCCCTCGAGAACCTGCCTGGTTTCCTGGCGCTCACGTTCTTCGGGCTCGCTCTCGGCGACGTCGTGCGCTTCGTGAACTGGGGCAACACCGAGTCGGGCTTCCGGGGCGGCATCCTCATCATGCTCTCGGCCTTCAGCGACCCCTCGGGCATCCTCTACGCGATGATCATCGTGCTCGCCTCGCCCTTCCTGCGGCACGGGCGCGCCGCCGCGCCGGGTCTGCGTGCCGCGAACATGCTCGTCATCGCCTTCCCCACGCTCGGGGCGCTCACCACCATCGCCTTCTTGAACGTGCTGTTCTTCGGCACGCCGTGGCCGTCGAGCGACGTCGCCGCCATCATCGGCGGCATCGGGCCCGGCATTGCGGCACTCGTCGTGCTGTACACGACCCCCACCGGCTGGCTTATCGCCGCGCCCCTCGCGAGCGCGTGGCTGGTTGCTCTCATCGTGCGGCGCCCGCGCTCGATCGTCGTCTCGACCATCGTCTTCCTGCTGCTCAACGTCGCCTTCCTGCTCGGGGCCTTCCATGCGGGTGCCGCGGGCGTCACCTTCTCCCTGCTGACCCTGCTCGCGATTGCGCTGATTCCGGCGGCCCGAACCGTCGCGACGAACGTGCTCGTCGACCTCGTTGCGATTCTGCAGATCGCGATCGCCTGGCTCGCCGCTCTCGATCGCCCGATCGTGCTCGAGTGGATGCAGTCGACGTTCGTCGCCTGGTCGGCACTCGTCGGCTGAGCGACCGCGATTCGTGGCCGGATGCTCGCCGGTAGAGTTGACGACGCCATCCAGCCCGCCCTACCGCACCAGAGGAGCACGTGTGCCTGACGCCGCCCCGGCAGAGAAGTCCGTCATCCCGGCCGCCCCCGAGGCGGTCGACGTGACAGAGGCCACCGACGGCTTCGACATCTTCAGCGACCGTTCGGTGGTCGCCATGCGGGTCGACGGCGAGCTGCGCGATCTCGCTCACCGGCTGCAGCCGGGGGATCGCGCCGAGCCGGTCACGATCGGTTCGCCCGACGGTCTCGCGCTCCTGCGGCACTCGGCAGCTCACGTGCTCGCACAGGCGGTGCAGTCGATCAACCCCGAGGCGAAGCTCGGCATCGGTCCGCCGATCACCGACGGCTTCTACTACGACTTCGACGTGGCAACTCCGTTCACGACCGACGATCTCGCCACGCTCAGCAAGGCCATGGATCGCATCATCCGGCAGGGGCAGCGCTTCGTGCGTCGCGTCGTGACCGACGATGAGGCGCGGGCCGAGCTCGCCAACGAGCCCTTCAAGCTCGAGCTCATCGGGCTGAAGGGCTCCACTGCGCCGGGCGCCGATGGCGAGAGCGTAGAGGTCGGAGGCGGTGAGCTGACGATCTACGACAACGTCGATGGCAAGACCGGCGAGGTGTACTGGAAAGACCTGTGTCGCGGCCCGCACCTGCCGAACACCCGCATGATCGGCAACGGTTGGTCGCTCACGCGCGTCGCCGCCGCCTACTGGCGCGGCAGCGAGAAGAACCCGCAGCTGCAGCGCATCTACGGCACGGCGTGGCCGTCGAAAGACGCCCTGCGCGAGCACCTCGGCCGCCTGGAGGACGCCGCGAAGCGCGACCACCGCAAGCTCGGCGCCGAGCTCGACTTCTTCTCGTTCCCCATCGAGATCGGCAGCGGCATGTCGGTGTGGCACCCGCGCGGGGCGATCGTGCGGCAGGAGATGGAGCAGCACGCGATGCGGCGCAACCGCGACGCGGGCTACTCGTACGTCTACACGCCGCACATCACGAAGGGCGACCTGTTCGTGCAGAGCGGGCACCTGACGAACTATGCCGACGGCATGTTCCCGGCCATGCGCCTCGATGAAGAGCGCGACGCCGACGGCCAGGTGACAAAGGCCGGGCAGGACTACTACCTCAAGCCCATGAACTGCCCGTTCCACATCTTGATCTACCGTGAGCGGCCGCGCAGCTACCGTGATCTGCCCTTGCGCTACAGCGAGTTCGGGGCCGTCTACCGCAACGAGCTCTCGGGAGCTCTTCACGGACTCACGCGGGTGCGGGGTCTCACGATGGACGACGCGCATCTGTTCGTGCGGCCCGACCAGCTCGAGGAGGAGGTCGCCAAGACGCTCGATCTCGTGCTCAGCATGCTGCGCGATTTCGGCCTGACCGACTTCTACCTCGAGCTCTCGACGCGCGACGACGAGAAGGCGAAGTGGCTCGGCGACGAGTCGATGTGGGAGGAGACGACCGGGGCCCTGCGGCGCGTCGCGCTCGCCTCGGGCCTCGAGCTCGTCGACGATCCGGGCGGAGCGGCCTTCTACGGCCCGAAGATCTCGGTGCAGGCGCGCGATGCCATCGGTCGCACGTGGCAGCTGTCGACCGTGCAGATCGACCCGAACCTGCCCGAGCGCTTCGAGCTCGAGTACACCACGAACGACGGCAGCAAGCAGCGCCCGATCATGATCCACCGCGCGCTGCTCGGGTCGATGGAGCGGTTCTTCGCCATCCTGCTCGAGCACTACGCCGGGGCGTTCCCGGCGTGGCTCTCGCCCGTGCAGGTCGTCGGCATCCCGGTCGCCGAGCAGTATCGCGACTACGTCGGCGAGGTCATCGACCAGTTGCGCGCCGCGGGCGTGCGCGCCGAGCTCGACGACAGCGACGATCGCATGCAGAAGAAGATCCGCACGCACACGACCGGCAAGGTGCCCTACCTGCTGATCGCGGGCGAAGAAGACGCGGCGAACGGTGCCGTGAGCTTCCGGTTCCGCGACGGCACGCAGGTCAACGGGGTGCCCGTGGCGGAAGCGGTCGAGCGCATCACCACGGCGATCGCGACACGGTCGGCCGAGCTGTAGCGAGCATCCGTTCATGTCCGATTCGCAGACCGAACGCATCGACGGCGTCGACGCGGAGAACGGAGCGTCGTTCGCGGGGGTTCCCGATGCCTTCCAGAGGCTGTGGACCCCTCATCGCCTCGTCTACATCGAGAATGGGCAGCAGCCCGACGACGACGCCTGCCCGTTCTGCCGCGCTCCCGAGCTCGACGATGCGCAGGCCTTGATCGTCGCGCGCGGTGAGCACGCCTACGTGCTGCTCAACCTGTACCCGTACAACAGCGGCCACCTGCTCGTGTGCCCGTACCGGCATGTTGCGCTGTATGACGAGGCGACGCCCGACGAGATCGCCGAGATCGGCGCCCTCACGCAGACGGCGATGCGGGTGCTCAGCGCGACCTCCGGATGCCAGGGCTTCAACATCGGCATGAACCAGGGCCGCATCGCGGGCGCCGGAATCGCGGCGCATCTGCACCAGCACATCGTGCCGCGGTGGGCGCTCGACTCGAACTTCTTCCCGATCATCGCCGGCACGAAGGCCGTGCCGCGACTGCTCGGCGAGGTGCGCGACGAGATCGCGCGGGCCTGGCCCTCAGCTACGCCGCAGTAGACTGACGCGCGCCGCCGCATCACTGAAACTCCTCTCGCGCGCGATCACGCGCGCTGTGCCAGAAAGGGCCGATAGACGATGACCGAGACCACGACGACGAGCGTGCAGGGCACGAGCCGCGTCAAGCGCGGACTCGCGGAGATGCTCAAGGGCGGCGTCAT
>SXMG01000117.1 GCA_005778835.1 Actinomycetota bacterium
GTGCCGGCGGGGCCGATGCCGAAGACGATCGTGTTGAGGTCGATGGCGTCGACGTAGGCCTTCTGACCGAGTGTCTTGGGGCGGATGCTCTTGCCGCGGCTCGTGAGAATGGCCTGGCTCAGCACCTCCGCGGGGCTGCCCGCCCCGGCGTCGATGATGCGCGCCGAGCTCTGCACCTCCACGGGTTCGAGGTCGCGGCCGCTGCGCACCATCGTCAGCAGCTCCTCGACGAGCGTGCGCGAGGCGGCGACCTGCACGGGGTCGCCTTCGAGCGTGATCTGGTTGCCGCGCACGTGCACGTCGACGAGCGGGTACTGGGTCTCGAGCGTCGTGAGCAGGCGGTCGTGCGGCCCGAGCAGCCGCACCATGGCGATGCCGTCGACCTCGAGCTGTTCGCGGGCGGGCGCTGGTTGCGCCGAATCGTCAGTGGGCAAGGGATCCCTCGGTCAAGCCTCCCGCGAGCACGTGGGCGTGCACGTGGAAGACGGTCTGCCCGGCGTTCGCGCCGGTGTTGAAGACGAGCCTGAAGTGCCCGTCGGCGTGCTCGTTGGCGAGCTGGTGCGCTGTCGCGACAACGTCTGCGAGCAGCGCGGGGTCACCCGCGGCGAGTTCGGCGACGTCGCGGTATCGCGGCGTCTTGGGCACCACGAGCAGGTGCACGGGAGCCTTCGGCGCGATGTCGCGGAACGCGATCACGGTGTCGGTCTCGTGCACGATGTCGGCCGGAATCTCGCGCGCGATGATGCGCTCGAAGATCGACGGTTCGCTGGTGCTCATGCCCTCAGTCTACGGCGCGGTCGGGAGAGCCGACCCAGCGATCGCGCCACGCTCGGTTGAGGTCAGGGTCTGGCTCGATGCCGTACGCGGCGAAGAACTCGTCCTCCCAGCCCGCCCCGTAGTTCCACTCGAGCGACATCGAGGCGATCGCCAGGTCTGACCAGCGGTCGGAGACCCCGAGCGCCCCGAGGTCGACGTGCGCGAGAAACCGGCCTCTCTCGTCGAGCAGCGTGTTCGGAGCGCAGCCATCGCCGTGGGCGACGACGAGCCGGTCGACCGGCGGTGCAGTGTCGCCCTCGAGGCGGGGGCCGACGAACGGGCATTCCTCGACCGGGAGCGCCTCGTGCAGCAGCCGGAGACCCTCACCGATGGCTCGCACGGCAGTTCGGGGCTCGCTCCGCCACCGGTCGGTCACGGCACTCTCACCCGGCAGCGCCGTCATCAGCAGCCACTGCGCGAGGGCATCGTCACCGAGCTCCAGCTGCCCCGCGTCGAGAACTCGGGGCACGGGGTGGAATGACGCTGCCCACTCGAGCCGTGCACGCTCATCGGCCAGCTCGATCTCGCGGCCTGGAGGGCTGAACTTGAGCACGAGCGACGACCGAGCGCGAGGCGGGTCGATGCGAACAGTGATGCCGCCGAGCTCATTGCGCCACAGCGGCACGACCGCAGCGCGCGGCGCCAGGCGTTCGACGATCGACATGAGCGCCGCCGGCAGTGGTGTGCCGGCGGCGAGCAGTTGCGCTGACAGGTCGACCTGGGCCGGCCGCGGCTCGCGGTTCTCGCTCACCAGCGACCGAGGGCCGCCGAGAGCACGGCGATCGCCGCTGGCCCCGCCGTCGAGGTGCGCAGCACGGTCGGGCCGAGCCGCACGCGCCGCGCGCCCGCGGCGCTCAGGGCAGCGAACTCCTCGTCGGCGATGCCGCCCTCGGGTCCGACCACGAGCACGATGTCTCCGTCGCCGAGCTCGGCGGCGCTGAGCTGCGCGAGTGCGACGTCACCGAGTGGGTCGAGCACGAGCATCGTCGCCGACGACGCGTGCTCGACGAGCTGCTTCGTGGAGGCCACCGGCTCGATCTCGGGCAGCCAGGCCCGCAACGACTGCTTGCTCGCCTCGCGCGCGATGGTCGTCCAGCGCTCGCGGCCCTTGACCGCCTTCGCGGCGTCCCATCGCGAGACGCTGCGCGCCGCCTGCCAGGGCACGACGACGTCGACCCCGAGCTCCGTGGCGGCCTGCAGGGCGAGCTCGTCGCGATCGCCCTTGGCGAGGGCCTGCACGAGGTGGATGCGCGGCGCGGGCCGCGGCGTGCGCTCGACGCGCTCGACCTCGAGGGAGACCTCGGCGGATTCCGCCCTGGACACCGTGCCGTGCACGACGAGCCCGGCGCCGTCGCCGAGCCGCAGGCGTTCGCCGGGACGCACGCGCGAGACGGTCACGGCGTGCCGGGCATCCGGGCCCCGCAAGCGCACGACCGCACCGACCTCGCGACCCGCCTCGCCCAGCTGCGCGGCGAGCGAGTCGTCGAGGTAGAAGTGCGCCATCGTACGGCTAGAGGTTCAAGAAGCGGTCGCGCAGCTTCGAGAAGATGCCCTGCTGGAAGGTCGAGAACTGCGGTGGCACGGGCCGGCGGCTCGAGGCGAACTGCCGGATGAGCTCGGTCTCTTTGCTGTTGAGCCGCACCGGGGTGACGACCTGCACGCCGATCTTGAGGTCACCGCGGCCCGAACCGCGCAAGCGCGTGATGCCGCGCTCCTTGATCGTGATGATTTCGGCGCTCTGCGTACCCGGCGTGATCTCGACCGGCACATCGCCGTCGAGGGCGGGCAGCGTCACGGTCGTGCCGAGAATGGCGTCGGCCATCTGCACCTCGACCGTCGCGAGCAGGTCGTCGCCGCTGCGGCTGAAGGTCTCGTGCGTCGCGACCTTGATCTCGAGGTAGAGGTCGCCGTTGGGGCCGCCCGCGGGGCCGACCTCGCCCTGGCCGGGCAGCTGGATGCGCACGCCCGTGTCGACGCCGGCCGGAATGTCGACGGGGATCGCGCGGCGCGCACGCACGCGGCCCTGGCCGGCGCACGTCGGGCACGGGCTCGGAATGACGGTGCCGTAGCCGCGGCACGTTCCGCAGGGGCTCGACGTCATGACGTTGCCGAGCAGGCTGCGCACGGTGCGCTGAATCTGCCCCGAACCGCGGCAGATGTCGCACGTCTGAGGCGAAGTGCCGGGCGAGCAGCACGAGCCCTCGCACGTCGAGCACAGAATCGCCGTGTCGACCTCGATCTGACGGTTCGTGCCGAAGATGATCTCGTCGAGCTCGACCTCGACGCGCAGCAGGGCGTCTTGACCCCGCTCGCGCCGGCTGCGCGGGCCGCGCTGCTGCTGCCCGCCGCCGAAGAACGTCTCGAAGATGTCGCCGAAGCCCCCGAACCCGGATGCTCCGCCGAAGCCCCCCGACCCGCCCAGGTCGTACTGCTGCCGCTGCTGCGGGTCGCTCAGCACGTCGTAGGCGTGCGTGACCTGCTTGAACCGCTCGGCCGCGTCACTGCTCGGGTTGACGTCGGGGTGCAGCTCTCGCGCGAGTCGGCGGTAGGCCTTCTTGATCTCGTCGGCACTGGCCTGGCGGTCGAGCCCCAGCACCTCGTAATGGTCTGCCACTTATTCCTCACCGAGCAGGCGCGAGACGTAGCGGGCTACGGCGCGCACTGCTGCCATGTTGTTCGAGTAATCCATGCGGGTCGGCCCAAGCACGCCGAGCTTCGCTGAGCTGTCGCCGCCCATGCGGTACGCGCTCGTCACGACCGCGGTCTCTTTGAGCGCCTCATCGTTCTCGCGGCCGATGCGCGCCGAGACGCCGTTCTCATCGACCTGCATCTCGCTGAACAGCTTCAGCAGCGTCACCTGCTCTTCGAGCGCTTCGAGCACGGGGTACACGCTGCCGACGAAGTCGCCCTCGGTGCGCACGAGGTTCGCCGCCCCCGCCATGACGAGGCGGTCGGAACGATGCGCATCCACGTGCCCCAGCAGCGCCTCGCCGATGACCGAGACGGTCGGGCGGCGGTCGGGAGCGAACTGCTCGCCGAGGGATGCGGCGACGTCGGTCACATCGGCGAGCGCGCGGCCGGCCAGCGTCGCATTGAGCTTGGCCCGCAGCTCGCCCACGAAGACCTCGTCGGCCTCGATCGGCAGCTCGATGATGCGCTGATCGACCCGGCCGCCGTCGGTGATGAAGACCGTCATGAGGCGCGTCGCGCTCATCGGGACGAGCTCGATGTGCTGCACGCGCGCGTTGCCGAGCGTCGGGTACTGCACGAGCGCAACCTGGTTCGTGAGGTGCGAGAGAAGCCGCACGGTGCGCGCGAAGACGTCGTCGAGATCGACCGACTGGTCGAGGAACTGCTGGATCGCCTGGCGCTGTGCCGCGCTCAGCGGCTTGAGGTCGGCGAACTGGTCGACGAAGACGCGATAGCCCTTGTCTGTCGGCACACGCCCTGAGGAGGTGTGCGGGGCGGCGATGAGCTCTTCTTCTTCGAGCAGGGCCATGTCGTTGCGAATGGTCGCGGCCGAGACGCCGAACTGGTGACGGTCGACGATGGCCTTCGAACCGACCGGCTCGCGCGAGGCCACGTAGTCGTGCACGATGGCCCGCAGCACGTGCAGAGCGCGATCAGAGACCATCACCGACTCCCTCCGCCGCTTGGCACTCAGTCTTCCGGACTGCTAATTCTACCCCGCCGCGCCCGTACGCAGTCGTTGCCTGCAGGTGTCGTGCGCGCTAGGTTGGCCTCGTGCTCTCGCCGATGAGGGTGATCTCTGCTCTGAGTCGGCGCGTCATGCACACGTGCTCCACCCCGGGAAACCCAGTCCGCACACGGATCATCGAAAGGCAGCACCTATGACTGACCAGACCCCTCCCCCCGCCAGCCCGGCTCCGGCTGCTCCTCTGAGCGAGGCCGAAGACCGCCAGTGGGCGTCGTTCGCCCACCTCGGCGGAATCCTGGGCATCCTGCCCGCCCTGATCATCTTCCTGGTGTTCAAGGACCGCGGCGCGTTCACGCGCGGGGAGTCGAAAGAGGCCCTGAACTTCCAGATCACCGTCATCATCGCGTACGTCGCGGTCAACGTGCTCAGCTGGATCATCGGCGCCGTCACCTTCGGCCTCGGTGCGCTGCTCGGCCTGCTGACCCCGCTCGTGTGGATCGGTGCGGTGATCTTCTCCATTCTCGGCTTCGTGAAGTCGAAGGACGGCAACGCGTACCGCTACCCGGTCTCGATCCGACTCGTCAAGTAGTCGCGTCACCAGGAGCACGCTCGAGGGGCCCGGCCGACATGGCCGGGCCCCTCGGGTGTTTAATGGCGGCATGACCGATCAACCTCCTGCCAACCCGTACGCCGCCACTCCGCAGCCCATGAACCCCGCCGACGAGAAGCTCTGGGCGACGCTCGTGCACGTCGGCGGCATCTTCTTCGGCTTCATCCCGGCCCTCATCGGCTTCCTCGTGCTCGGCGGGCGCGGGCCGTTCGTGCGCGGACACACCGCGACGGCCCTCAACTTCCAGCTCACGATGATCATCGCCGCCGCGATCGGCGCGATCACGTCGTGGCTCATCATCGGCATCTTCATCATCATCGCCGTGAGCATCGTCATCATCGTGCTCTCGATCATCGCCGCCATCGCGGCCAACCGCGGCGAGGCCTACCTCTACCCGCTGACGATTCCGTTCATCAAGTAGTCATCAGTCGGGCAGCAGGCGGCGCACGACGCCGTCGGCGAGCAGACGCCCGCGCAGCGTGAGCACGATCGTGCCGCGCAGCGCGGGCCCTGGCTCGACGAGCTCGTCGGCGATGAGGCCGGCGACCGCTCGGCGGCCGAGCGGGGTGAGAGCATCCGTCGACAGCCCCTCGCGCAGGCGTACCTCGAGCAGCACGCGCTCGGTACGGCGCGACTCGTCGTCGAGCGTCTCGCGGCCCGCGGCCGGGCTGACCTCGTGCGCGAGACGGTCGGCGTAGGCAGCGGGGTGCTTGACGTTCCGCCAGCGCACACCGCCGACGTGGCTGTGGGCTCCTGGGCCGATGCCCCACCAGTCCTGGCCGGTCCAGTAGGCGCGATTGTGGCGAGAGCGCTGGTCGGGAGTGCGTGACCAGTTGCTGACCTCGTACCAGTCGTAGCCGGCGTCCCTGAGCCGCGCATCGAGCGCCTCGTAGAACGTCGCATGAAGGTCGTCGTCGACGGGCGGCACCTGGCCGTGCGCGATCTGGCGGGCGAGCTTCGTGCCGGGCTCGACAATGAGCGCGTAGGCGCTCAGGTGGTCGGGCTCGACGGCGAGCGCGGCGTCGAGGCTGCGCTTCCAGTCGGCCTCGGTCTCGCCCGGCGTGCCGTAGATGAGGTCGAGGCTCACCGCGAGCCCGGCCTGTTTCGCGGCCGCGACGACGCGCGGCACGTTCTCGGGGTCGTGCGTGCGCTCGAGCACAGCGAGCACGTGCGGCACCGCCGACTGCATGCCGACGCTCACGCGCGTGAAGCCCGCGGCGGCGAGGCGTTCGAGGCCCGCGACGGCGATCGAGTCGGGATTCGCCTCGGTCGTGATCTCAGCGCCCTCGGCGATGCCGATGTGCTCGCGCACGGCGTCGAGCATGCGGGCCAGGTCGTCGGCCGGCAGCAGCGTCGGCGTGCCGCCGCCGAAGAAGACCGTGCGAGCCGATCGCTGCGGCAGGCCGCTCTCGCGCAGCACGCGCGCCGCGAGCTCGACCTCGGCGATCGCCTGGTCGGCGAAGTCGCTCTGCCTGACGCCGCGCACCTCGTCGGCCGTGTATGTGTTGAAGTCGCAGTAGCCGCAGCGCACGCGGCAGAACGGCACGTGCAGGTACACCCCGAGGTCGCGCTGCTCGGCGCCGGCGAGCACGCTCGGCGGCAGCATCCCGTCGTCGGGGGCCGGGTCGGCGAGGGGCAGGGCGCTGGGCACGCCCCCATCCTCCCAGCCGCGCCCTCCACAATTCAGGAGTCGCGTTCGCAGACGGCGGCCGTGGATGCCCTGCCGGGCGTGTCGCGGCGCGCGAGCGTCCCGATCTCCTGAATTGTGGAGTCGGCCCCAGGCGGCTTCGAGCTCGGCACCGAAGACTCAGAGTGGAGACGATGAACGAGCAGGCAGAGCTACCCGACCGCATCGACGTGCTCGTCGTGGGCGGCGGGCAGGCCGGCCTCGGCATGGGGTACCGGTTGCGCGGGGCGGGCGTGTCCTTCGTGATCGTCGACGACCGCGCGCGCACGGGCGACGTGTGGCGTGCTCGCTGGCGCAGCCTCGTGCTGTTCACACCGCGCCGGTTCGCGGCGCTGCCCGGGCTGCCGCTGCCGAGCGGCGCCGACTACTACCCGACGCGCGAGCAGTTGGCCGACTACCTCGAGCGGTACGCCGCCGAGTACGCGCTGCCGGTCGCGCACGACACCCGCGTCACCGCGATCACCCGCGAGGGCGACGAGTTCGTCGCCGAGACGACGCGCGGCACCGTGGGGGCGCGCGCTGTCGTGATCGCGACGGGGCCCTTCCAGTACGCGCGCGTGCCGCGGGTCGGCGCGAAGCTCGACGTGAGCGTCGCGCAGCTGCACTCGAGCGGCTACGACTGCCCCGACGATCTGCCGCACGGCCGCATCGCTGTCGTCGGCGGCGGCAACTCGGCCGCGCAGCTCGCCGTCGAGCTCGCCGACAGCGACCCCGCGCGCGACGTCACGATGATCGCACCGCAGCAGCCCTGGTTCATCCCCGAAAGAATCCTTGGCCTCACGGTCTATTGGCCGCTCAAGCTGCTGGGCATCTTGAGCTCGCCCGCGACGAGTCGCATCAGCGAGTACATCCACTCGCGCGGCGACGGCATTCTCGGCACCGAGGCGAAGCGTGCGATCAAGGCGGGTCGACTGCGCCTGCTGACGAGCCGCGTGGTGGATGCTCACGAGCGGTCGCTCGTGCTCGCCGACGGCACCCGGCACGAGGCCGACGCGGTGCTCTGGGCCACGGGCTTTCGCACCCACTACCCGTTCGTGCAGGTGGAGGGAGCGCTGACCGAGCATGGCGGCCCGCTGCACGAGGGCGGAGTCTCGCCCGTCGACGGCCTCTACTGGCTCGGGTTGCCGTGGCAGCGGCGACTCGACTCGTCGATTCTGCACGGCATCGCCGCCGACTCGCTCGACCTACTCGCGCCGCTCGAGCGCCACCTCGGTCGGGTGCCCGCCGCCGCCTCTGACAGCATGGAGCCGTGACCACCACCATCCTCTGGGACGTCGACGGAACCCTCCTGCTCAACAGCTACTCGGGCGGCGGCGAGCTCTACCACACGGCGATCGAGCGCACCGTGGGCCGCGAGCTGCACCCGCCGCTGCCGCGCACGCACGGCAAGCCCGACGGGCTCATCCTCAGCGAGATCCTCGCGCACTTCGGCTACGGAGACGAGTGGCACGAGCGCGCGCGGGCGACGCTCGACGAGCTCTCGATCGAGCGGCACCGGAGCGGCGACGCCCGAGAGACGGCCCCCGGCGTGACGGATGCTCTGCGCGCGGTCGCCGCCCGCGGCTGGCACAACGCCCTGCTCACCGGCAACTCGCTCGTGCGCGCCCGCGTCAAGCTCGAGGGCGCCGGGCTCGGGCCCGAGTGGTTCGACTGGGAGCGCTCGTTCTTCGGCGCGACGGCCCGTGACCGCAGCGAGATCACCCGCGCCGCGCGCGAGGCCCTGCCGGGCGAGACTCTCGTCATCATCGGCGACACCCCGCGCGACGACGAGGCTGCTGCTGCCGCGGGCATGCCGTTCATCGGCGTCGCGACAGGCGTGTTCACGGTCGACGACTTGCGCGAGACCGGCGCGGTGCTCGTGGTCGCCGACCTGGCCGAGTCGCTCGACGCCGTGCTCGCGGCGATCGAGTCGCTCTAGGTGACGAGCGCGACACCCTGCACGAACCAGATCTGGTTCATGCGGAACACCATGACCGCCACGGCAAGGCTCGCGACGCCCATGACGACGGTCGCCCAGCGCGAGCGGTCGACGAGGGCCCACGCGATGGCCGCGACGGGCAGCACGAGAGCGACGACGAGGTAGATCCACCACTCGACGAGGTCGCCCGTCGGCTCGTTGCCGACGAACGGCGCGACGAGGCCGATGACGATCTGCACGATGAGCACGAGCGCGACGGCCGCAGTGGGCAGCACGCTGTAGTCGTCGGGCTTGCGCCCGAGGCCGCCGAGCACGAGGGCGGCGACGCCGGAGACGACGCTGACGATGATGGCGATCGTGGTGAACCACTCGATCACTGAGGTGCCTCCTGCTGGTCGTTCGGGAACCCCACCAGCGTACGACCGCGCCCCGCACGCACGCTGATGAGGGCGACGAGGCGGTCGGGATGCTGTGCGCTCGCTGAGCCCCCGCCGGCGCCGCGCTCGATCGCGGCGACCGGCTCGGCGTCGGGGTGCTCCGGCAGGCTCAGCAGCTTGCCATGCCCGAGGTCGCGTGCCTGGGCGGCATCGACCTCGAGCACCGGGAACAGTCGCGCGGCGACCTCCGCAGGGCTCGCGAGCAGGCTCGCGCCCTGCTCGGCCAGCGCCTCCAGACTCACGGCGTCGGCCACATCGAACGGCCCGACGCGCGTTCGGCGCAAGGCCGTGAGGTGCCCGCCGATACCGAGAGCCGCGCCAAGGTCGCGCGCGAGAGCGCGGATGTAGGTGCCCGAGCTGCAGTCGATGCGAGCATCCACCTCGATCGCCGTCGCGGTGCGGCGCACGGCCAGCACCTCGAAAGCGCTGATGGTCACCCGGCGCGAGGCGAGCTCGACCTCTTCGCCCGCGCGCACGCGGTCGTAAGCGCGCTTGCCGTCGACCTTGATCGCGCTCACCGAGCTCGGCCGCTGGTCGATCTCGCCCGTGAGCGCGCGGATGCCCGCCGCCAGCTGCTCCTCGGTCACCGCCGCGATCGCCGCGGGCTCGGCCGTGCTGACCACCTCACCCTCGGCGTCGTCGGTCGTCGTCGCGGCACCGAGCCGCATGGTCGTCTCGTAGGTCTTGTCGAGGCCCACGAGGTAGGTGAGCAGGCGCGTGGATGGGCCGGCTCCGAGCGTGAGCAGGCCCGTCGCCATCGGGTCGAGGGTGCCGGCGTGGCCGACCTTGCGGGTGTTCAACGCGCGGCGCGCGCGGGCGACGACGTCGTGGCTCGTGAGACCCTGCGGCTTGTCGACGAGCAGCAGGCCGGTGGTCATGGCCTCCACGCTAGCGCGGGGCGCTCGCGCGGCGGCGCGGCCCACGCGCTTAGGCTGACGAGCATGCGCATCGCGGTCATCGGAGCGGGCGCGGTCGGCGGCCTCGTGGCCGCACTGGCCGCGCGCGCGGGGCACGAGGTGCTCGTGACCGCGCGCGGTGAGCACGCTGCTGCGATCGCCCGCGCCGGGCTGCACGTCGACGGCGGATGGGGCGAGTGGGTGGCGTCGGTCGAGCTCGTCGAGAGCATCCCGAACCCGAACGCCGGTGACGAGCACGGGCGGCACGCACGCTCCCTGGACCTGCTCGTGCTCGCCACGAAGGCGCACGATTCTGCCGCGGCCCTCGAGGGCTGGGGCGTGCACGACAGCACCCCTGTGCTCGTGCTGCAGAACGGGCTCGGCGGCGAGGCGGCGGTGCGGGCCGCGCTGCCGCACTCCCCCGTCGCGATCGGGCTCGCGCTCTTCGCCGTGAGCCTCACAGGCCCCGGCCGCCTCACCGTCACCGGGCCGAACGGGCTCACCCTCGGTGGCGACCCGGCCGCGGTCGCGGTCGCCGAGCCCCTTCTGCGCTCGCTGCTGCACGCCGAGCTCATCGTCACCGACGACATTCACGGTGCGCAGTTCACCAAGCTGCTCATCAATCAGGTGAACGCCCTGCCCGCCATCACGGGGCTCAGCGTGCAGCAGACGATCGCCGACCCCGCGCTGCGGGCCGTGCTCGCGCGCGGCATGGTCGAGACGGTCTCGGTCGGCGACGCGGTCGGCGTGGCCTGGGGCCGCATCGGGTCAGTGGATGCTGCTGCCGTCGCCGCCGTGCGCACAGGAGGCGCGGCCGCGGCCGAAGCCCTCGCCCAGCACCTCGCCGCCGGCATGGGCGACGTGCCCAACCCCGCGTCGATGCTGCAGAGCATCCGGCGCGGCCGCACGACCGAGGTCGAGGCGATCAACGGGGCGATCGTCGCACTCGGTGCCCAGCGCGGCGTGCCGACGCCGGTGAACGCCGCGCTCGTCGCCCTCGTGCACGCCGTCGAGCGCTCGGGCAAGCACCTCGCGCCCGCCGAGGTCGCGGCGAGCATCCCGCCCGCGCGGTGATCTCCACAATTCAGGAGTCGCGAACGCCACGGTCGCCCGACACGCCGTGGGAGCGCTCCACTCACCCACGCCGTGTCGCGATCTCCTGAATTGTGGAGACCGGCGCGGGGTGGGCAGCGTGCAGCTAGGTCGGGGCGGCTAGAGCATCGACTTGGTGTGCCAGACCGTTTTCGTCTCGACGAAGGCCGTGATGCCCTCGAGTGCGGGGCGCGGGATGCCCGCCACGGGCGGCACAACACGCTTGAGCGTCTCAGCCGCCGCGAGCTGCAGGTCGACCCAGCTCTCACCCTTCGCACCCTCGAGCGAGCCTGCGCCACTGAGGTCGAGCGCGTTCACGTCGGCGTGCGCGGCGAGCCACGGCATGATTTCGGCCGCCGAGCCGGTGAGCATGTTGATGACTCCCCCGGGCACGTCCGAGGTCGCGAGCACCTCGCTCAGGGAGATCGCCGAGAGGGGCGCGGCCTCATCGGCCACGACCACGACGGTGTTGCCGCTTACGACGATCGGCGCGATGACCGACACGAGGCCGAGCAGCGAGCCGCTCGGCACGCCCTGCGGTGCGACCGCGGCCACGACGCCCGTGGGCTCAGGCACCGAGAGGTTGAAGTACGGCCCCGACACGGGGTTGGCGTTGCCCGCCACCTGCGCGTACTTGTCTGCCCAGCCCGCGTACCAGACCCACACGTCGATCGCCGTGTCGACCTGGGCCGAGGCCTGCGCGGCCGTCACACCCTCCGACGACTGGATCTCGTCGACGAACTGCGCGCGACGCCCTTCGAGCAGCTCGGCGATGCGGTAGATCACCTGGCCGCGGTTGTAGGCCGTGGCGCCGGCCCACCCGCCGACCGCGGCGCGCGCGGCGACGACCGCATCGCGGGCATCCTTGCGCGAGGCCTTCGCGGCGTTGGCGAGAAAGTCGCCCTTCGCCGAGACGACCTCGTAGGTGCGACCGCTCTCGCTGCGCGGAAACTTGCCGCCGATGTAGAGCTTGTACGTCTTGGGAACGGTGAGCCGGCTCACTTCGCCACCGCCTTCCGGGTCTGCTTCGGCTTTCGGGCGGCGCGCTTGCCGTCCGCAGGGGCGGTGGATGCTGCGCTCAACGCGGCCGGAGCATCCCACCCGCTCGCCTCGAGGTATGCAGTCAGGCCGTGGCGACCGCCTTCGCGGCCGTAGCCCGACTCCTTATAGCCGCCGAACGGCGACGCGGGGTCGAAGCGGTTGAAGGTGTTCGCCCACACGACGCCCGCCTTGAGCTGGTCGACGAGGGCGAGCATGCGGCTGCCCTTCTCGGTCCAGATGCCGGCCGAGAGGCCGTAGGGCGTGTTGTTGGCCTTCGTAATGGCCTCGGCCGGCGTGCGGAAGGTCAGCACCGAGAGCACGGGGCCGAAGATCTCTTCGCGGGCGATCGAGTGCGCGGCGCTCACCTTGGTGAAGATCGTCGGCGCGAACCAGAAGCCCTTGTCGGGGATGCGGCAGTCGGCCGTCCAGCGCTCGGCGCCCTCGTTCTCGCCCGTATCGCTCAGCGTGCGGATGCGCTCGAGCTGTGCGGCCGAGTTGATGGCCCCGATGTCGGTGTTCTTGTCGAGCGGGTCGCCCATGCGCAGCGTCGAGAGCCGCGCCTTGAGGCGGTCGATGACCTCGTCGTGCACGTTCTCCTGCACGAGCAGGCGCGAGCCCGCGCAGCACACGTGGCCCTGGTTGAAGAAGATGCCGTTGACGATGCCCTCGATCGCCTGATCCATGGGCGCGTCGTCGAACACGATGTTGGCGGCCTTGCCGCCGAGCTCGAGCGTGAGGCGCTTCTGGGTTCCGGCGACCTGGCGCGCGATCATCCGGCCGACATTCGTCGAGCCCGTGAAGGCGACCTTGTTGACGTCCTCGTGCGTGACGAGCGCCTGGCCGGTCGGGCCGGGGCCCGTGACGATGTTGACGACACCCTTGGGCAGGTCGGCCTGCTGCAGGATCTCGGCGAAGAGCATCGCCGTGAGCGAGGTCGTCTCGGCCGGCTTGATGACGACAGTGTTGCCGGCGGCGAGGGCCGGCGCGATCGTCCACGCGAGCATGAGCAGCGGGAAGTTCCACGGGATCACCTGTGCGGCCACGCCGAGCGCGCGCGGGTTCGGGCCGAGGCCGGCGTGCTCGAGCTTGTCGGCCCAGCCGGCGGAGTAGAAGAACCACGCGGCGACGAGCGGCACGTCGACGTCGCGCGTTTCGCGAATCGGCTTGCCGTTGTCGAGGCTCTCGGCGACGGCGAGCTCGCGGGCGCGCTCCTGCACGAGGCGCGCGATGCGGAAGAGGTACTTGCCGCGATCGCTGCCCGACATGCGCGACCACACGGTCTCGTACGCGCGGCGCGCAGCCTTCACGGCGGTGTCGACGTCGCCGGCCGTCGCCTGCGCGATGCTCGCGATGACCTCTTCGGTCGCGGGCGAGATGGTGTCGAACACGTCACCGTGGCCGTCGACGAACTCGCCGTCGATGAAGAGGCCGTATTGCGCCTTGAGGTTCAGAATCGACGGCGACTCAGGGGCCGCCGCGTACTCGAGAAAGGCCATGATCTAGTCCACCGTCACGTAGTCGGGGCCACTGTAGTGACCGGTTCGCATCTTCTGGCGCTGCAGCAGCACGTCGTTGACGAGGCTCGAGGCCCCGAACCGCCACAGGTGCGGCGTGAGCCACTCTTCGCCCACCGTCTCGGCGACTGTCACGAGGTAGCGCACGGCGTCTTTCGACGATCGGATGCCGCCGGCCGGCTTCATGCCCACCTTCTCGCCCGTGATGCGGTGCCAGTCGCGAATGACCTCAAGCATGAGCAGAGTGACGGGCAGCGTGGCCGCGGGGCTCACCTTGCCCGTCGAGGTCTTGATGAAGTCGGCTCCGGCGAGAATGGCCAGCCAGGATGCCCGCTTGACGTTGTCGTAGGTCTGCAGCTCGCCGGTCTCTAGAATGACCTTGAGGTGGGCGCGCGAGCCGTCGGGCCGCGCGCACGCCTCCTTCACGGCGACGATCTGGTCGAACACGACCCCGTATTGGCCGCTCAGGAAGGCCCCGCGGTCGATGACCATGTCGATCTCATCGGCGCCGGCCGCGACGGCCTCGCGCGTGTCGGCGAGCTTGATCGCGAGGCTCGCACGCCCCGAGGGGAAGGCCGTCGCGACGGCCGCGACGCTCACGAGCCCCTTCTCGGGGTCGCCGTGCCGGGCTCCGAGCGCCTCGACCGCGTAAGGCACCATGTCGCCGTAGACACACACGGCCGCGACGCTCGGCGTCGTCAGGTCGGTGGCGTCGGGCGTGATGGCCTTGGCGACGAGCGAGCGCACCTTGCCGGGGGTGTCAGCGCCCTCGAGCGTCGTCAGGTCGCAGGTGCGGATGATCGTGTCGAGCGCCCACGCCTTCGACGTTGTCTTGATCGAGCGCGTGCTGAGGCCTGCGGCGCGCTGCTCGAGGCCAACGGCGTCGACACCGCTCAAGCCTTCGAGGTGCAGCCGCAGCGCGGTCTCCGTGAGGTCGCCGCCGAGCAGCCGCTCGGCGCGATCCGTCGGTGCGAGACCGACGGGCTGGGTGATGGTCATGAGGCGTCCTCTCGAGGAACTGTGGTGGCGAGGTCGTGATCGTGCGTGTCATCGGGGTGTCCGAGCAGGGCGCGGGCGGTGTGCTCGTCGGTCACGAGCACCGAGCAGAGACCGTGCGTCACGATGGCGCGCGCGACGGCGTGCTTGGGCTCACCGCCGATCACGAGAATGCTCGTGCTCGAGGCGCGCAGCTCTTCGAGGCCGAGGCCGAGCGTGCGGGCATCCAGTTCGGGGTCGGCGATCGTGCCGTCAGCCGTGATGTAGCGGCCGATGACATCGCCGACGGCGCCGCGCTCGACGAGCCGCGAGATGTCGGCGGGCGTCAGGTAGCCGCTGTCGACGTGCACCGAGCTCGTGTCGGCGACGCCCGCGCTGTAGAGGTAGGCGCTCGCGCCGCGAGCCATCTGCACGACTCCGCTCACGGTGCGGTCGCCCTCGATCGCACGCTTGGTCTCCAGCCGCTCGAGAATCGCGGGGGTCGGCAGCAGGGTCGCCTGCCCTCCCGCCTTCTGGGCGATCATGACGGCCGTGCTCGCGGCATTGCCGGGGCGCTTGCTGAGGCTCACCCCGCCGTTAATCTGCACGACGTTGACGCCCGTCGACCAGCCGACCGGCAGCGCCTCGGCCACCTGGTGCAGGGTGCGACCCCAGCTGACGCCGAGCAGGCGCGGTACGGGTCGGTGGCTCACGAGGTAGTCCGCGGCAGCCTCCGCGACGCGCGACTGCAGCTCGACGTCGTCGGAAGGAGCGGGCACGACGACAGCATCGTTGAGGGCGAAGCGGGCCGTGAGCTCACGCTCTAGGGCGAGCCGGCGGGCGCGCGGGTGCACGATCTCGATGCGGATGATGCCGCGCTCACGAGCCTGCGCGAGCAGACGGCCGACCTTCCATCGCGTGACGCGGAGGATCGCGCCGATCTCGTCTTGCGTCTTGTTCTCTTCGTAGTAGAGCTCGGCGGCGCGCACAGCGAGCAGCTCGTTGGCTGCGGCGGTGTCGGCGGGCACCATGACTGAGCTCCCTGACGGTCGAGGGCGGGTGGTCTTCTCAGGCTAGGCGTGCGGGGTGCGCGCATCAACAAATGTTGCGGTTGTGCTCACATGAGCAGACGGTCGCGGCGAGTGCGCTGGCCCGGATCGAGCGGGCGAGTGCGCTCGGTACGCTGGCGATGACACCGAGCGGGCATCCGTCGCCGCTCTCTGCGCGGAAGGAACCCTGTGACCGACTACGCCCTCGCCGTCGACCTCGGCGGCACGAAGGTCGAGGCCGCGCTCGTCGACGCCCAGGGTGCTGTGCTGGCCGCATCTCGTCACCGCCGCCCGACGGGAGCCTCGTCGACCTCGCAGCAGCTCGCGACCGCCGTGACCGAGGCGGTGCAGGATGCCCTCGCGGCCCTGCCCGCCAGCGCCACCCTGCTCGGCGCCGGCATCGGCAGCGCGGGCCCCATCGCCGGTACGACCGGCAACGTGTCTCCGCTCAACCTCGCGGCCTGGCGCGACTACCCGCTCGGCGACCTCGTCGCGCAGCAGGTGCCCGGGCTTCCCGTGACCCTGCGCATGGACGGCATTTGCATCGCCCTGGCCGAAGTGTGGCTCGGAGCGGCGCAGGGCGAGTCGAACGTCATGGGCATGATCGTCTCGACCGGCGTCGGCGGCGGGCTCATTCTCGGCGACCGCGTCATCGCGGGGCCGACCGGCAACGCCGGGCACATCGGGCACGTCGCGGTGACGGGGCACGATGAGCTGTGCGCGTGCGGCGCACGCGGCTGCCTCGAAGCAGTGGCGTCGGGCCCGCGCACGGTCGCCTGGGCGCGTGAACACGGCTTCGCAGGCGAGACGGGCGAGCAGCTCGCCGAGGCTGCTCGTGCCGGTGATGCGACGGCGCGTGCGGCAATCGAGCGCTCGGCCACGGCGGTCGGGCGCGCCATCGCGAGCGCGGGCGCCCTCGTCGACCTCGACATCGTCGCGATCGGCGGCGGCTTCAGCCACGTGAGCGACGACTACATCGAGCTCGTGCAGCGCGCCGTGCGCGAGCACAGCGACTTCGGCTTCGTCACGAAGACGCGCGTCGTGGCCTCGGGCTTGAGCGGCGAAGGGCCGCTCATCGGCGCCGCGGCGCTCGTGCATCGCGCCGACCTGCTCGGCTGAGCTCGGCTACGGCTGCAGCGAGCCGCCGAGGTCGTCCTCGACCCGATCGCCGCGCGCGAGCAGCGGAATCGCCGGCACGGTCAGCGCGACGATGACGAGCAGCACGACGAGGCTCGGCACCCACGAGCCGGTGAGCTCGTGCAGGGCGCCGAGCGCGAGCGGGCTGATCGCCGCGATGGCGTAGCCGACGGTCTGCACGAATCCGCTCACGTTGGCGGCGTTGCTCGCCGAGGCGGTGCGCAGCGAGAAGAGCGCGAGACACATCGGAAAGGTGATCTGCCCGAGCCCGATCGCGGCGACCCAGACCACGGGGGCGAGGGCGGGCGCGAGCAGCAATCCACCGTAGCCGAGCCCGAAGAGCAGCATCGACGTGAGCAGAAGGGGCGTCGGGGTCCGAAGCCGCGCCGTGAGCACGGGCGCGACGAGCGCGAGCGGCATGCCGAGAATGGCGAAGAGGGCAAGCAGCGAGCCGGCCTCCGCCGCCGTGACGCCCGCGATGTCTTGCAGAATCACGGGCAGCAGCCCGAACGTGACGTAGGCCGAGATGCTCGAGACCGTGAACGGAATCGTGATGCCCCACACCGTGCGCGACCGGGCCAGTTGCGCAAAGTGGTGGGTGTCGGGCTCGGTGATGTCGTTGGCCGCCTCGCCCCGCGCCGTCGCGGCCTTGACGGCAGCGGCGCTGCGCGCTGCGCGCACGACGAGCAGAACCCAGGGCACAACGGCGACCAGCACGACGAACGCCCAGGTCGCGAGCGACACGCGCCAGCCCGACGCGTCGGCGATCGGCACCGCGAGCAGCGGCGGCAGTGCCGACATCGTCGCCATGATCGTGGCGTAGGCGGCGGTCATCGGCCCGATCGCGCCGGGCGTGAACCTCTTGACGGCCGAAGGCAGCAGCACGTTGCCGAATCCGGCGCCGAGCAGCACGAGCAGGCTGCCGAGCACGAGCACCATGAAGTCGGGGGCGACGGCGCGCACGAGGTGCCCGGCGATCATGACCCCGATGGCGAGGAGCAGGGCGCGCTCGAGGCCGATGCGGTGCCCGACGGCCGGCGCTGTGAGTCCGGCGATCGCGAACCCGATGGGCGGCAGCATGCCGAGCACGCCGAGCGCCGTGGCCGAGAGCGCGATGTCGGCGTCGATGAGCGGTGCGAGCGGCGAGAGCGCCCCCACCGGCAGGCGCAGGGTCGCGGCGATGAGCACGATGCCCGCGATGCCGAGAGCGACGCCGCCGCGGCGGCTGATCGGGGCGTCGGTCACTGACCCAGCCTAGGGTTCGGCCCGGCCGCTCTCGGCCACGGTTCGCCCGCGCCGCCTACAGTGGAGCCGTGACCGATTGGGCCCGCTTCCTCCCCCTCAGCAACCGAGACCGCGGCGACGAATCGAGCGTGAGCCGCAACTGGTCGCGCGCGACAAGCGGCATGCTGCTGGGCCTCGCCGCGGTGCTGGATGCCCGCCCCGAGGTGCTTGCCCAGCCGACCCTGCGGCCCGAGGTCTCGGTCGCCGCAGCCACGCGCGAGCTGCTCGTGCAGTTGCGCTCGACCCGCTGGCAGCGCGCTGCTGCTCGTCTCGGCACCGTTGAGTCGGCGAACCCCGACGTCGAGGTGCTCACCGACACCGAGCTCGCCGACGCCGTGCAGGCCGAAGCGCTCGCACGCTCGGCGGCGCGCGCCCGCACTTCGGTGCGCGAGCTCGGAGCCGTGCTCGTGCTCGCCCTCGACCTGCGGGCCTCGGTCGGGGCGGCGATCGAGGTCGACCCCTTCGTGAGCGGTGCCGTCGCTCTCGATCTGGCCGTGCGCGTGCGGAATCCCCGCAGGGCGGTCGTCACGGCGCGCACGCTCGTCGCGGTCGACGGCGAGTGGCAGGTCGGCCGCGGGCCGGCGCTGCCGGCGACGGCGGCATCGATCGTGCTGTTCCTCGCCGGGCGTGGCGGGGTGCCGGCGACCGTCGAGGACACTGACGAGACGTCAGCAGCACCGGCACCCGACTAGGCCGGGGCGGGCAGCCCCAGCACGTCGCGGATGCGCAGCTCGTCGGCGCCCATCTGCGCGGCGAGAGCATCCGCCGACGGAAACTTGTGCATGGGCCTGATGTACTCGATGAACTCGAGCTCGACGACCTGGTCGTAGAGGTCGAGGTGCACGTCGATCGCGTGGGCCTCGACGGTCTTTTCGGGCACGTCGCCGAAGGTCGGGTTGTTGCCGATCGAGACCGCGGCGCCGTAGCGGTCGCCGCCCACGTGCAGCCAGCAGGCGTAGACGCCATCGGCGGGAATGTAGCCCTCAGCGTCGTGAGCGAGGTTCGCCGTGGGGTAGCCGAGGTCGCGCCCGCGCTGGTGGCCGTGCACGACGAGCGAGCGGATGCGGTGCGGTCGACCGAGGGCCTCGGTCGCCTCGGTCGTGAGTCCGGTCGCGAGCATGCCGCGGATTCCGGTGGACGAGATGCGCGTGCCGTCGTGCTCGCACACGTCGTCGACGAGGGCGACCGCGAACCCGCCGCGCTCCCCCGCCGCCCGCAGCGAGTCGACCGTGCCCGAGCCGTGCGAGCCGTAGCGGAAGTCGGCGCCGACGAGCACGACCTCGGCGCTCAGCCCGGCGACGAGAACCTGGTCGACGAACTCGTCGGCCGTGAGAGCCGCGAACTCGGCGGTGAAGGGCAGCACGACCACGAGGTCGACCCCGGCCTCGAGCAGCGCCTCGGTCTTCTGATCGACGCTCAGCAGGGGTTCGGGGGCGGTCTCGGGGCTCAGCACCGAGGCGGGGTGGCGGTCGAAGGTGACGACGACGGTGCGCCGCCCTGCCGCTTCGGACTCGAGGCGCTCGAGCACGGCCCGGTGCCCGCGGTGCACACCGTCGAACTTGCCGATCGTGACGGCGCTCGAGCGACCGTCGCCGGGCAGGTTCTCGATGCCGCGCACGAGGTGGCCGGTCATGCGGGCACCCCTGTGCGAGCATCCGTCGCCCGCGCTGTCGCGACGCGGCGCAGCCACAGCAGGCCGAGCACCGGCAGAACGAGCGGGATGAAGGCGTAGCCGCGGCCGAAGAGGCTCCACACGGTGTCGTCGGGGAACAGTGCCGGGTCGATGAGGCTCAGCGTGCCGACGACGAGCACGCCGACGAGCTCGAAGACGATCGCGATCACCGCGATGCGGAACCACACTTGACCGCGCGCGACGAGCGCGATCGTCGCGATCACGTAGACGACGGCGGCGAGCGCCGAGAGGCTGTAGGCGAGCGGAGCCTCGTCGAACTTGGTGATGATCTGGTACGTCGAGCGGCCGATCGCGGCGAGCGCGAGGATGCCGTACACGGCAATCAGCACGCGGCCGATGCCGGCGCTCGTCGGGCGGAGTTCGTCGCTCACCGTGTCAGCCTAAGTCAGGCTGGCTGAGCAGAGATCGGGCCCATGAGCGCGCGCAGAAACCGTCGGGCGATCATCGTGCGCGCCAGCAGCAGACCGGGCAGCAGCGGCCAGGCCCACCACGCCGCGGGTCGAGCGAAACTGCGCACCGTCAGCCACACCGAGCCGTCATCGGTCTGCTCGAGCGTGAACGACTCTTCTCCAGAGAACGGATGCCCCGGCAGGGTTCCGACCGCGTACATCACGCGCGCCTCGTCGACCTCGAGCAGCACGACTCGCGTCGGCAGCGGCAGCCAGATGCGCGATCCCACCTCGAGGCCGACCACGATGATGTCGCCCGGGCGCACGTGCCGCGCGCCGCTGCCCGTGTAGACCTCGTCGACCGCGCCCACCTGGGCGGGCTCGGCGGGCTCGCCGCTCTCGTCGAACTCGACAGGCTGGTACTCGCGCTCAGCATCGGTGGCCGAGACAGGAGTGATGCGCACGCCCATGCCCGCGCCGCGGTAGACACCCCCGGTGAGCAGCTCATCGACTGCATGCGCCCAGCGCTCGTCGCCGTGCCCGACGCGGCCCCGCTGCTCGAGCGGGCGATACCCGGTCGGCGGGTACTGCATCAGATCGGGGGCCTGCGTCGCGCCGACCGCGGCATAGGTGACAGCCTGCTCGCGTCGGACGCGGTCGCGATCAGGGCTCACATGTTCCAGCGTACGGTGCGGAACTCGGGTTCAGGCGCCGAGGTGCTCGCTCAGCGCCTCGACGATGAGGGCGTGGTCGACTTCGTGCGGCAGGCCCGAGACAGCGATCGTGCCGACGACGCCGACGCCGCGGATGGCGAGAGGAAACCCTCCCCCGTGGCCGGCGAACTGCCGCGGGTCCATCCACGGGGCCGCCTCGAGCGCGTGGTTGTCGAGAATCGGGAAGCGCAGACCCACGAGGTAGCTCGAGGCACCGAACTCGCGAACCGTGCGCTTCTTGCGCTCGATCCACACGTCGTTGTGGGCCGAGGTGCCGGGCAGAGCGCAGTGGAACAGTCGCTGCTCGCCCAGGGCGATGTCGATCGTGATGGCCTGGCCCCGCTCGAGGGCGCGCTCGCGCAGGCGCGTGCCAAGCATCCACGCGTCATCGTGGCTGAAGCTCGTGAACTGCAGGCGCTCCTCTTGCGCGACGACCTCGGCGATGAGGGCGTCGAGCTCGGCGCGGTCGATGGGCGACTCGGTCACGATGACTCCTTCGTTGGGCGTCAGCCGAGCAGTGCGCTGACGTACCGCCGAGTGTAGATCGCCTGCACGATGCGCAGCGCGGGTGCAGTCAGCATCCAGAAGCCGGACGACGGTCGCGAGAAACCCTGCACCGAGGCGCGCACCGTGCCCTCGTCGTCGATCGTGACGAGAAATGCTTCTTCGCCGCGTTCCGGATGCCCGGGCAGGGTTCCGTAGACGAACCCGCGCCGATCGGTCTCGTCGACGACCGCGAGCACACGAGTGCGCGCCCGGATCAGCACGACGCCCAAGAACGGGATCGTGATCGTCACGTCGTCGCCGACGACGACGCGCGGCGTGCTGACCCGGATGCCCGCTCCACGCTGCATGCCCCACTCGAGCACCGCGGCCGCCGCCGCCGCCCAACGCTCGCGCCCGGCACCGATCACGGCCTCGTGCCGAAAAATTCGGAACCCCGCGGGCACCCGCGCCGGGTCGAGGTCGAGGCTGCCGCCGTGCGGCGCATAGGTCAGCGCGGGGCGCGGCAGAGCATCCACCAGCCCCGCCCTACTTCTTCTCTTTCGCCTTCTCGACGTCGCCCGAGAGCGCGGCGATGA
>SXMG01000118.1 GCA_005778835.1 Actinomycetota bacterium
GGCGGCAGGTTGATCTCGCCGAAGCCCGCCTGCGGGCCGCTCGAGAGCAGCCGCAGGTCGTGGCAGATCTTCGACAGCTGGACGGCCGCGCGCTTGAGCGTGCCCGACACCGTCATGAAGATGCCGGTGTCGCTCGTCGCCTCTATCAGGTCGGGCGAGGTGACCATCGCGTGGCCCGAGATCTCACTGAGGTGGCGCCGTACCGCGTCGGCGTAGCGAGGGTCCGCAGTGATGCCCGTGCCGATCGCCGTCGCCCCCATGTTGATCTCGTTGAGCCACGGGATGATCTCGCTCAAGCGCTCCTGGTCTTCGCCGAGCGTCGTCGCGAAGCCGCGGAACTCCTGCCCGAGGGTCATCGGCACCGCGTCTTGCATCTGCGTGCGCCCGACCTTGAGAATCTGCGCGAACTCCTGCCCCTTCGCCGCGAACGAGTCGATGAGCAGGCGGTGCTCGGCGAGCAGGCTCTCGAGGCTGAACACCATGGCGAGCTTGATGGCCGTCGGGTACACGTCGTTCGTCGACTGACTGCGGTTCACGTGGTCGTTCGGGTGGAAGTTCGCGTAGTCGCCCTTCTGCTTGCCCATGAGCTCGAGGCAGCGGTTGGCGATGATCTCGTTCGTGCACATGTTCGTGCTCGTGCCCGCGCCGCCCTGCAGCACGCCGAGCACGAACTGGTCGTGCAGGTGGCCGTCGATGATCTCGGTGCAGACCTGGTCGATGAGGTCGGCACGCTCAGCGCGCAGCACACCGATCTCCTTGTTGGCCCGCGCTGCGGCCTGCTTGACCATCGCGAGGGCGACGATCAGGTTCGGATGATTCGACAGGGCCCGTCGGGTGATCGGGAAGTTCTCGAGCGCGCGCGCCGTGTGGATGCCCCAATAGGCGTCGGCAGGAATCGGCATCTCGCCGAGGCTGTCGCGCTCGATGCGCATCGTTCGAGGCGCCTCAGGGTCTTCGTCGAGACCCGGTCGATAGACCGGAACGCCGTCGTCGCTCGTCATGAAGCTCGGGCCCGGGCCGGTGGTGCGCACCATGCTGAATGTCCTCTTCCTCGAGGGTCGATGTCGGTGCGGTGGCGCGCCCAGCCTAGCGCCGTCGGGCAGCGCTCGGCGCGCTCACCCGCGCGGTGCCGCGAGATGCAGCCGCGAGGTCGCGAGCCGGTCGGCGACAGGGGTGTGCGAGATCACGATGATCGCGCGATCGGGCGCGGCTGCGGCACCCAGAAGCTCGTCGAGCAGCGACTGAGCGCGATCGGGGTCGACGCTCGCCGTGGGCTCATCGAGCACGAGCACGGGCGCATCGGTCAGCAGGGCACGAGCCAGCGCGATGCGCTGCGCCTCACCGCCGCTCACGAGCCGGCCGCGTTCGCCCACCGGCGCATCCAGCCCGCCGCGGGTGCGGCACCACTCGCCCAGCCCCACGCGATCGAGCACGCCGAGCAGCTCGTCATCGGTGGCCGTGTCGTGCGCGAACAGGAGGTTCTGGCGGATGCTCTCGTCGAACAAGTGCGGGCTCTGCTCGCACAGCACGACGTGCCGACGCACCTCATCGGGATGCATCGTTCGCGCGTCGACGCCCCCGAGCAGGTACTCGCCACCGTGGTCGAGAAAGCGCACGAGCACGTGCGCGAGGGTCGTCTTTCCGGCTCCGCTCGACCCCTCGACGACGAGTCGGTCGCCCGGTGCGAGGTCGAGGTCGACCGGCCCCACCGCACGGCGCGACTCCCCCGGCCAGCGGGCCGTCACCCCGCGCAGTCGAAGCGTGAGCGGCCCGTCGGGAACGGCGACCGGCTTCGTGGGCACCGTCGGCAGCTCGGAGGGAGTGCTCGCCGGCACGATCGTCGCGATGCGGTCGGCGCTCGCCCGCACTCGCCACCACGCAGAGAGGGCTCCGGGCAGCGCGGCCACCAGTTCGAAGACTGCGAGCGGCACGAGCACGAGCAGCGCGAGCACCGGTGCTGTGATCGAGCCGCTGAGGAACACCGGTTCAGTGACCACGAGCACCGCGAGCAAGGTCGCACCGGCGCCGAGCGTGAAGAGCGCCGCGACGCTGCCCGCCGCGGCCGACTGGCGCGTCTGGGCATGCCGAAGCTGGGCATCAAGTTCAACGACCCGCTCGCGTCGCTCCGCGTCGGCCCCGAAAGCGCGCAGGGTCTCCCATCGCGACAGGTATTCGAGCACCGCATCGGCGAGCTGACCCCGCAGCGGGGCGATGCGGGCGTCGGCGTCACGACTCAGCGCTGCCATCACCGCAGCGGCGGCGACCGTTGTGATCGAGAGACCCGCGAGCACGACGAGACCCGCCGCCGGCGAGACCCACCAGATTCCGACGACGGCGAGACCGCTGACCACGAGTGCGGTGACGATCGGCTGCAGCACCCGCAAGGGCAGGTCTTGCAGCGCGTCGACGTCGCGCACGAGCGCGGTGAGCAGATCACCGCGACGCACCCCGTTCAGACCGTCGGGGGCGACCGGCAGCAGACGGCGGAACACGCTGACGCGCAGCGTGCCGAGCGCGCGGAACGCCGCATCGTGGGCGACGAGCCGCTCGAGATACCGGAACACCGCGCGGCCGAGCGCGAACGCGCGCACGCCGACGATCGCGAAACCGAGGAAGAGAATGGGCGGCTGCTCGGCCGCACGGGCGATGAGCCATGAACTGGTCGCGAGCAGCGCGACGGCAGAACCGCTCGCGAGCACTCCCAGGGCGAGAGCGGGCCAGAAGGCACGGATCGGCGGCACGGATGCCCGCAGCACCGGTCGCCGCATCTCGCGGTCGACCGCCGCTGCACTGTCGCGCTCGACTCGCGCGCTCATCGTTGACCCCTCGCGAGGGCGACGGGCGGGGCCTCAGAATCGCGACCGCCGAGGTCGAGGGCGGAGTGCTCAGGGGGCAGATCGAGCACGAGTTCAGCATCCGCGGCCGCCATCACGGCACGGCGGTGCGTGACCACCACGACGAGGCGACCGTCGTCGGCGAGCGCGCGGATGGCGGCGATCACGCGCGCCTCGGTCGCGGCATCGAGAGCAGAGGTCGGCTCGTCGAGCAGCACGACTCGACTCGACCTCTCGACAGCCCGGTAGTGAGCGCGCGCGAGCGCGACACGTTGCGCCTGGCCGCCCGAGAGCCCCTCGCCTGCCGCTCCGAGCTCCGTGTCGCGGGGCACGTCGTCAGCAGCCGCCCACTGCAACGAGCGGCTCACCAGCGCGGAGTCGACGCGCACCGCGCCGAGCGCGACGACACTGTCGAGGGCGCCGCCCGTGAGGTCGGGGCGCTGCCCAGCCCAGGCGATGCGCGACGCACGGTCGGCGGCCGCGACGGGAGCACCGTCGAGCTCGATGTCGCCCTCGGCGTCGACAAGACCCAGCACAGCGCCGAGCAGCGAGGTCTTGCCCGCGCCGCTCGGCCCGGTGATAGCGAGCACCGTGCCGGGCATCCACTCGCCCGACAGCCGGTCGATGATCACCCGCTCCCCTCGTCGTACCGTCAGGCCGCGCAGCGACAGCGCCGGCAGAGGCTGCGGCTCGTCAGCGCGGGCGGGTGCCGCTGAGCCGGTCGATCGGTCGGTCGTGGCGGCTCGACCAGCGTGCACCGGCGACGAGTGACCGATCGACGCCGTCGGCGGCGCAGGCTCGAGCAGCTCGAGCACGTCGTCGGCAGCAGCAATGCCTTCGCTCGCCGCATGGAACTGAGCACCTACCTGCCGCAGCGGCAGGTAGGCCTCGGGCACGAGCACGAGCACGAAGAGGCCGAGCGCCAGGCCGAGGTCGCCGTCGATGAGCCGGATGCCCACCGACACGGCGACCAGCGCGACCGACAGGCTGGCAGCGAGTTCGAGGGTGAAGCCCGACACGAACGAGAGCCGCAGCACCGACATCGTGCGCCGGCGGTACTGCTCGGTGACGTCGGCGATGCGCTCGGCCTGCCGATGCTGGCGGCCGAAGACCATGAGCGTCGAGAGACCCTGCACCACTTCGAGGAAACCCTGCGACAGGGTGCCCAGGTGCTGCCACTGACGACGCTGCACCGCTTGCGTCGCCATGCCGATGAGCACCATGAACACGGGAATGATCGGCAGGGTGACGATGACGGTGATGCCCGTGACGGGGTCGGCGAGCAGCAGGGCCGTCACGATGAGAGGGGTCGCGACGACCGTGAGGATCAGCTGAGGAAGGTAGCGGCCGATGTAGCCGTCCAGGGCATCGAGCCCCGGGCCGAGCACCGTGGCGAGGCGCGCGCTCGAGGTGCTGCCGAGCAGCCGTTGCCCGCCCGCGTCGACCGCCGAGATGACCCGTCGGCGCAGTTGGCTCTTGACCATGGCGGCACCGCGTACGGCCAGTGCGTCGAGCAGGGCCTGAGTCGACGCTCGCACCGCGATGCTGACCGCCGTCGCGATGATCGGCCCGCCGAGCTGCTCGATCGGCACGCCGTCGATGACGCCGACGATCGACTGCGCGGCGAACCAGCAGAACGCAATGATGCTGAGCGTGTGCACCGCGGCGACGACCGCGCCGGCCGCCAGCAGAGTGCGGGCGGCCGACGCAGTGCGCAGCAGGCGGGGGTCGAGCGGTTTCAGTGCGCTGCCGCCACAGGAATCGACTCGCGGGTGATCCGGCGACGGAAGACCCAGTACGTGAAGCCCTGGTAGGCGAGCACGAGCGGCATCATGATGACGGCCACCCAGGTCATCACCTCGAGCGTGTACTGCGAGCTCGAGGCGTTCGCGATCGTGAGGCTGTAGGCCGGGTCGATCGTCGAGGGCATCACGTTCGGGTAGAGCGCCGCCAAGATGCTGCCGACCGCGAAGGTGATCGTCGCGGCCATGAGGCCGAACGCCCACTTCTCGGCGCCCGCACGGTTGGCGACCCACGAGCCGATGAGGGCGACGGCAGCCGCAGCCGCCAGACCCACGAGCACCGGCAGGTGCGCGATGTCGAGGTGCTGCAGCACTGTCCAGACGAGGAACGATGCCGCGATGACGATCGTGACCAGTCCTGATCGGATCGCGAGCGAGCGGGCGCGCTGACGAAGCTCGCCGTCGGTCTTGAGAGCGACGAACTGCACGCCGTGCGTGAAGAAGAGCATGAGCGTCGTCAACCCGCCGAGCAGGCCGTAGGGGTTGAGCAGGTCGAACAGCGTGCCGACGTAGGTGCCGGTCTCATCGATCGCGACGCCCTGGATGATGTTCGCGAAGGCCACGCCCCACAGCAGCGCGGGAACAGCGGAACCGATGATGATCATCCAGTCGAACCAGGTCTTCCAGCGCTCAGAGCGGCCGAGGCGCCGGTATTCGAACGAGACTCCACGAGCGATGAGCGCCAGCAGGATCAGCAGCAGAGCCAGGTAGAAGCCGTCGAACAGCGTGGCGTACCAGTAGGGGAAGGCCGCGAAGAGCGACGCGCCCGCCACGATCAGCCAGGTCTCGTTGAGATCCCAGATCGGGCCGATCGTGTTGATCATCACACGCTTGTCGGTGTCGTCCTTCGCGAGGAACGGCAGCGACATGCCGACGCCGAAGTCGAACCCTTCGAGCACGAAGTACCCGATGAAGAAGAATCCGACGATGCCGAACCAGAGGATGGCGAGGTCCATGATGTGTGCTTCTCCGCTTTCCTAGTAGACGGTCGCGAGCTTGGCGGGGTCGACAGTGCCCGTGCCCGGTGAGGCATCGGTGTCGTCGCCGGCGAGAGCGGCGTCGTACTTCGCCCACTCCTTCGGACCGTCGACGGCAGCGCGAACGATGAGCTTGAACTCCACGACGGCGAGCGCCCCGTAGATGAGCGTGAACGCGATGAGCGAGATCAGAACCTCGAGCCCCGAGACTCCGGGCGAGACCCCGTCTTCGGTGAGCATGAGGCCGAAGACGATCCAGGGCTGGCGGCCCATCTCGGTGAACACCCAGCCGACGAGGCTCGCCACGAGCGGCAGCGGAGCCGACCAGATCGCGACCTTCCACACCCAGTTGCGGGTGGGGGTGCGGCCACCACGGGTCAGCCACAGGCCGACGACCGAGATGAGGGCTGCGAGCGCGCCGAGCCCGATCATCCAGCGGAAGCTCCAGTAGGTGATCCAGATGATGGGCGTGTAGTCGCCGGGACCGAACTGCTGCTCGTACTGCGCCTGCAGGTCGTTGATGCCCTCGACTGTTCCCATGAGGTCGTGCGTCGACAGGAACGAGAGCAGGTACGGAATGCGGATCGAGAAGATCTCGCTCGACCCGTCGGGGGTGCCGAGGGAGAAGATCGAGAAGGATGCGCCCGCGGTGGTCTGATAGAGCGCTTCGGCGGCGGCCATCTTCATCGGCTGGGTCTCGACCATGATCAGGCTCAGCTGGTCACCGGTGAGCGCGACGCCCACGAAGGCGACGATGTTCACGATGAGCCCGAACCGCAGCGCCGTGCGCATCTCGTCGAGGTACTGACCCTTCGACAGGTGGTACGCCGCGACCGCGACGATGACGACGGCGGCGAACATGATCGACGCGAAGATCGTGTGCGGGAACTGGGCGAGCGCGACAGGGTTCGTCAGCACGGCTCCGATGTCGGTGAGCTCGGCACGGCCGAGCTCTTCATTGATTCTGAAGCCCACGGGATTCTGCATGAAGGCGTTGGCGGCGAGGATGAAGTACGCCGACAGCGTGGTCGAGAACGCGAGCAGCCAGCTTGCCGACCAGATGACGCACCAACCACAAATGATTCAGGATTAACTCATCGCGCGCCGATTGAGTGGCCGTCATCGCATATTCATGCACCTTGTGTTTGACGCTGA
>SXMG01000119.1 GCA_005778835.1 Actinomycetota bacterium
AGACGGGCGGTTCGGGCCGGGAGGGCGGCCGGCCCAGCGCCAACGGCCGCACGGTGGCGGCCGCCGGTGGCGCCAGCGTCTTGCTCTCGTGGCAGCCGAGGCAGGCGCGCGTCTCGCCCGCGGCCCACTCGAGATAAGTGTCGGCCCACGCGCGCGCGTGGTCGTCTTCGGGCCGGTCGAATCCTGCGGTGCCCGCCCAGTCCTGCCGTGCGAGCTCGATCGAGTCGCGGATGCCCATGCGGCGCTGCTCGGGACTGTCGACCAGGAACAGCCCGCCGAACGACCACCACGCCTGCCCGCCGAACGTGGCCTCGGGCTCTTGATCGACGATCGTGATGCGCTTGCCCGCATCGACGAGCTCCGCCGCGGCGACGAGCCCGGCGAGGCCCGCGCCGACGATGATCGCGTCGGAGGTGGGGGGAGACGTCATGCGAAAACTCCAGTGTTCTCGTAGGGCAGTGGTGCTCGGTGCTCAGGGCCAGTATGCCGCGAGGCGACGGATTGCTGACGCACCGGATTCTCGACTCACAGCGCGGTGGCCTTGTGGCGAGCACCGCGCATGGCTACCGTCATAGCAACGCCGGGCAACGACGCCCGGGTCAGCACGCGGCTCACCCGCCGCAGCTGTGAGGATCGCCCGCACGAGGTCACAAGCCGACGTCAGGGCAGATCGGAGAATGCCGTGCGCACGACCCTGTCAGACGACTCCCGCACCGACGACGCCGTGACCGACACGCCCAGAAGGGCGGAGTTACCAGAGCTTCTGATGCTTCTGAACCCGGCGGGCGAACGAGTGCCGAACGCGGAGTACGAGCCTTTCGTGGCTGATGTCACGGGTGATCAACTTGCGAGCCTGTACGAAGACCTCGTCGTCGTGCGCCGCCTCGACGTCGAGGCGACTGCTCTGCAGCGGCAGGGCGAGCTCGCACTGTGGCCACCGTTGCTGGGCCAGGAGGCGGCGCAAGTCGGCTCGGCGCGCACCCTGCGCCCCGATGACTTCGTCTTCTCGAGCTACCGCGAGAACGCCGTCGCCTACTGCCGAGGCGTCGAGCTGCCCGATCTGCTGCGCGTCTGGCGCGGCACGGCGCAGTCGGGCTGGAACCCCTACGAGGTCGGCATGGCCACACCCTCGATCGTCATCGGCGCCCAGACGCTGCACGCCATGGGTTACGCGGTCGGCTGCCTGCGCGACGGCGTCGACTCGGTCGCGGTCGCCTACTTCGGCGACGGGGCGACGAGCGAGGGCGATGTCAACGAGGCGATGATCTTCGCGGCGTCGTTCCGCGCGCCCATGATCTTCTTCTGCCAGAACAACCAGTGGGCCATCTCCGAACCGGTGGGCCTGCAGGCGCAGCGGCCCATCGCCGAGCGGGCGCCCGGGTTCGGCATTCCGAGCATCCGCGTCGACGGCAATGACGTGCTCGCGGTCATGGCGGCGACGAGGCAGGCGCTCGAGCGCGCCCGCGCGGGCGAGGGGCCCACGTTCATCGAGGCCGTCACGTACCGCATGGGGCCGCACACCACCTCTGACGATCCGAGCCGCTACATCGATCCGCTGCAGCGCGAGGAGTGGGCGGCGAAAGATCCGCTTGCCCGCGTGGAAGCACATCTGCGCGAGATCGGGGTGCTGACCGATGAGCTGGCCGACTCGATCGCCGCGCGTGCCGACGAGATCGCCGGGCGCTTCCGGCAGGGCTGCGTCGACCTGGCCGACCCGAGACCGCTCGAGGTCTTCGACCACGTGTACGCCGAGCCGCATCGAGGCATCGCCCGCCAGCGCTCGCAGTACGCGGCCTACCTCGCCTCGATCGGCGAGGCGCAGCACGAGGGGGAGCAGCGATGACCGAGCTCACGCTCTCGAAGGCGATCGGCTCAGGCCTGCGCCGCGCGCTGAGCGATGACGACCGGGTCGTGATCCTCGGTGAGGACATCGGCGCCCTCGGCGGAGTCTTCCGCATCACCGACGGCCTGCAGCGCGACTTCGGCGCTGATCGCGTCATGGACATGCCCCTCGCCGAGTCGGGCATCATCGGCATGGCGGTCGGTCTCGCGTACCGCGGGTTCCGGCCGGTCTGCGAGATCCAGTTCGACGGCTTCATCTACCCGGCCTTCGACCAGATCGTCGCGCAAGTGGCGAAGCTGCACTACCGCACGCGCGGCGCGGTGCGCATGCCGCTCACGATCCGGGTTCCCTACGGGGGCGGCATCGGCGCGGTCGAGCACCACTCCGAGTCTCCCGAGGCCTACTTCACGCACACCTCGGGGTTGCGGGTCGTCACGTGCTCGACGCCGCAAGACGCACACACGATGATCCGCCAGGCGATCGCGTGCGACGACCCGGTGCTCTTCTTCGAACCCAAGCGCCGCTACTGGACGAAGGGCGAGGTGGATGAGGAGGCGGACTTCCCGATGGACGCCGCCCGCGTCGTCGTCCCCGGCACCGACGTCACGATCGTCACCTATGGCCCGCTCGTCGCGACGGCGATCGATGCGGCCGCGGCCGCGGCCGACGATGGGCTGTCGATCGAGGTCATCGACCTGCGCAGCCTCTCGCCGCTCGACCTCGAGACGGTCGAGGCGAGCGTGCGCACCACCGGGCGGCTCGTCATCGCGCACGAGGCGCAAGAGTTCGGCGGCCTCGGGGCAGAGATCGCCACGGCGATCACCGATCGGTGCTTCTACCACCTCGAAGCCGCGCCCGCGCGGGTGGCCGGCTTCGATGTGCCGTACCCCGCCTCGCGTCTCGAAGAGCACTTCCTACCCGATCTCGACCGCATGCTCGACGCGGTCGACCGCGTCATGGGGCGCGAGAACGCGCTCAGCGGCTGGAGCGCATCATGACCGCCCGCGAGTTCCGGCTGCCCGACCTGGGGGAGGGCCTGACCGAGTCTGAGCTCGTCGAGTGGCACGTGGCGCCCGGCGACATCGTGACGCTCAACCAGACGATCGCGGATGTCGAGACCGCGAAGGCGATCGTGCAATTGCCGTCGCCCGTCGCCGGTCGCGTCATCGAGCTGCTCGCCGAGCCCGGATCGACAGTCGCCGTCGGTGCGCCGATCGTGCGGTTCGAGGTTGAGGGTGCGGCCGGCGAGACGTCGCGCGACAGTGCGCCCGCAGCCGAAGCTGCTGACGAGCTCGCCGCCGACAGGTCAGAGCCCGCGGAGGCGCCCGTGCGCAATGCCGTGCTCGTGGGCTATGGCCCGAGCGTCGAGTCGGGCAGGCGCCCTCAGCGCAAGCAGCGCACGTTCGCTAACCGGGGGCCGGCGAAGCAGCGGCCCGTCTCGTCGGGTCATGCGATCGCACTGGCCGCACCGCCCGTGCGCAAGCTCGCGCACGAACTGGGTGTCGACCTGGCGACGCTGCAGGGCACGGGCGAGAACGGCATGATCGTGCGCGCCGATGTGACGCGCGCGGCCGAGGGGGGCACCGGTGCTGCCGTGGCCGACTCGGCACGAGCGGGTGAGGTGCGCACGCCCATCCGCGGCGTGCGCAAGGCGACCGCGGCGGCGATGGTGCAGAGCGCCTTCACTGCTCCGCACGTGACCGAGTTCCTCACCGTCGATGTCACGCGGTCGCTGCAGCTCGTGCAGCGCCTCACCGAGGCCGGTCAGCGGTCGTCGCTGCTCGGTCTCGTGTCGAAAGCGGTGTGCATGGCCATCGCGCGCACTCCCTCGCTCAACAGTCGCTGGGACGACACGACGAACGAGATCGTGCAGTTCGAGAGCGTCAACCTCGGCATCGCCGTGGCGACCGAGCGGGGCCTCATGGTGCCGCACATCCCCGCGGCCGATCGCCGCACACTGCCCGAGCTGACCGAGGCGATCGCCGAGCTCGCGTCGGCAGCGCGCGCGGGCGAACTGGCACCGTCGCAGTTGAGCGGCAGCACGTTCACCATCACGAACATCGGCGTGTTCGGCGTCGATGCCGGCACCCCGATACTCAACCCCGGCGAGGCCGGCATTCTCGCTATGGGTGCCGTGCGTCGTCGACCGTGGGAGCACGAGGGCGAGCTGGCCCTGCGCGAGATCATGACGCTGAGCCTCTCGTTCGACCATCGGCTCGTCGACGGCGAGCAGGGGGCGCGACTGCTCACCGATGTGGGCGCGCTGCTGAGCGATCCGGCATCCGCGCTGGCGATGGTCTAGGCCGATGGTGATCGAGCAGTGGGTTCACGCGCTGGCGCTCAGTTCGGGCGCAGATCTGCCGGCAACGGTGTGCTTTCTCGACGACGGACTGAGCGCACCTGAGAGGGCTGCGCTTCTCGCAGAGAGCCGCATCGCGTTGCGTGCTGGCGGTGAGATCGCGGTGGTCTCGTCGTGCCTGTCGGTTGTCGAGGTCGTCGATCTCATGATCAGCGCCGGGTTCGCCGAGGTGCGGGTGAGTCAGCACCGCAGTGCGCTGGGCCTGCCCGGTCACGGCATCGACGACGAGGTGAGCGTCGTGCTCGCGCGGGCAGTGCGCCCGGTTCAGGATGCTGTGCGCTAGCGAGCGCTCGTGCGAGGTGCTCAGCTCGGTGTCGTGAGGGCCGCGAGGGCCATGGCGGCGAGCAGGTCGCGGCTGCGGCGGTCGCGGCCGCTGTGCGGCGTCGAGTTGATGAGCCCGAAGACGGCGTGAGCTCGCGTGCGCAGAGTCGGGCGTGCTTCGCCGTCGACCACGCGCTCGAGCACGTCGACCCAGAGCTCGACGTACTGTCGCTGCAACGAGCGCACGCGGTGGCGGTCGGCCTCGGCGAGGCTGTCGAGGTCGCGGTCTTGCACGCGGATGACGTCGGCGTTCGCGAGGGCGAAGTCGACGTGGAAGTCGATGAGTCCGCGCAGCGCAGAGCGAGCATCCGCAGCCTCGGTGACGACGCGCTGACCGCCCTGCCAGAGCCCCTCGCTCGTGTCGACCAGAAGCGCGGCGAGCACCGCCTGCTTGCCCGCGAAATGGCGGTAGACGGCCGGGCCGCTGACGCCGACGGCGCCGCCGAGCTCGTCGAGCGACACCCGCGCGAAGCCTCGCTCGGCGAAGAGACTCGCGGCGGCGCCGAGCAGTGCGTCTCGACGGTCGGCCTTCGCCCGCGTGCGGGGAGTCGCGCTCATGAGTGTCAGTCTAGACAGTTCGGTTAATGGTGACTAACATCGAGTTCAGTTAGTCATCGCTAACCCATTGTCACTGTCGACGCAACCGGCGCCCCACGAGGGAGGGCTATGCAGACGCTCGCATCCACCGCAGCGCAGCACGAGAACTTCGCCCGCAACGCCGAGGCGATGCACGCCCTCGTCGACGAGCTGCGCGGGCGCCTGGCTACGGCGGCGCTCGGCGGATCCGAAGCATCGCGCGAGCGCCACGTCGCCCGCGGCAAGCTGCTGCCCCGCGAGCGCATCGACCAGCTGCTCGACGAGGGCAGCCCCTTTCTCGAGCTCGCCCCGCTGGCGGCCACAGGGCTCTACGACGACGAGGCGCCCGGTGCAGGGGTGATCGCCGGCATCGGCATGGTCGAGGGCCGGCCCGTGCTCGTCATCAGCAATGATGCGACCGTCAAGGGCGGCACCTACTTTCCGATGACGGTCAAGACGCACCTGCGGGCGCACG
>SXMG01000120.1 GCA_005778835.1 Actinomycetota bacterium
CTGCTCGCCAAGATGCCCGGCGACCAGTGGCAGAAGCTCGCGAACGTGCGCGCCTACCTGGCCTTCATGTGGGCGCACCCCGGCCAGCAGCTGCTGTTCATGGGGCAAGAATTCGGGCAGCCGAGCGAGTGGAGCGAAGAGCGCGGCCTCGACTGGTGGATTCTCGACCAGCCCGTGCACCAGGGGCTGCACCGGCTCGTCGGGCAGCTCAACCGCGTGTACCGCGAGACGCCCGCGCTGTGGGAGC
Source organism: Actinomycetota bacterium (assembly GCA_005778835.1). Taxonomy (GTDB): domain Bacteria; phylum Actinomycetota; class Actinomycetes; order Actinomycetales; family Microbacteriaceae; genus Microcella. The sequence continues at coordinate 248 of SXMG01000120.1, forward strand.
TCGACAACACGGCAGCCGGCTTCGAATGGCTCGAGGGCGGGGATGCTGGCAACAACGTCATCGCCTTCGAACGCCGTGACGCTCACGGTGCGCCGATCGTGGCCGTCGTCAACTTCAGCGGCAACCCAGTGGGGCCCTATCGCCTGCCACTGCCGCACGAGGGCCGCTGGCGCGAGGTCATCAACACCGACGCCGCCGAGTTCGGCGGGTCGGGGGTCGGCAACTTCGGCAGCGTCGAGGCCACGGCGACGCCATGGGGTGGGCGCCCGGCCTCGGTCGAGTTGACCCTGCCGCCGCTCGCGGCGCTCTACCTGCAGCCGGAGTAGCTCTCCGGGGCCTCAGAACAGCAGGGCGGTGAGGGCGCGTCGAGCCGCGATTGTGCGCTCGTCGTCGGCTCCGACGATCTCGAAATACTCGAGCAGGCGGGTGCGCACGAGCGCCTTGCCGTCGGCGTCGGCCGTCGGGAAGACGCGCAGCAGGCGCGCGAACGCGTCGTCGACATGCCCCCCGCTGAGGTCGAGGTCGGCGACGGCGAGCTGAGCATCCACGTCATCGAGTGCTGCGGCACCCGCCGACCGCACCGCGGCCGCATCGAGACCGTCGAGTCGCTGCAACAGCGAGACCTGCGCGAGGCCGGCGACGGCGAGCTGATCGCGCGGGTTCTGGGCCATCGCCGTACGGTAGGCGCTCGCCGCTTCGTCGTAGTCGCCGGCGCTGATCGCATCGAAGGCCTGCTGGTGCAGCGGGGGCAGGGGCGGTTCTTCGGGCTCGCCGACCGGCTCGGCGCCGTGAGTCGGCACGGTGCCGGTGACGCCGTTCTGCGCGGCGAGCTCGAGCACCTGGTCGAGCACCTGGCGCACCTCGGCGTCGCCGGGAATGCCGACGAAGAGCGGCAGCGGTCGACCCCCGACGAGCGCGACCACGGCGGGAACCTGCTGAATCTGGAAGGCCTGCGCGAGCTGCGGGTTGCGGTTGCCGTCGACCGTCGCGAGTGCGAGCCGGCCGCCGTACGATGCGATCACGGACCCGAGCACCGGAGCGATGCCATCGGCGTAGAACTCGACGATCACGGGCACGGTGCGCGAGAGCTCGACCACCTCGCCGAACGACGCCTCATCGACGTCGCGGGCGATCGATGCCGGTGCACCGGCGGCTGGGGCGCCTGGCGCCGGAGCAGCAGGGGCCTGCGCCGCACGCACGAGCGACGACAGGTCGACGGCACCGCGCAACGACGCGCTGGTCATGCGGGGGTCGCTCACGACACCTCCGCGGCGTCGATCAGCCCCTGGGTGTAGCCGAGCTGCACGATGAGCGCGTCGCTGCCCAGAGGCGGCACGTAGAACAGCACTTGAATGCCGTAGGTCGCCGAGATGCCGCGCGTGCTCTGGGTGCGACCCGCGAGCGCCGCCACGGGTGCGGGCGCGTTGATCGCGGCACCGGCCTGGGTGGGCGTGACGCGCTCCGACTCGATGAGGTACACGGCTACGAGAGCGCCGCCGTCGTTGGTCACGAACGAGACGATCTCGGCTTCGCCCACGGCGCCGCCGAATCGGATGGCCGCCGTTTCGGGCAGGGCCGACCGTCGTTCGTTCTTCGCCGCAAGGCCGATCTGCTCGATGAGCGTGTCGCCCTCGACCTGGAAGAGCGGGTACGACTCGCTCTCTTCGCCGAGCAGCAGGATGTCGGAGTAGCCGGCCGCGACATCAGCGGGAGCGACCGCGAGGAGGGTCGTGTCGCTCTGCAGCACCGGGGTTCCCAGTGCGGCAGGCGCCACCTCCGGGCGCTCGGCATCCTCCGCGAGCGTCACAGTGACGGCGTAGTGCACCTTGTACTGGCTGCGGGGGTCGTCTTGCACGAGCACGAGCGCGAGGGGCGGCGTGGCCGTCTCCTCACCCTCGTCGTTGACGACGACCGGAGCCTGCACGATCGCGAAGACGCGGCGCGGCCACGTGTCGCCCTCTTCGGGCAGACGCTGGGGCAGGGTGATCTGCACATCGCCCGTGGGGATCACCGGAAGGATCGCGTAGTCGGCCTCGTCGTCGCGAATCTCGTAGCTCGCCTCGCGCAGCTCGAGCGCCGGACCCGCGAGTCTCGTCGCCGCGAGCGCGGGGTCAGTATCGGTGTCGGCCTGCGCGAGCGTCGTGCCGACCCGCGTGATGATGCGCTCGAGCTGGTTCTCGGTCACGGCGACCGCGGGAGTCTCGGTGCCGGGCGTCTCGGTCGGAGCCGGCGTCTGGCCGGCGAGCGGCGCGCCGCCGGTCGTGCACGCGCCCAGCACGAGTGCACCGGCGACGAGCACAGGGACGAGCGCGATGCGCGACGCCGCTCGGCGACCCTTCGGTCGACCGATGAGGGTGCGGCCCGCGGGCAGCCGGTAGCGCGACGGCTTCGGAACCTTGGGCATCTTGGGGGTCTTGCGCCGAGGCCCGCGCTGGCGGCGCATGTGCAGCAGCGCCCAGAGCAGGAAGAGCAGGCCGATGATGAGCGAGGCCACACCGCTCAGAATCAGCACGGTCGAGAAGGGCGTACTGGAGTCGAGCGGCCACGTGACCGAGAGCTGCTGCGGGGCGGGCAGCGTGCCGTCGGAGACGATGAGCATCGAGACGGTCTCGGGCACGTTGAGCGTGACGCCCAGCTCGGCCTCGCCGAGGTAGTCGCCAAACCACAGGTCGCCGCCGAAGGGGCTCGGTACCGAGGTCTCGGTGCCGACCACGGTCTCGCTGACGAGCTCGCCGAGCTCGGCGTCGAAGGTCACCAGGTTGTACGTGGCGGGGCCCACCCAGGCGACGACGTCGGCTGTGCGGCCGTACGCGGCTGCGATGGCATCGGTCTCCGTCGCTGCATCACCGTCGGGGGCGACGGTCTGCGCGGGCGAGGGGTCGATCGCCGGGGTCTCCGAGGGCTCGGGCTCAGGAATCGGGGGCGCGACGACACCACCGGTGATGGCGATCGTCTGCCGGCCCTCGTAGGCGTTGAGAGCGGTGCCGTCGATGATGGTGACGGCAGCGGGGCTCTCGAGCTCGATGCTGGAGGTGACGCGGTCGGGCGGGGCGAGGATCGTGCGCTGCGCGACCCCCAGGCCGACTCCGACGACGGCGACAACGAAGAAGACGATGGCGGCGATGAATCGCACGGGGAAGCTCCTTTCGTGCTGGTTCGACGCGATCGAGCGATCGCGGGCCACGATCATCCGGCGGTAGTGGGGCGAGAGCGGCGCACTCGCACCGCTCTCCCCGCGCTCGACATCGGGCGACAACCGTCGAGTGGACGGTCGACCAGCAGAACAACGACATTCCAGAATAGCGGATGCGCGCGGTATCGCCCATTCGAGCGACCCCCGGGCGCCCTGCGCCGCCGGATCACGCCGGTTCGCCCGACACCACCGGCGACTACACTCGAACGCGTTCCCCCCACCGAACCCCCGGAGATGCACGTGGCAGACACCGAGTACGACTTCGGCTCAGAGATGCGCGGCTACAAGCGCGACGACGTCGACCGCGCCCTGCAGGAGATACGCCGAGAGCTCATCAAGGCGAACGCCGACCGCGCCGACGCGGCGAAAGAGGTCGGGCGGCTGCAGGCGGTCATCGACGACCTGCAGGCAGAGCTCGACGAGGTCGGGCGCCCCACCTACAGCGGGCTCGGCACCAAGCTCGAGCAGACGCTGCGCATCGCCGAAGAGCAGTCGACGAGACTCATCAGCCAGGCCGACATCGACGCTGAGAAGCTGCGCGCCGCCGCGCAGTCAGAGGCTCAGCGGCTGCAGGCCGAGACCGCCGAGCGCACCGAGCGCATGGTTGCCGAAGCCGCCGAGCGGTCGGCGCAGCTGACCGACTCCGCCGTGCGCGATGCCGAGCAGGCTGTCGCCCGGGCTCGCGCTGAGGCCGATGCCCTCGTCGAGGAAGCGACGCGCGAAGCGGCAGCCATCCGCGGTGCCGTCGCCACCGAAGCCGCCGAAGCGCGTGCGACGGCCAAGCGCGAGGCAGCAGCATTGCGCGCCGAGACCGAGCGCGAGCTCGCCGAGCTGCGCGTCGTGACCGACCGCGAGGTGGCCGAGGCGCGCGAAGCGGCCGGGGCGCTCGCCCGCGAGACCGAGCAGGCGCGCGCCACGTTCGAGAGCGAGGATGCCACGCGCCGTGCGCAGCTCGACGACGACGTGCGTCACGCCCGCGCTGCCCTCGCGGCCGAGCTCGAGCAGAAGCGCGAGGCCGTCGAGTCGGACCTCGCGCGCCGCGAGCAGGAGTGGTCGGCCGAGGAAGAGCGCCGTCGTGCGGAGCTCGAGCACCTCGAGACCCGCTCGCGCGACGCACTGGAGAAGGAGATCACCGCAGCGCGCGCCTCACTCGCTCACGAGATCGACGCCGCCCGCATCGCCCTCGAGCAGGAGGTGGCGAGCACGCGAACCGCGCTCGCCGAAGAGCTCGACGACGTGCGCCGCGCGACTGAGCTCGAGCACGCGACGCAGCGTGCCGAGCTCGAGCGAGAGATCGCCGAGGCTCGCGCTGCCCACGACGCCGCCGTCGCCCAGCAGCGTGCGACCCTCGAGCGCGACGGCGCGACCCAGCGTCGCGCGCTCGCCGACGAGGCGGCTCGCGTCGCCGCGCAGCTGCAGCACGACCGCGACGAGCACCGTGCACGGCTCGCCCGCGACGCCGAGCAGGCGCGCGTCGACCTCGAGGTCGAGCTGACCGCGCGCCGTGACGAGGCAGAGCGCGAGTACCTGACGCGGCAGCAGGATGCGGTCGCCCAGACCCAGCGCTATCTCGACGAGGCGACCGCGCAGCTCACCGCGGCCCAAGAACGGGCAGCGACCGCGCGCGCCGAGGCAGAGCAACTGCTGCGCAGCGCGAACGACGAGGCCCAGGCCGCTCGCGCGGCCGCCGACGCCACGGCACGATCGGTGCTCGAGAACGCCGAGACGCGCGCGGCCGAGCTGCAGCGCTCGGCAGAGGAGCGGTCGGCCGCCCTCATGGCCGACGCCGAAGAGCGCCTCGAGCGGCTGCGCGTCGAGCGCGACGCCGTGGCGGGCTATTTCGAGGGCCTGCAAGGGGTACTGTCGCAAGCGGAGACGCTGACCAAGCGCGAGGTGTGACCCCTCCTCGCGGCGCGCAAGAAGGGCGATCGTGAAGATTCAGAACGCGTTCAGACTCGGGCTCTTCGGCGGCCTGGGTGTGCTCATCGCCGTGCTCATCGGCGGCGCCTTCGCCTCGCTCGCGACGATTCTCACCTACATCGGCGCGGCGATCTTCATCGCCCTGGGCCTCGACCCGCTCGTCACCTGGCTCGAGAGCCGCAAGTGGCCGCGCTGGGCGGCGATCCTCACCGTGCTCGTCGGAGTGCTCGGCCTCTTCGTGGGCCTCGTCTTCGCCATCATCCCTGTCGTGATCGAGCAGTCGACCAAGCTCGTGAACCAGATCACCGAGTACGTGCGCAACATCGAGTCGCTCGACGCGTTCCTCGAGCAGATACAAGCGGTCATCCCGATCGAGATCATCGACGTGCGGCAGGCGGCGCAAGACGCCCTCGCCTACTTGACCAACCCCGACAACCTCGCGCAGATCGGCGGCGGCGTCTTCTCGGTCGGCGTCTCGATCGCCACGGGCATCTTCGGCGCCCTCATCATCTTGATTCTCACCCTCTACTTCACGGCCTCGATCGCGAACATCAAGCGCGCGCTCTACCGCCTCGTGCCGAAGTCGCGTCGCGAGAAGTTCATCGACATCGCCGAGCAGGTCGCCCACGCCGTCGGGCGCTACGTGGTCGGCCAGGTGTCGCTCGCCCTCATCAACGGTGTGCTGAGCTTCATCTTCTTGAGCGCGATCGGCGCCGCGTACCCCGCCCTCTTCGCCTTCATCGCCTTCTTGTTCTCACTCGTGCCGCTCGTCGGAACCCTGACCGGTTCGATCATCATCGTGCTGACCCAGCTGCTCGTGAACCCCGAGTCGATGCTCACCGTGATCGTGGCCGGCGTCTACTACCTCGTGTACATGCAGGTCGAGGCCTACCTGCTGAGCCCGAACATCATGAACCGTGCCGTCAAGGTGCCGGGCGTCGTCGTCGTCATCGCCGCGCTCATCGGCGGCACCCTGCTCGGCATTCTCGGCGCACTCATCGCGATTCCGGTCGCGGCATCGATCCTCATCGTCATCGATCAGGTTCTCGTGCCGAAGCAGGAGGAGAAGTAGGCGGGTCGCACCCTGCCCACGGGCGCGACGACGAGAGCAGCCGCTACGGCCACTCGGTCGGCAGCGGCAGCACTGCGGGGTTGAGCCGCTCGACGATCTCGGTCAGAACGCGGTAGGTCTGGTTCTCGCCGACCCACAGGTGCTTGCCGCCCTCGACGGCCACGAGCTCGCACTCCGGCACAACGGCGAACCGCTCAGCGGCCTCGGCCGGGCGCAGGTAGTCGTCGAGCTCGGGGATCACCGCGACCAGCCGCTTGCCGCTGCCCGCCCACTGCGCCAGTTCACTCTGCTCGGTGCGGTGCAGAGGCGGCGAGAGCAGCAGGGCGCCCACCACCGGGTGCTCGAGCCCGTGCTTGAGGGCGACCTCGGTGCCGAACGACCACCCGAGCAGCCACGGGTCGGGCAGCTCGTGCTCGGCGACGAACGCCATGGCCGCGTCGAGGTCGAAACGCTCGTCGTCGCCGTGGCCGAACTCGCCCTGGCTTGTGCCCCGCGGCGAGCTCACGCCGCGGAAGTTGAAGCGCAGCACGGCGATGTCGGCCATCGCCGGCAGCCGCGCGGCAGCCTTGCGCAGAATGTGCGAATCCATGAACCCGCCCGCTGTCGGCAACGGGTGCAGGCAGACGAGCGTCGCGATGGGCTCGTGCGACTCGGGCAGCGCGAGCTCGCCGACCAGGGTGAGCCCGTCAGCGGTGCGCAGCTCGATCTCGCGGCGCACGGCCGGCAGCAGGGTGGCGGCGCGCACGAGCTCGGTCATGGCTCCATCCTCCAGCAGTAGCTGTGCCAATGCCGGCGCGCGGCGAGCTCGGCATCATCGCTCATCGGGCCGTCTGCGCGCCAGGCGACGACATGGGCCTGGCCGATCGGCACCTCGGCACGGCACCCGGGGCAGCTGTACACCTTGACGGCGGCCGCGGCGGAGACCGACTGGACCGAGAAGGCGCCGGCGCGCTTCACTTCGGTGCGCTTCAGGCCCGAGCGCAGACGATCGAGATCGAGGGCGTCGTCGGAGGCGGGTGCGCGATCAGGCGTGCGCCGCGAACGCGGCCGATTGCTGCGGGGCATGGATGCTCGCGCCTAGTACCAGCCGACGCGCTGGCTGTGCGCCCACGCGCCGCAGGGCGTGCCGTACCGGCCGGTGATGTAGTTGAGGCCCCACGTGATCTGGGTCGCGGGGTTCGTCGCCCAGTCGGCGCCCGCGCTCGCCATCTTGTTGCCCGGCAGCGACTGCGGAATGCCGTAGGCGCCCGAGCTCTTGTTGTGGGCGTAGACGTTCCACCCCGACTCTTTGGCCCAGAGGGCGTAGAGGCAGTTGTACTCCGACGTGCTCCACCCGCGAGCGGCGACCATCTGCGCGGCGATCGCCTGCGCCGTGCCGGGGTCGGGGGTGCCGACGGCCGGAGCGACACCGTAGGTGACGACCTGCGTGGTCTTCCAGGTCACGCGCTCGACGCTGCTCTCGTAGTCGTCGGTGGCGATGATGATCTGCGGCTCGTGGTCGGGCGCCGGCGCCGTGGTGACCGCGGTCGTCGCGGTCGACGACGTCGGGTCGATGATGGTCGTCATGACGAGTGCCAGGCTCGCGAGCGACGCGAAGACCGGCAGCGACCATCGCGTGCGCACGTGCCGCTCGGCCTCGACGGGTCGCCGATGAGCGCCCCCCGCGCCAGCGACGATCGAATCGTCGCTCACTGCGGTGGAGCGCCTCGTTGCCGTTTGCCACCGTTCCACAGTTCGAGAAGTCTACCCGAGCCCGCGCTGGTGCTCAGCGAACGGCCAGCATGAGGTCGACGACGGTGTCGAGCAGCAGGTCGACCTGCGCCTCGTGGTAGCCCCGGTACCGCGATCGGAACGCGATCGTGCGCACGGTCTCGACCGGCAGCGACCGGCTCTGCTCGAAGTAGGCCGAGATGCGGCTCGCGAAGGCGTCGACATCTTTCGGGTGGTAGCCGCGGGTGAACGGGCTCACCCGCCGGAAGCGCTTTCCCTCGCCGCGCGCCAGGCGGTCGATGATCTCTTGAGCGGTCGCTCGGATGCCCGCGTAGTACGCCTCCGAGCCCTGCTGCGCGATGGCGTGCTCCCGCTCACGCGCGGCGAAGGCCTCGTCGAGGCGCTCGAGCGCAGCATCCACGTGCCGGGCCGAATAGCCCTTCTTGCGCACGACGCGGAACGCCGTGCGCCTGATCTCGAGACTGGAGACGACGTCGTCGTGGCCGGGCGGCAGCGAGTACGAAGCGCGAGCTCGCTCCAGAAACGCATCGACCTCGGCGGTGTCGTAGCCGGGAGACCCGTTTCGGGCGAGGGGGAAGGTCGACGTCACCGCACTATTCTGCCCCAGGGCGGCGCATCGCGACGCCAGTCCTTGCTCAGCCTCGCGATGACCAGACTCAGCCCGCGACGATGCTGAAGATCAGGTACGCGACGACGGTCGACGGCAGCATCGAGTCGAGTCGATCGAGGAACCCGCCGTGGCCCGGCAGCCAGGTCGAGATGTCTTTGATGCCGAGGTCGCGCTTGATGAGCGACTCGGTGAGATCGCCGAGCGTCGCCGCTCCGACCAGCGCGATCGCGAGGATCAGCCCCACCCACCAGGGCGTGCCGATCATGAAGATCGCGAGCAGCACGCCGGCGACCGTCGCCGCGACGACTGAGCCCGCGAAGCCCTCCCAGGTCTTCTTCGGGCTGATCCTCGGCGCCATCGGGTGCTTGCCGAACAGCACCCCGGCGGCGTAGGCGCCCGTGTCGATCGCGATGACGATGATGAGGTAGGCCAGCACCCACCATTCGCCGCCCGGCTGCGCACTCATGACGACGGCGAAACCGGCGAGCAGCGGCACGTAGGCGAGCACGAACACGCCCGCGGCGAGGTCGGTCGGCAGCGAGACGCCCTCGGCCCGCATCGCCGGCCGCGCGGTCTCGACGATGCGCCACAGGCTGATGACGACGACGCCCGCGACGAAGGCCCACCAGAGGCCTGCGGCGCCGCCGTAGAAGGCCGCCGGCACCATCGCGACCGCCGCGACGACGAGCGGGATGCGCGGAATGTCACGCCCCGCGAACCTCAGCGCGCTCGCGAGCTCGTAGACCGTGAACGCGACCAGGGCGGCCGCGAACAGCATGAAGACCTCTTTGACCACGATGAGGCTGAACAGCAGGGCGAACCCGAGCACGAGGCCGAAGAAGATGGCTTTGGGCAGGTTGCGGCCGGCGCGCGCCTCGATGCGAGCATCCATCTCTCGCGCCTTCGCCTCGAGATCGTGCACCCTCGATTCGATGTCGTGGAAGGCCGCTTCGACCTCTTCGCGCGCGGTGCCGGTGCGACGGCGCGAGAAGAAGCCCGAGCGTGCGGGCGCGGCCTCGACGCCGTCGGCTGCGACGGCGTCGTCAGCGGCGGGGTCGGCGGTGGGTTCGACTGGCTCGGCCATCTAGACCTCGAGCAGCTCGGCTTCCTTCTTCTTGAATGCCTCTTCTGCGGCGTCGGTCGCGCGCTTCGTGATCGCCTCGAGCTCTTTCTCAGCGCGGGCGACCTCGTCGTCGCCGACCTCGCTCTTGAGCGCGTCGAGATCGTCCTTGGCCTTGCGTCGCACGTTGCGGATCGCGATCTTGCAGTCTTCAGACTTCTGCTTGACGATCTTGACGTACTCTTTGCGACGATCCTCGGTGAGCTCGGGCATCGTCACGCGAATGATCTCGCCGTCGTTGTTGGGGCTCGCACCCAGGTTCGGAAAGTTCACGATCGCCCGCTCGATCTCTTTCAGGGCGGTCTTGTCGTAGGGCGTGATGATGATTGTGCGAGCCTCGGGGTTCTGCAGGCTCGCGAGCTGCGCGAGCGGCGTCGGCGTGCCGTAGTACTCGACGAGGATCTTCTGGAACAGCTGCGGGTTGGCCCGGCCCGTGCGCACGGTCGCGAAGTCTTCTTTCGCGACCTCGACGGCCTTGGTCATCTTGTCGGTGGCTTCAGCCAGAACATCGGCGATCACGGCGGCTCCTTCGGTGGGTCGCCCCCGAGTCTAGTAGGCGCTGCCTAGCGCGCGGCCGCGACAGCACGCCGCCGCGCGCCGAGCGCGAGTGCGGTGCCACCCACGAGCAGCAGCACGGCGATGACCGCAGAGCCCGACGCGTCGACGGCACCCGTGGCCGCCAGCTCAGGCGGGCCGGCGACCTCGAGGTCGATCTCGACGAGAACGGGCTCGTCTCCGTCGTGCACGACGAAGAGCGCGGGGCCCGACCAGCTCTCGGTCGGTGTGCCGCTCAACCGCAGAGACAGCGCGCCATCACCGAGGTCGACCCATTCGAGGGCTGCCACGAGCCCCGCCGGAGCATTCACCACGTCGACTCGCCACCCGTCGTCGGTGAAGTCGATGAGCGATGACGGCACCCAGTTGTCGTCATCCAGAGCCGCGGCAGGGGTGAGAGGCAGCACGGCGTCGATCGCCTCACCCGGCCCGACCGCTGCCGGGTCGTCGGCCGTCAGGCAATCGGTCGCATAGACGGGGGCGATGCTCTGCCCCAGCGCGAGCGTCGGCGCCGCCGCCGTCATCGTGGCGATCGCATCGTCGAACGAGCACTCGTCGAAGTCGACCACAGCGACGGTGACGGTCGACTCGCCCGCTCCGGTCATGCCGAATTCGACTCCGCCGATCTGGTCGGGCAGACCCATCGACGGGGTGAGCCCGGCGAAGCGCCAGGCGATGACGGGGTCTCCGCGATTCGTATCGTGCGAGATCCATGCACCGGCACCCAGGTCGACGTAGGTGGAATCGCTGTCGCTGCCCAGGTCGCCGCCGATGACGACCTCGACATCGGCCGCATCGCCACCCGCGACCTCGCGGTCGACGGTGTAGCGCACGGTCGAGTTCTCGACCTCGAGCGTGAAGGTCAGGGTGACCACACGGCCATCGCCGAAGTCGGCGACCGCGGTGCCGACGGTCGTGGTTCGGCCGTTGTCGAGCCAGGTCGCGCTCGACGTCGTGATCGGCAGCGGGCCGAGCTCGTCGGCGCCGAAGACGACGAAGGGGTACGTCGGCACGAAATCGCCGAACTCTCCCGCATCGGGGTCGAACTTCGTGATGCGCATGAGGTCGTCGAACGCATCGTCTCGCCAGCCCTCGAGCTGCACACCGCTGCCGAGAAAGCTCTCGTAGTAGGACTCGACGTCTTGCAGCTCGAAGCCGTTGTCAGACACGTCGAGCCACCTCCACCCGTCGGTGACGACGTCGTTCTCGGCAGCGACGGCGGCCGAGGCCGGCAGCAGAGCGAGCCCGATGGCCGCGGCCAGCGCGCCGGGCAGGGCGAGAGAGTGTCTCATGCGATTCTCCTGGTGCTCCCGCGCGCCTGTCGCGATCACCCAGAAACTAGCAGAGCGACGCCGACGAGCACTACGACGCTGCCGAGAATGCGGCGCACGGGGTGCGGCTCGCGGAAGAGCATCCACCCCGCCAGCGCGATGAGCACGACGCTGACCTCCCGCGCGGGCGCCACGATCGCGACCGGAGCCAGCTGGTAGGCGTAGAGCACGGCGATGTAGGCGAGCGGCGAGAGCACGCCGACGAGCACCGCTGCGACGGGATGCGCCCGAGCGGTCGCGACCGCGGTCGCCGGCGTGCGAAGGGCGATGGCCCCCAGCACGAGCAGCTGCACGACCATGCTCGCCCAGTAGTACCCGACCGGGTCGAGGCCGGCGAGGGTCACCGCGGCGGCATCCCAGAGCGTGTACGCCGCGATGACGACGCCGACGACTGCGCCGTAGCGGATGCCCCGCGCGCGTCGGGCGGAGGCAGCCTGCTGCACCGTGCCGTCGCTGGTGGAGTCATCGTCGCTCAGGTGCCGGGCGCCGGCGAGCCCGATGACCACGACTCCCGCGACGACGAGCAGTGCCCCCGCGAGCGCCACGGGGCCGGGCCGCTCGGCGAGCAGCACGATGGCGGCGATGACGCTCAGCAGCGGACCGACGCCGCGCGCCACGGGGTAGACGACCCCCACGTCGGCCAGGCGGTAGCCGCGCTGCAGCAGCAGGAAGTAGGCGAGTTGCAGGGCGGCGCTGCCGACGATGAGAGCGAGCCATGCGGGTGCTGCCGGTGGGGCCGCGACGAGTGACGCGATGCCGAAGGGCGCGAAGGCGACGACGCCGATCAGCAGTGTCGCGGCGATGAACGGCGTGCCGCTCGTGCCGGCGCGCTTCATCGCGATGTTCCACGTCGCGTGGGCGAGCGCCGCGGCCCCGATGAGCAGTGCGGCGATCACGGGCTGCACCTCGGCCCGTGCGCCGTCTCAGGCCGCCGCACCGGTCAGTTCGAGACGCGCGTGCCGATGTGCTCGCCGCGGATGGCCTTGGCGATGTTGCCGCTCGGCTCCATGCCGAAGACGACCATGGGCATGCCGTTGTCCATGCAGAGCGAGAAGGCGGTCGAGTCGACGACCTTGAGGCCCTTCACGAGAGCGTCTTGGTAGGTGACCGTGTCGAGCTTGTGAGCGTTCGGGTCGTGGCGCGGATCGGCACTGTAGACGCCGTCGACGCCGTTCTTGGCCACGAGCACCTCGAGCGCGCTGATCTCGAGCGCACGCTGCGCGGCGACGGTGTCGGTCGAGAAGTAGGGCAGACCGGCACCGGCACCGAAGATGACGACGCGGCCCTTCTCGAGGTGCCGCTCGGCGCGCAGGGGAATGTAGGGTTCGGCGACCTGCGTCATCTGGATCGCCGACTGCACGCGCACGGGCGCGCCAGCCTGCTCGAGGAAGTCTTGCAGGGCAAGCGCGTTCATGACCGTGCCGAGCATGCCCA
>SXMG01000121.1 GCA_005778835.1 Actinomycetota bacterium
CAAGGCTCTCGGCGGCAGCCCCGCACGACTCGGCTAGACTTGCCGAGGCCATGTGTCGACGCGACGCCCTGTCGTGTCGCTGCCGTGGTCCACGGTCACGGGTTCGGGGCGTAGCGCAGCGTGGGAGAGCGCCCGCTTTGGGAGCGGGATGCCGCAGGTTCAAATCCTGTCGCCCCGCCCAACGCCCCCCGCGTACGCACCTACGAACACATATTCAGGAGAACCCCTTTGGTCCAGTCCACCGTCGAGAAGCTCAGCCCGACGCGCGTGAAGATCGCCATCACCGTCACGCCCGATGAGCTGAAGCCGAGCATCCAGCACGCCTACAAGCACATCGCAGAGACGGTGAACATTCCCGGTTTCCGCAAGGGCAAGGTGCCGCCGCCCATCATCGACCAGCGCGTCGGTCGCGGCGAGGTGCTCAACCACGCCGTGAGCGAAGGCCTCGACTCGTTCTACCGCGCCGCGATCGCCGACCAGGGCCTGCGCGCCCTTGGCCGTCCGTCGGCCGACGTGACCGAGTGGCCGAGCGACAAAGACTTCTCGGGCGACTTGCTTGTCACCATCGAGGTGGATGTTCGCCCCGAGTTCGACCTGCCCCAGTACGACGGCCTCAAGATCGAGGTCGAGGCGACCGACGTCACCCCTGACGAGGTCGAGGCCGAGCTCGAGAACCTGCGCAGCCGCTTCGGCACGCTCGTCACGGTCGACCGCCCCGCCACGAAGGGCGACTTCGTGCAGCTCGACCTCATCGCCACGGTCGGCGGCACCACGGTCGACACCGCCAACTCGATCTCGTACGAGCTCGGCTCGGGCGAACTGATCGAGGGCATCGACGACGCCGTCGACACCCTCACGGCCGGCGAGACCACGACGTTCGAGTCGAAGCTGCTCGGCGGCGACCACGAGGGCGAGATGGCCCAGATCGAGGTCACCGTGCTCTCGGTGAAAGAGCGCGAGTTGCCCGAGGCCGACGACGACTTCGCTCAGATCGCCAGCCAGTTCGACACGATCGGCGAGCTGCGGGCCGACCTGCGCGAGCAGCTTCTCAAGCAGAAGTCGTTCGGCCAGGGCGCCGAGGCGCGCGACAAGCTGCTCGCCGCGCTGCTCGAGAAGGTCGAGATTCCGGTTCCGGAGTCGCTCGTCGAGGGCGAGGTGCACCGCCACCTCGAGAATGAGAACCGTCTCGACGACGACGCGCACCGCGCCGAAGTCACCGAGTCGAGCACCACCACCTTCCGCACCCAGATCTTCCTCGACGCACTCGCAGAGAAAGAAGAGGTCAAGGTCAGCCAGGACGAGCTGACGCAGTACCTCATCCAGGGCGCTGCGCAGTACGGCATGGAGCCGGGCGAGTTCATCAAGATCCTCGACCAGAACGGCCAGATTCCCGGCATGGTCGGCGAGGTCGCCCGCTCGAAGGCGCTCTCGGTCGCCCTCAGCAAGGCGAAGGTCGTCGACACCAAGGGCAAGGCCGTCGATCTCACGGCGTTCACGGCAGCCGCCGTCGCCCCGGTCGCCGACGCCATGAACAGCGACGATCACGACGACCACGAAGGTCACGACCACTAGACCATCAGGTCGCCACGACGGGCTCGGCGCTGCGGCGCCGGGCCCGTCGTGCCTCCGGCCGACCGTCAGGCGAGGCGAAGCCCCATGATGAGGCCGCCGTCGTCCTCGACGGCGATCGTGGTGAACCCCAGGTGCTCGTAGAAGCCGATCGCTCGCGGATTCGAGGCTGACACTCCTAGGTGCACGCCGACGACGCCGCGGTCGCGCAGCTGGTCGGTGAGCCTCTCGATGAGGGCGCGCCCGAGCCCGGCGCCCTGCGCGCGCGGCAGCAGGTTGATGTGCAGGTGCGCCGGATACGCCTCGGCGATGGATGCGGGCGTGCGGTCGGGCGCGTGCAGCAGGTCGACGAGTTGCTGGTCGCGATCGCGGCGCGGAGTCTGCCTGGGGTACCGGTCGCGCAGCGGCGGCCACCACATCCCTTCGCACCACTGCTCGAACGCGACCGTGTCGGCGGTCGCCACGAGGTAGCCCGCCGGGCCGTCGTGATCGACCACGATCGTGCACAGTGAGCGGTCGGCGACGAGGTGC
The DNA here is from genome assembly GCA_005778835.1 of Actinomycetota bacterium. Taxonomy (GTDB): domain Bacteria; phylum Actinomycetota; class Actinomycetes; order Actinomycetales; family Microbacteriaceae; genus Microcella. Next base: position 2,101 of record SXMG01000121.1, read on the forward strand.
GGCGAGGCCCAGTGGTGCGCGAGAAGCTCGGGCTGATCGTAGCTGCCGGAGGCGTCGGCGCCATCGGCGCCGGTGAGCACGCAGATGGTCTCGAGGGTCGCACGATCGTCGATCGTTGCTGGGCGCAGAAGGGGCACGGGAACACTGTAGGGCTGGGTACTTTTTGCTCATTGCCGCCTTACGTCGCACGGGAGTAGCGTCTCGCCATGACGACGATTCGCGTACTGAGCGCCACCGCCTTCGGGTCGGTCGTGGTGCTCGCCCTCAGCGCCTGCAGCTTCTCGATCGGGGCTCCCGCGACGATTCCGGCCGGCGACGTGGCAGCTCTCGCCGAGAGCACCATTCGCGACGAGGTCGGAGCCGAGATCGAGCTCGACTGCGGCACCGCCGAGGTGGCGTTCGAGGTAGGCACGGTGCTGACCTGCACCGGCACCGAGGTGGGTCTCGACCAGCAGATTCCGGTGCGGGTCGAGATCGTGCTGATCGACGGAGACTACTACGAGATCGACATCACGAGCGAGGGCGCGCCCGAGCCGCAGACCGAGTCGGGCTTCGTGCCCAGTGCCGACTTCCAAGAGGTCGTCGCGAGTGCGCTCGAGCAGATCGTCGGCGAGCGCGGGGTCGTCAACTGCGGGCCCGACGACGTCGAGATCTTCGTCGGGGCTGAGCTGATCTGCTCGGTCGTGCTCTCTGACGGCTTCGCGGAGACCGCGGTGCGCGTCACGGCGTTCGACGGCTCGACCTACGAGATCGAGGCCGAACTGCTCGAATAGGCGCGCCGTCGACGGCGAGCTCTCTCGGCGCGCACGCAGGCGTGCTCTGCCCAGGGCGAACACGGGCGTTCGTACGGCGTGGCTTCTGTAGATTCGAAGCACGCGACGAACAGGAGCACTCCCCATGGCCGAACCGGCAATGCCGAACAGCGTTTTCGACAAGCTGCTGAAAGACCGCATCATCTGGCTCGGCTCAGAGGTGCGCGACGAGAACGCGAACGAGATCGCGGCGAAGCTGCTGCTGCTCGCCGCTGAAGACGCCGAGAAAGACATCTTCCTCTACGTCAACTCGCCCGGCGGCTCGGTGACGGCCTGCATGGCGATCTACGACACCATGCAGTTCGTGCCGAACGACATCGTCACCGTCGGCATCGGCATGGCTGCCTCGATGGGCCAGCTGCTGCTCACCGCCGGCACGAAGGGCAAGCGCTACATCACGCCCAACGCGCGCGTGCTGCTGCACCAGCCGCACGGCGGCTTCGGCGGCACCTCGAGCGACATTCAGACGCAGGCGCAGCTCATCGTCGACATGAAGAACCGGCTCGCCGAGATCACGGCCGAGCAGACCGGCAAGACGGTCGAGCAGATTCACGCCGACGGCGACCGCGACCGGTGGTTCACGGCCGAAGAGGCGCTCGCCTACGGCTTCGTCGACCACATCCGCGCATCCGCCAGCGACGTCGTCGGCGGCGGCGGAACGAACGACAAGAAGTAGCGGCGAGAGAGAACAAAGGACACGACTCATGCAGACCCCCTCCTACGGCGCCGCACTTCCCGGCATGCCTGACAGCCGCTACATCCTGCCCAGCTTCGAAGAGCGCACGGCCTACGGCTACAAGCGTCAAGACCCCTACGCCAAGCTGTTCGAAGACCGCATCATCTTCCTCGGAGTGCAGGTCGACGACGCCTCGGCCGACGATGTCATGGCGCAGCTGCTCGTGCTCGAGAGCCAAGACCCCGACCGCGACATCGTCATGTACATCAACAGCCCGGGCGGCTCGTTCACGGCCATGACGGCGATCTACGACACGATGCAGTACATCCGCCCCCAGATTCAGACGGTCGTGCTCGGTCAGGCCGCCTCGGCGGCGGCGGTGCTGCTCGCGGCAGGGTCGCCCGGCAAGCGCCTCGCTCTGCCCAATGCGCGCGTGCTGATCCACCAGCCCTCGACCGGTGATGCCGGGCGCGGTCAGGCGAGCGACATCGAGATTCAGGCGAAAGAGATCGCCCGCCTGCGCGAGTGGCTCGAGGTCACGCTCTCGAAGCACTCGAACCGCAGTGTCGAGCAGGTCAACAAAGACATCGACCGCGACAAGATCCTCATCGCCGATGAGGCCCTCGAGTACGGTCTCATCGACCAGGTGCTCACGAGCCGCAAGACGCTGCCGGCGGCGATCGCCTCCTGACGCGCCTCGCCTCGACGACACGAGCCCCGCATCCTCGATTCAGGATGCGGGGCTCGTGTCGTTCACAGGCTCAGAGGTCGGCACCCTCGGGGCCGTCGGGCCGCTCGGCCTTGCCTCGTGCGCGTGCACGAAGAAGGGCGGCCGTCACGACGCCCGCGATGGCGACGACCACGGCGATGGCCACCGCGATGACGAGGGGCGTTGCGTCGTCGGAAACCGGCTCGATCGGCTCGGCGTCGGTCACCGGCTCGTCGGTCGACTCGGGGGCGGGCTCGGTCGTAGCAGTGGGCTCCGGGGCGGGCGCACTGGCGCTCTCGCCGCAGACCGGAGGCTCGGCCAGTCCGACGTGCGGCTCGAAGTCGGGGCCGGCCTGCCAGCTGAACGGCAGCTCGCCTGAGAGCGTGTGGCCGTCGGCCGAGACGAACTGGTAGGTCAGCGTGTAGGCGCCGTCCGTGCCGAGCGCCGCGGGCGTCGAGAGACCCGCGCCCTCGATCGTGACGCAGCCGTCGCCGTAGAACAGGCCCTGCTCGTCGCTCACGAGCAGTGCGAAGCCGGCACCTTGACCGCCCAGATCGAGCAGCGTCTCATTCGTCGTGATCTGCCACTGCTCGGGCAGCTCGGTCAAGGCCTCGCCCTCGGCAGGAGTCGACGAGACGATGAAGTTGTGGGCGACGGCGGGCGTCGCGATCGCGAGAGCGAAGCCGACAGCGAGAACGCCGACGAACGGCAGCGGGGCCAGGGAGCGAGTGCGTGATGATGACATGGTGACTCCAGAGTAGGTGCGCGACGTTGGTGCTCGCCGAGCATTCGGAGCCGGTGCTGCGGGGGAGGGATGCTGCCGCGACACCCGGAGAGCCGCAGGTGCACGACGAACGTCGTTCGTGCGCGTTAGGCTCGACTCAGGGCTGGTCCGCTATGGGTTCTGGCTCTCGACGGAGGGGTGAGGCCATGGCTCGCATCGGAGAAAGCGCCGACCTGCTCATGTGCTCGTTCTGCGGCTAGAGCCAGAAGCAGGTTCAGCAGCTCATCGCCGGCCCCGGTGTCTACATCTGCGACGAGTGCGTCGAGCTCTGCAACGAAATCATCGAAGAGCGCCTCGCCGAGTCGAACGAGGGCGAGGCGGTCGACTTCGAACTGCCCAAGCCCAAAGAGATCTACGCCTTCCTCGAAGAGTACGTGATCGGCCAGGAGGCGGCGAAGAAGTCGCTCTCGGTCGCGGTGTACAACCACTACAAGCGCATCCGCGCCCGCGCAACGATCACGGCCGCCGACCAGCTCGCCGACGCTGTCGAAATCGCGAAGAGCAACATTATGCTGATCGGTCCGACGGGCTGCGGCAAGACCTACCTCGC
>SXMG01000122.1 GCA_005778835.1 Actinomycetota bacterium
CGGGAAGTCGCCCATGAAGACCGTCTGGGTCTTGATCTCGCCGGTCATGTGGTTCATGAACTCGGCCTCGACGTAGAGCGGCGCCGCGTAGGTCTTGCCGCGCTCTTTGCACTCGTCGATCGAGTACTTCTGCTCTTCGAGGTAGGGGTTCGTGAACGAGAGCTGCATCGTCTCGCCGAGGTCTTCGATCGGCGAGATCTCTTCGAAGATCTCGTCGAGGCCGCTGCGCGACGGCACGTCGGTGCGGCCGGCGGCCTGCGCCTCTTCGAGCCGGGCCTTCCAGCCGTCGCCGCCGACGAGCCAGTTGAAGCTCTCGGTCTGCAGCGCCAGAAGGTCGGGCACGGTCAGCGTGTCGCTGATCTTGGCGAACGACACGCGCGTTGCGGTGCGGCCGTTCTTGAGGGACTGGGTCTTAGCGGTGCGAGCAGCAGCCAAGGAACTAACCTCCGTGGGCGTCGAAGCCCGGATTCTGTCGATCGTCGACAGGTGAGTGCGGTCGAGTGAACGCGCCGAAACCCGTGGGGATTCTTCTCATGGAGGAATCCACCCCGCCGCTATACTCGGGGCACGATCGACGTCCGCTATTTGACGGCCGATCAGACATGGGAGCGCAAACCTCAATACTAGGCGCGCTCGCTGTGCTGTGTCCAGTCAGAATCTTGACCAATTCGAGTCGCTGCGCTATAACCGCCCGGTGGCACCGCCGAACGGCTCGCTCGACGAGGGCACGGGCGATCGATGTGGCACGCTGTCGAGCATGACGGGTGCCGTGCAGCTGCGACTCGCGAGCGGCATGTCGGCCGTCATCGAGCCAGACCGCTGGGCCGACGGCAGCTACACGCTCATCGTCGACGGCACTCCCCAGTCGCACGTCGACCTCGACGACCCCTCGCGGCTGTTCTTCGAGTACGTGCAGCGCATCGGGCACGTCATCGACGAGTGGGGCGAGCCCGGGCAGCCGCTCACGGCCCTGCACCTCGGTGGCGGTGCGCTCACTCTGCCGCGCTATGTGCACGCCACCCGGCCGGGCTCCCGCCAGCAGGTGCTCGAGCTCGACGAGCAGCTCGTCACCTTCGTGCGCGAGCATCTGCCGCTGCCCCGCCAGTCGGGCATCAGAGTTCGCTATGGGGATGCCCGCGCTCTGCTCGCGCGCCTGCCCGCCGCCCTGCACGGCGCTGTCGACCTCATCGTCGTCGACGTGTTCGCGGGCGCCCGCATACCGGCCCACGTCACGAGCGTCGAGTTCTATCGCGAGCTCGCGGATTTTCTCGCGCCGGGCGGCATCGTCGCCGTCAACATCGCCGACGGGCCGGGGCTCGCGTTCGCTCGCAGCCAGGCGGCGACTCTCCGGCTCGTGCTGCGCGACGTCGCCGCTCTCGCCGAGACGGGCGTGCTGAAGGGGCGCCGCTTCGGCAACGTCGTCCTGATCGGGTCGGCTTCCGAGCTGCCGCTCGAGTGGATGCCCCGGCTCATGGCACGGGGACCTCACCCGGCCACCGTCACCGCGGGCGCCGACCTGACGCGCTGGATCGCGGGCGCGGCCGTCGTCAGCGATCAGACGGCCGTGCCCTCGCCCGCGCCGTCACTCGGACTGTTCACGGCTCAGAAGAGGGGCGACTGACCTCGCCGCCCGCGTTCGGGTCGACGATCACGGGACGCAGCCTGTCGAGCAGGTCGAGCATAGCTCGCGCGGCCTCGGGAGCGACACCCGCGGCATCGAGTGCCTCGCCAGCCAGCTGCAGGAAGCGCTCCATGTGCACATCGGTGAGCCGGAAGGGCCGGTGGGCATCGCGCATGCTCTGGCCGAGGTATTGCTCCGGCCCTCCGAGCACCGCGGCGAGGTAGCTGACGCGATGCCGCTGCAGAGCTTGGTGGTCGACGCCCTCGAAAAGGGGGCCGAGCAGAGCATCAGCCGCAAGACGGTCGGCGAGATCGTCGACGACGGCCCTGATGGCGGGTTCGCCCCCCAGTGCGTCGTAGATGCTCATGACCGACCTTTCCTCAGATTGCCCCCGACTGTACAGAGTAGACCTGTCAATGTTCACCGGCCGCACAGGGGCCGCGCCCAGAATGGGGGTCACTGTCCGTCTGGGGAGGACTCATGGGTCGACCGCTGAACCGCTCGCTCGCCCTCGCCGTGGCCGCCGCGCTCGCCCTGAGCGGCTGCGTCGCGACCGACGTAGCGCGCACCCCCACAGGAGTCGGAACGTCGCAGCCGAGCCCGCCCAGCAGCGAGCCCCCTGAGCCCGAGGCGCCGCTCGGCGCCGTGTCGCCGACCGGCGAGCTCGAGGTGCTCGTGACCGGGCTGCGCACGCCATGGTCGATCGCCCCGCTGCCCACGGGCTCGACGCTCATGAGCGAGCGCGACACCGGCCGCGTGCTCGAGCTCATGCCCGACGGCGACCTGCGGGTGGTGGCCACCGTGCCCGGAATCGTGCCGGGCGGCGAAGGCGGGCTGCTGGGCATCGCCGCGCGCGATACCGGCACTCCCTACCTGTACGCCTACTTCACCGCCGCGAACGACAACCGCATCGTGCGCATGCCGCTCACCGGAGCGCCCGGGACGTACGGCCTCGGCGGGGTCGAGGTGCTGCTCGCGGGCATCCCGAAAGCGCGCACGCACAACGGGGGTCGGCTCGCGTTCGGTCCCGACGGGATGCTCTACGCGACGACGGGCGATGCGCAGCAGACCGAGCGCTCTCAAGATCGCAGCTCGCTCGCCGGCAAGATCCTGCGGCTCACGCCCGACGGCGATGTGCCTGCCGACAATCCCTTCCCGGGCTCGTACGTCTACTCGCTCGGGCACCGCAACCCGCAGGGCCTCGTGTTCGACCGCTCAGGGCAGCTGTGGGCGGCCGAGTTCGGGCAGACCACGTGGGACGAGCTCAATCGCATCGAGCCAGGGGAGAACTACGGCTGGCCGATCGTGGAGGGCATCGGAGGCCGCTCGGGGTACGTCGACCCGGTGCAGCAGTGGCCGCCGCGAGAGGCGAGCCCGAGCGGGCTCGGCATCGTGGGCGACACCCTCTTCCTCGCGGCGCTGCGCGGCCAGCGCCTGTGGGTCATCGACATCGACAACCCGGGTACGGGCACGGCGTTCTTCGTGAGCGAGCTCGGCCGCATCCGCGACGCGGTGGGCGTGGGCGACGACCGGCTACTCCTCGTCACGAGCAACACCGACGCCAACGGCCGCCCGGGCGCCGACGACGACCGGCTCATCGCCGTCTGGCTCGCACCTCGCGGGTGAACGGTCGCGGCCATTGTCGGTGGCACCGCCTACCATCGAGGGCGTGAGCGAGCTGAACCGGGTGCGGCAGTGGGCCGAAGCCCTCATCGCGCTGCACCTCGACGAGTCGTGGAGCTTCGCCTTCGACCGCGCGACGCGACGCGCGGGCCTGTGCGACTTCGGGCGCAAGCGCATCTCGGTCTCGCGTCACCTGGCCGTGCGGTTCGACGACGACGCCATTCACCAGACCCTGCTGCACGAGGTCGCGCACGCGCTCGCCGGGCCGGGCACAGGCCACGGGCCGGAGTGGCGACGCATCGCGCGCGACCTCGGCTACGTCGGGGGCACGACGCACGACGGCCCGATCGCCGACGACCGGGCGCGCTGGCGCGGCTCGTGCCCGAGCGGCCACGAGTTCGTGCGGTTCCGGCGACCGAGAACCGACGTCTCGTGCGGCCGTTGCTCGCGCGGATTCAGTCGTGCCGCGATCATCACGTGGCGCGATCAGAAGCCGCTCATGCCCGCTCTGACCCTGCGGTAGCAGCTCCCGACTCCGATCACTCGGAGACGGTGACCTCTTTCCAGAACGCCACGTAGTTCGAGAAGTCTTTGCCGACCCGCTCGATGCCGCTCGCGTACGGGGTCGGGTAGCTCCAGGCGCGGTCCTGCAGAGCCTGGCCGTCGACCGTCACCGTGAAGTACTGGCACTCGCCCTTCCACGGGCAGGTGTACGGGGTCGGGCTCTGCGAGAGGAAGCCATCGACGATGCTCGACGGCGGAAAGTACCAGTTGCCTTCGATCTTGATGAGGTCGTCTTCTGCGGCCTCGGCGATGACGGTGCCGTTGACGTGAGCCTTCATGGGTCCTCCTGCGGTCGAGTCGAACAGTGTGCTGGTGAGAACCTCAGGCTGGCAGGTCGAATTCCCTCAGCACCACGAGTTCGGGCGATTCCCAGCGCGCCCGCGCCGCGCGCACGGCCTCGGGTCCCTCGCCGAGAGCGAGCATCCGCCCGCCGACCGAGGCGCTGAGCATGTGGGCGACGGCGCCGCGCAGGCCCTGGTAGCCGGCCGCCGCGACTGCCGCCTCGGGGCTCGTGGCGTCGATGCCGACCGCGCCGAGCGCGTCGATCACGGCGCCCGCGAGCAAGTGGTCCTCGACGGGGATGCCCTCGGGAGCCTCCACCGGCGCCCCCGCCGCGACGACCGCGACCATCGTGCGCTCGCCGCGGGCGGCCTGCAGGGCGAGCAGGCGCTGGGCGATCGCCGCCGCCGCACCGCACCGGGCGTCGATGACCTCGAGGTGCGGGGGCAGAGCATCCACCGGCGCGGGCTCGGTCGCGAGACCGTCGCACCAGACGAGCAGGTGGGCGGAGGCGCCGATGCGGCGAGCGCCGTCGAGGCCGACGTCGAACCGCACCTGATAGCGGTGCTGGGCGTCGGGGCTGTCGTCGTCGTGCGGGCCGGTCACAGGTCGATCGTATCGACGTGGCGCAGACTGGGCGCATGCGCGTGAGACTCGATCTGCTGCTCGACTGCCCGCCCGATGCGGCGTGGGTGGCCGTGCACTCCCCCGCCGTGTTCCGCGCGGTATCCGGCCCGTTCACGACGGCGACGTCTCTCGAGCCCGCGGGGTTTCCCGACCGCTGGGCCGACACCGAGCACCGGGTGCGGCTGCGGCTTCTCGGAGTGCTGCCGATGGGCACCCAGCTCATCCGGCTGCGCGACGAGTTTCGCCCTGACGGCACCCGCATCGTGCACGACGAGGGCGGGCCGCTCACGGGCGCGATGAGCATCGTCTCGCGCTGGCACCACCGTATGGCGATCAGCCCCGACCCCTCTGCTCCGGATGCCCGCACGCGGTTCCGCGACGCTCTCGATGTCTCGGCTGGCGTGCTGACACCGTTCGCGTGGCTGGGGTTCTGGTTCTTCTGGCAGCTGCGGGCGCAGAAGCTCCGGCGGCTCGCGCCCGGGTGGGCGACGCAGTTCGGCGCGGGCAGCTCGCCGGGCGGCGCCGCGTGAGCGCAGCATCCGGAATCCCTGAACGGGCCATCAGCGCTCTGGCCGTCGCCGACTGGCGGCGCCGCACCGTCGCGCTCTACGCCGAGCTGCGGGCCGCGACCGACCTGCCCGCGGCCCACGACCACTGGCGCCGCACGCGCGACGAGCTGTTCGCTCACCACCCCGCCTCGCCCCTGCTGCCCGCCGACCGCGAGGCGTTCACGGGGCTGCGCGTCAAGCCTTACGACCCGGCGTGGCGGTTCGAGTGCGTGATTCAGGATGCTGAACCGCTGCGCACCGAACCTGATCGGATCAGTGTCGAGACCGGCACCGACGGAGTCGTACCGTTCGAGCGGCTCGGGTTCGTCGAGGTGACCGGCGTCGGCTCGCTCGACGTGTGGCGGCTCGCCTCCTACGGCGGCGGGCTCTTCGTGCCGGTGCGCGACGCTCTCTCGCGCGTGGAGGGCGGCACCTACGGCGGCGGGCGCTACCTGCTCGACACCGTCAAGGGCGCCGATCTCGGCGGGGGCCGAGCGCCGTGGTCGCTCGTGATCGACATGAACTTCGCCTACAACCCCTCGTGCGCCTACGACGAAGCGTGGGCGTGCCCGCTCGCCCCGCCCGGCAACGTCGTCGACGTCGAGATCCCCGTCGGCGAGCGCTACGGCGACGGGCGGCTCACGCTCTGAGCACGGCGTCAGGCGTCTGGTCAGGGCGACCTGCTACGGTTGAGCCATAGGCAGAACTGTTCTCAGCTCTCCTGCGTCGTAGAACGCTTCCTCTTCCCGCTGCACGCGCACCGACTCGCGCATCCAGACGGTTCGATACTTTCTCACGGCGAACGATGTCGGCCATTGCCGCCGTCGCCACTTCGATTCCTGATGGCGCGCACCGAGTTTGTGAAACTCAGACGCGCTCACGGCATCCTGACCACTCGGTCGCGGATGCCGGGGATCACCCCTGTTCGAAAGGCACCACCAGAATGACCAGCACTACGTCCACCACTACTTTCAGCGCTCTCGGCGTGCCCTACCCGCTCGTCGAGGTTCTCGAGGCTCAGGGCAAGACCGAGGCGTTTCCGATTCAGGTCGACACCCTCGCCGACACCCTCGCGGGTCGCGACGTGCTCGGCCGCGGCAAGACGGGCTCGGGCAAGACCCTGGCCTTCTCGATTCCGATGGTCGCGCGCCTCGGCATGCGCACGGGCCCGGCCCGTCGCCCCATGAAGCCGCTCGGCCTCGTGCTCGCGCCGACGCGCGAGCTCGCGACCCAGATTCTCGCCGTGATCGAGCCGATGGCCGAGGCCTACGGGCTGCGCGCCATGACGATCTTCGGCGGCGTCTCGCAAGGCAAGCAGGTGCAGCAGCTGCAGCGCGGCGTCGACATCGTCGTCGCAGCGCCCGGCCGACTCGAAGACCTTATGAAGCAGGGCTTCGTCTCGCTCGACTCGGTCGAGGTGACCGTGCTAGACGAGGCCGACCACATGGCCGATCTCGGCTTCTTGCCCGGCGTCACCCGCATCTTGAAGGCCACGCCCGTGCGCGGCCAGCGCATGCTGTTCAGCGCGACCCTCGACAACGGGGTCGACAAGCTCGTGAAGCAGTTCTTGCACGACCCGATCACGCACTCGGTCGACGAGGCGAACTCGCCCGTCGCCGACATGACGCACCACGTCTTCGAGCTCTCGGGCACCGACGAGAAGAAGCGCATGATCACCGCGCTCGCCTCGGGCAGCGGCCGCCGCATCCTCTTCATGCGGACCAAGCACACGGCGAAGAAGCTCGCGAAGCAGCTCACCGCCGACGGCATCCCCGCCGTCGACCTGCACGGCAACCTCTCGCAGCCGGCGCGCGATCGCAACCTCGCCGCGTTCGGCGACGGCAGCGTGCGCGTGCTCGTGGCGACGGATGTCGCGGCACGCGGTGTGCACGTCGACGACATCGAGCTCGTCATCCACGTCGACCCGCCAACCGAGCACAAGGCCTACCTGCACCGCTCAGGGCGTACCGCCCGCGCCGGAGCCGCGGGCGACGTCGTGACGCTCGTGCTGCCCGAGCAGCGCCGCGACACGGCCGACCTGCTGCGCAAGGCCGCGATTCGCGTGCAGCCCCAGCAGGTCACCGCGATCTCGCCGGCAGTGACGCGCCTCATCGGCGATGTCGCCCCGCGCGTGGCCGAGCACGAGCTTCCGGCCGTGCTCAAGCGCCAGCCCGAGGGCGGCGGCAGCTCGCAGGGCGCCAATGCTCAGCGCAAGCGCGCCAACCGCTCGGGCCAGGGTGGTCAGGGTGGCCAGCGCAGCGGTCAGCGTTCGTCGCAGGGCGGCCAGCGCTCGAGCCAGCGCCGCACCGATGTCGCGCCGACGCGCAATGCAGCGAGCGGCGCCGCACCGGCTGCTCGCAGCACCGACACCTCGGCCTCTGCACCCGCGCGTGCCCGTCAAGGCTCGCGCCGCGCCTCGGCGCCGAGCGGCGGCTCGTCAGGCGGAATCCGCGTCGGCCAGGTCGTGCGGTCGAACTCGACCGGCGGCCAGCGCCGCGGGCGCTGACCCGCGCAGACCTGCCGAGCACGGCTCACGGGCCCCGGAAGAGCATCCGCTCTTCCGGGGCCCGGCCGTCTCTGCGCCTTCGCGCCGAGCGTCGGAAGCTCTAGTGCGCCGCGGCCCGTCGGCGGGCGATGGCCAGCATGACCAGGCCGCCGAAGAGCAGAGCCGCGATCACCCAGAGCCACAGCATGATCTCGACGACCACGCCCGTATCGGCGAGCGTGATCATGAAGACGTTCGACAGAGTCGAGTCGTTGAGACCGTCGGCGAGCGTCAGGTCGCCGAGCTGCAGCACACCGCCGAGCCAGACCAGCTGCCCCGTCGCCCCGCCGCTGTCGACCTCTGTGATCGAGCACACCGAGTTCGCCGGCAGGTTCTCGAACATCACCGTCGTGCCGTCGCGGATCTCTGAGGTCACCGTCGTCGGCGGCGCCACGTCAGGAGTGTCGCCCGTGTCGACCTCGTCGGTGCCGCCCGCCTCGTCGTCGACGATCGGCCAGCCGCCCGGCAGCAGCGGAACCAGCACGCCGTCGCGCTCCCACAGGCACGAAGTCTCGATCACGAACACGGCGTCGCGCGCCTCGCTGGCGAAGGGCCCCGTCACGTCTTTCGTGATCGAGAACGCCGCGAGCAAGAAGGTGTTCTCGATGCCGACCGTGTGGGTCTCGCCGGCCGCGACCACGAACTCGCTGTCGGTGGTGTCGCTGCGCGTCGCACCGCCCGTGCGCGACTCCGTGACCGAGCACTCCGCGCCCGCCGGAATCTGATCCCAGCCGTTGCGGTAGCCGTTGAGCTCGGTGAGCTCGCGAGCGGCACCGCCGGGAATCTCGAGCTCGGTCACGACGCCGTCGATCTCGAGGGTGCACGCGAGCGTCGCCTCGAACGGTCCTTCGACGAAGATGCCGGTGCCGTCGCCCGCGAAGGTCTTCTCGACCTCGACGCTGCCCACATCGAACGTGTTCGTGACGGTGAAGGCGACGGGCTCAGCCGAGACCGTCACCTCGTCGACGTCGACGCTCGTGCTCGTCGCTCCCGCACTGCGGGTCTCTACGAGTGAGCACACCGCGTCGAGAGGCAGGTCGGTGTAGGTCGCCCGGTAGAAGCCTTCCGACGTCAGCGCGCGCAGTGCGCCGCCCGGCACGTCGACCGACTGCTCGACGCCGTCGACGTCGCGCACGCAGGTCAGCTCGACCTCGAACGGGCCAGCGCCCCACGTCGCAGCGCCCTCGCCGTCGCGCAGCTTCTCGACCTGCACCTCGCCGAGGGCGAAGGTGTTCGTGACGGTCGCCTCGATCAGCTCGTCGACCACCACGACATCAGCGCTGAGGCCGTCGACGCTGGTGCCGTCGATGGTCACCGTCGTCGACGAAGCTCCGCCGAACGCGGTCTCGGTGATCGTGCAGAGCGCGCCCGTCGCGAGGTTCTCGATCGTCACCGGGTCATCACCCTGCAGGAACGTGAACGAGTCGCTGAAGACGGTGCGCTCGCCGGTGCTGTCGTCGAGCACGCACGTCACGTCGATCTCGAAGGGAGCATCCGCCCAGTCAGCGGCACCCGCACCGATGACCGACTTGGCGAGCTCGATCGAGCCGACCGTGTAGTCGTTCTCGATCTCTGCCGTCGTCACCGAGCCGAGAGTCACGATCGCCGAGTCGCCGAGGAACGTGGTCGAACTGCCGCCGTCGACGGCGGTGACGACACGCGTGTCGGCGGCATCCATCGTGTCAGTCTCGGTGATGGTGCAGTCGGCACCGTTGGGCAGCCCGCTGAGCGACCAGGTCACGCCGTCGGCGAGATCGCGCTGCATCGGAGTGTCGACGTCGTAGCCGGCGCCGTAGACGGCATCGCCTTCGAAGGTGCAGGTGACCGAGACCGGGAAGGGCCCGTAGTCGATCGCCGTGTCGTCGGCATCGACCGCAGCGCTCGAGACCGTCTTGGTGACCGACAGGCCGGCGAGCTCGAAGGTGTTCTCGACCTCGAGCGCGGGCTGCGGCTGGTCGTCGACCAGCTGCGTCTCGTCGACCGTCACCGTGAAGGTGACACCCGTCGCGACGTCGGCGGTGAGCTCGGCGCCGTTCTCATCGAGGATGCGACTCGACGTCGCCCCCGCCGGGTCGGTCTCGGTGAGAGTGCACTCGGCCCCCGACGGCAGCAGCGTGTAGCTCACCGTGCCGTCGGCGAGCAGCTCGCGGGTCGCGCCACCGGCGATGTCGACCGCGATGCCGTCGCGCTCGCAGACCAGCGTGACTTCGAAGGGTCCGTCGCCATACGTCGCGCCCGCGCCCAGCACCGTCTTGGTGACCTCGAGCTCGCCCGTGAGGTAGTAGTTCTCGAGAGTGACCGAGCCGGGGGCCGCCGTCGTGACCACGATGTCTTCGCCCGTGATCACCTCGCCTTCGGAGTCGACGATGCGGTGCGCGTCTGCGCCCGTTCCCGGCACATCGACCTCGAACACGGTGCAGGTCGAGCCGTCGACGAGGTTCTCGATCGTCACGAAGCCGTTCGCCGGCACGGTCACGTCACCGTTGAACGAGGTGCCGACCGTCGGTTCGGTGCAGACCACGTTGGCGGTGAAGGTCGCGGGAGCGAACTGCGTGCCGCCGCCGCCGATGACGTCTTTCGAGATCGTGAAGCTCGTGACGCCGTAGCGGTTGGTGAACTGCGTCGAGTTGCGGGTGACCGGAGCCAGCACCGTGCCGCCGTTGGCGGCCAGCGAGCTGATCGTCGTGGTCGTGCCGTCGATTGAGGTCGACGTCACGCCGACCGTGCGCGAGATCGACGTCGAGTCGGCTTCTTGATCGTCGGTCTCGGTCACGGTGCACGAGGCTCCCGCGGGTAGTCCGGTGAGCGTGCGCGTCTGGACGTGCCGCAGCGGGAACGTCATCGGCGATGACGCGAAGCCGTCGGCGATCACCGTGTCGCCCTGGAAGGTGCAGCTGACCTCGAAGGCGAACGGGTCGACCGGGTAGACCTGGTCGTCGTTCTCATCGACCGCGTCGGTGAGCACCGTCTTGCCGACCGTGAGCGACGCGAGGTCGAACCGGTTCGTCACGGTGCGGCTGACCGTGCTGTTGGCGACGATCGTGACATTGCTCGGGTTGGTCACCTGCGTGGCTCCCGCACTCTGCTGCTCGGTGATGGCGCAGCTCGAGCCCGCCGGGATGTTGGTCAGCGTCTGGCTCAGCTGAGTGGCCGCACTGAAGGTGAGCGTGCCGTACCAGACCGCGGTCGAGGTGGCGCCCGGCGGCTGAGTCGCCGGCGAGATCGTGGCAGCAGCCCGCGTGCAGTTGACGAGCACCGTGAAGACGCCGTCGCCGAAGTCATACGGATCCGTCGCGCCAGCTCCCGTGATCGCCTTGGTGACCGTCAGCGACCCGACCGGGATGCTGTTCGTGTAGTCGACTGCGTTCGTCGCGGCGCCCAGCCCATCGTTCGGGGCGAGCGTGACGACGGCCGAGGCACCCGAGGTCGACGGGGCGGCGACACCGCCGGTGGTGATGACCTTCGTGACGGTCGCGCCACGCGCCTGCGTCTCATTGACCGTGCAGACCGCGCCGGCCGGAAGCGACGTGTAGGTGCGCGACTGGCCGTCGTTGAGCGTGAAGGTGCTCGGCGATACGGGTATCGCCTGCGGTCCCGCACCGTTGTCGAACGTGCACGCGATCGAGAAGCTGAAGCTGGTCTGCATGACCGGGTCGCCGTTCGCGTTCTCGGCGCCGTTCATGTCGACGGTCTTCGTGATCGTCAGACCCGCGAGGTCGTAGGTATTGGTCACCTCGCTGAGCTCGATCGGGTCGCGCTCGGCGAAGGCCGGCCGCGGGTTGAAGACGGTCGACGGGCTGTAGTCGAGCGATCGCACGGTGACCGTGTCGGGCAGCGCCGTCGTCGTCGTGGCACCGGTCGTGCCGACCTCGCTGATGCCGCACTCGGCATACAGCGGAATGCCCAGGATGCGCGTCGATGCGGCATTGCCGGTGATCGTGAACGGCGAGCGATCGTTGCCGCTGCTGTCGAGCAAGGAGATCGGCACTCCGTCGACCGTGCACGATACGTCGATGTCGAAGTCGCCGGGCGCGAAGGCGGCAGCGCCGCCGTCGACGATCTTGGCAAGATCGATCGCACCGGTGGCGAGGGCCACTCCGACCTTGCGCGGCTCGGTGACGAAGCGGTAGGGCAGGTCGTTGTCGCCGTCGCGGCCGCGAGCGGCGCCCGCGATCGAGTTGTACGCGATCGAGTCGCGGGCGAGGTTGGCGTTCGTCTCGCGCAGCACGGGCTCGCGCGCCGTTTCGGAGCGATAGACGATCGACACGTCGTCACCGGGCACGAGGCCCTGGTCGGCGACGTCGACGCCGACCGTCAGGTCGATGACGAACTTGAGCGCGATGACGCTCTCAAGGAGGGCAGCGTCGGGCACGGCGGGCATGACCTGCCAGCCGGTCGTCGCGTTCGAGCGGTCGGGCAGGCCACCGGGCGACCCGCTCGTGATGCACGGCCAGTACTGCTCGACCATCGGCGGGTTGGAGCTCGGCGTCATGCCGAGCTCGAACTGGATGTCGGCGCCGTTGCAGGCGGGCGTGGCCAGGTTCAGGCGGTCGGTGTAGTAGACCGTGAGGGCCTCATCGGGCCAGCCGACCAGGCGCGGGCGCTCGGTCAGAATCGGAGCCCAGCGCGAGCTGCGGGCGTCGTTGATGATGACACCGCGGTCGTTCTCGCGCGGCAGCACGTCGATCGAAACGATCTCGAAGACGCGCACGTTGCCGGCGTTGAAGAAGTTGCCGACCCATTCTTCGGTGCCGCCCGGCCGCGTGATCGGCACGCAGGGGTAGCGGTAGTACTCCTCGCCGTTGACGGCGAGCGTCGGGTCGCTGCAGTCGACGCCGTTGTTGACCGTGCGGATGATGCCGAGGTCGTCGAACGGCTCACCGGTGTCGGGGTTGATGACCGGAAGGCCGGCCTCGTCGAGCGGACCAGCCTCGACGCCCTTGACGCCCTTGACGATGTTCATCGGCGCGCTCGGGAGAGCCCAGACCTTGGTGGTCGCCGTGCAGCTCGCGACCTGCAGCTGCGGGTCGAGCTCGAGCACGCCGTTGGTCGAGTACTCGCAGCGATCGAACTCTTGGTCGCTCGTCACGATGGCGCTGTTGAGCACGAAGCCCGAGTCGACCGAGCCCGCTTCGAGGAACTGCCGGAAGAGCAGCGGTGCCTCGATCGTGAGAGTCCAGCCCTTCTGCAGCACGAAGGCCGGGTCGGGTGTGATCGTGAGCGGTTGTCCGCCGGGTCCGCTCGCCCCGAGCACGGCGGTGAACGACGGCGCGGTGACCGGCTGGCTCGACGCGTTCACGACCGAGATCGTGATGAGATCTTCGGGGTCGAAGGTCGTGTTCGTCTCAGGATCGGTGCCGAGCACGAGCATCGGCCCCGTGGCGTCGACGGGAATCAGGTCGACGATCTGCAACTCGGCGAGGTCTTTGTCCTGCCCCGTGCCGAGGTTGCGCACCTCGATCTCGTAGGGGATCGGCGCGCCGAGCGTGAGAGGCCCGAACGGCGTCTTGACGACGCGCACCTCGGCCGGTCGGTGCTGGAAGAGGATCTGCCGCGTGTCGTCGTCCTCGGCCTGCCAGAGCGGAGCGCTCGGGCTGTTGTCGGCCCAGGCGGTGACGAGCACATCGTTGGTGAAGACGCCGATCTGCGACTCGCCCGGAGCAGGTGCGGTGTAGATGTAGAGCGTCGACGGCACGGGCTCGGTGCTCGGCTCGACGAGCAGGTCGCGGCGGGTGACCGTGAAGCGCACGGTCTGCAGCGGGTTGTACGGGCGCTCCCACGCCGCCCCGTCAGACCGGGTGTAGTGGAAGCGGATGCCGCGGATATCGGCCGTGGTGGCGCCCGGTGGCAGCGTGGGCAGGACGAGCGACGAGCCGAACGCGCCCTCGACCCAGCACGCGTCGAGCACGGTCGACCCCCCGCATTCCGCGGTGATGCCGTCGGGCCCGCCCAGCACGTAGTCGATGCCGACGAGCACGTCGACCTTCACGCGGTTGAGCGGGCTCGCGAACGAGTGCGAACCGAAGCCGTTGAAGTTGTAGGCGTTCCAGAACGAGGGCGAGAGGTCTTCGATGATCATGTCGGTCGACCGCACGTTGCCCGAGGGCTGACCCGTGAGCGTGATCGTCGCGACTCGAGAGTTGCCGTCGAACTGCGTGGCGGGTACCGAGGCGGTCGCGGTCGTGTCGGCCTGGATGCCCTTGGTCGCCGTGACCCCGTACGACAGGTCTTCGACGCGCACCTGGGCGCTGGCCTGAGCCGTCAGGGTGTTCACCGTCTCGCCGAGGGGCGGCTCGGCGAGCCCGCCCGGGTCGGTGATCGTGGCGCGGACAGTGTTCTCGACGACATCGCTGTTGATGCCGTCGACGCGAGTGCCGGGCGTGCTCCGCAGATCTTCTCGCAGCTGAGTGTCGACGACGAGGCGGGTCGTGCCCTCGACCGCGATGCGGCCCGTGTGCACGACCTCGATGCCGACAACATCGGCGAGCTGCGCCGAGGTGAGAGCGAGCGCGGCCGTGCGGGTGAACGAGTCGAAGGCACCCGATTCGCGCTCGAGAATGACGACCGTGTTCGTGGCACCGCTCGGCACGGTGAGCGACACGATGTCGTAGAGGTTGACCGACTCGAAGGGGTCGGTGCCCGCCACGGGGTCGAGAATCGAGAGCTCGTCGACCCTCGAGACCGAGGTGTTCTCGGCGTCGATCGTCATGCGCGCGCGAGGGTAGAGCTCTTGCGGCGTGCCGTCGGGCGGCGTGCCGAGGGGGCCGTCGACCCAGCTCTTCGTGACCTCGATCGTCAGCGGCTGGTCGAAGATCAGAATGGTGTCGCCCGCGGTGCGGGTGAGCAGCACGGTCGTGTCGACGTCGCGCCCGTCGAAGCGCACGGTGTTGTTGACGACACCGAAGTCACCGGTGTTGTAGAGGGCCTCGCGGGTCGAGCCCAGCACCGCGATATCGGTGTCAGAGCGACGCACGTCGCGCACCTCGAAGACGAGGTCGAAGCGGCGGTCCAGCCCCATCGACGGCGCGACGCCCGAGCCGACGGGCGGAGCGGCCGGGTTGGTGCCCACCCGCGACGACCGGGTCGGGCTCTCCTCGACGATCAGGCGCACGCCGGTCGCGGCGGCGCTCTCGGCGTCGGTCAGGGTGTAGCCGGGGAAGGTTCCGTCGCACGCGGCGGGGCAGGGGTCGCCCGTCGCCCCGACCCAGCCCGAACCGGGAAGGTAGAGCTCGACGGCGACGACGCGGTCGTACGTCAGCAGAGCATCCATGCCGCTCGTGATGGCGGGAATGCGCACGAGATCGAAGGCCTCGAAGACGGTGTCGGCGACCGGCGTGGTCGCCGGGTCGCTCGCCGTGTCAGAGAGCACGACCGAGTCGAAGAAGGTGCCGGCGGTGCCCCAGGTGATGCGCGCCGTCGCCTGGTCGGCGCTGCGCGCGTTGACAGCCTCGAAGCCCGTGCTCGCGACCGGCTGCCAGTTCTTGGCGATCGCCGTGATGTTGCCCGTGCCCGTGCCGCTGCCGTCGTCGGTCGGCAGCAGCGTGATCGGTGCCAGGGCCTCGTCGGTGGCCTCAGAAGGCGTGGCGACGGGGTTCGAGACCCGCGACTGCACGGTGTTGTCGATCTCGATCGGGTCGATGCGCGTCGCCGACGCCGCGTCGCCCGTGCCGTCGCGCAGCTGATCGCGCAACGCGAACCGCAGGTTCGGCTGCACGCTGAATCCGGGGTTCAGCAGCGTGCCGACCGTGTCGTAGTCGGCGTGCTGGTAGGTGAACCGAACGCCCTCGATGGCGGCGCGGAGCGCCGGGTCGATGTCGGTGGTCAAGAACGCAGGGCCGACAAGACCGGCGGCACCGGGCAGCGTGTTCCAAGTGGCGCCGTCGAAGTACTCGACCGTCAGCGTCGTGTTCGCGGGCACGGCCGTCGCGACGATGTCGGTGAGGTCGAAGTAGTTGTAGAAGTCGTCCACCCCGGTGTCGACCGGGTCGGTGATGACGAGCGAGACCGATCCGACGGTCGACGCGGTCGGAGCGACCGCGGTCGTCGGCAGCGGTGTGATGCTGCTGGGCAGCGAGATGAGCGTCGTCGCCCCCGCGATGCCGTAGATCGTGTCGGGCGTGATGGTCTTGTTGACGACCGTGTTGACGCGCGAGGTGCGGCGCGTGAGGTCGTCAGAAGCGACGGCCGATGCCGTCTGGTCGTCGAGTGCGACGACATCGACGCGCACCTGGTTCGTGGAGGTGACGTCGCTCACGACCGCGTTGGTGAGCACGAGGAACGGCAGAGACGCATACTGCCCGGGCGTCATGCCCCCGGGTGCGGTGCTGAGGAACCTGACGCGGATGCTCTGCACGAGCGCGGCATCCGTCGGGGCCGGAAGCGTGTCGACGGTCGTGGTGACGATCGGCGCACTGAAGTCTGCATCGCCCTCGTACCAGTAGCTCACCTCGGCGCTCGTCGCGCTCACGGGCCACTCGATGTCAGCGGTGATCCAGCTGTCGAAGCTCAGGCCCTGGTCGGCGAGCGAGGTGGTGCCGGGCGCCGGCTCGGTGAGCGTGAGCTCTTTGAGCGCGAAGTCGCCGCCGTTCTGGCCGCCGATGGTGGCGCGCTCGAGAGCGCCGCCGACGACGTAGGGGTTCTCGAACAGCTTCGTGGCGATGGGCGAGACGCTCGACGGGTCGAGACGGATGGTGTCGGCCGCAGGCTCGGGCGCTGTCGTCGTCGCGTCGAAGCGCACCCACGAGCTCGCGGTGTTGGTGAGCGTCAGGGTCGAGGCGAGCGCGGCGGCCGTCGACGTCAGCTCGCCCTCGATCGTGATGCCGCCGATTGCGCCGCGGTCGACGCGACCCGTGCTCGAGGAGAAGACGATCCGGATTCCGCGGATGTCGGCAGTGTCGACGCCCACCGGCAGGGTGGCCGTGGCGGCCGCAGCACCCGTGTTCCAGTCGACCCCGTCGAACCAGTCGACGCGCACGCGGTCGGCACCAGCGGGCAGATCGAGGCCGCTGAGTCCCGTGATCTCGATGTAGTCGAGAATCGTCGACGACGTGTCGGCGGGCTCTTGAATGACGAGCTCATCGACCGAGCCGTTGCTGGTGTTGGTCGCGCCGAGCACGAACTCGACCTCGCGGCCGAGGGCGGCCGGGCTCGACTCGGGGGTCACGGTCTTGGTCGTGTCAGAGCCGAGCACGCGCGGCACCGTGAGCAGCACTTGAGCGCTCGATTCGACGAGGTTCGGCCGCGGCGGGTCGAGCGTCAGGTCGGCGCGGTTCGCCACCGTCACCTGAGCGGTGTTGTCGAGCAGCTCGCCGTCGAAATCGGAGGAGAGGTCGGCGGGAACGGTCGCGGTGGCGTTGAGCTGGATGCCCGTGCCGGCCTGCATGCCCGTGAAGCCCCCGCCCAGCTCGTCGATGACCTCGACGGTGAAGTCGTTGCCCGAGATCTGGATGTCGATCGGCGGCTCTTGCGTCGACATCGTGACCGACTGAAGAACGAGGGGCGCAGGAATCGTGTCACCGAGCGTGAGCTCGAGGCAGTCGGTCTCGAGCGAGGAGCAGTTGATCGTGAACTGGTAGGTGACGGTGCCGCCGGCGGCCACCGCCGTCGGGGCGGCTGGAATCGCGTCTTTCTCGAACTGGATGAGCACGGGCTCGTCGGGGTCGCCCTCGGCGGCCACGGCTGGCTGGAACGCGATGAAGGGAGTGAAGAGCGTCACGAGGGCGAGGGCTGCGATGCCCGGCAACAGTCGGCGCAGTCCGCGTGCGCGGCGTGATGAAAGCGTGGTCATGGTGTTCGTTCCCCCCCGGGTGACTCCGGAGACGAGCGACGGGGGCGCTGATCCGAAGACGTGAAGACGGTTCGCCACTAAGCGAACCACGTTCAACCTATCTCGCCGGGTTCGACGCGCGCGTACCCCGGCGGGGGGTCATTCGTGTCCCATTTCGGGGGGTACGAAGCTTCACTTTCTGAGCAGAGAGGTGCCGCTCAGGGCAGTACGCCGACCGAGGCGAGGCCCGCGCGCAGCAGAGCGCCGCGCCCGCCCTCGAGCTCATCGGCGACGCGCTGGGATGCCGCTTCGTCAGGCGTCATCCAGGTGAGCTCGAGCGCATCCTGCCTCGGCTCGCACGTTCCCGTGACGGGAACGACGTAGGCGAGGGCGACGGCGTGCTGCCGATCGTCGCTGAACCGCGTCGGGCTCGGGAACGGGAAGTACTCGGCCACCGAGAACGGCGTCGGCGACGCCGGCAGCTGCGGAAAGGCCATCGGCCCGAGGTCTTTCTCGAGGTGCCGGAACAGCGCGTCGCGCAGCGTCTCGCCGTACATGACGCGGCCGCTCACGAGCGTGCGGGTGATGCTGCCCGCCTCGTTGACCCGCAGCAGCACGCCGACCTCGGTCACCGACCCCATGCCGTCGACCCGCACGGGAATCGCCTCGACGTAGACGAGAGGCAGTCGCTGCCGAATCTGCTCGAGCTCGTCATCAGAGAGCCAGCCCGGGTTCGGGTCGGGAGTGCGCACAGAGGCCATGCCCCATTCTCACCCGTTCGGCGACCTCGCGGGCGCACCTGACACGATGGAGGGCATGAGCGCGATGCAGTTGATCGATGAGAGCGCCGTGCTGTGGTCGGCTCCCGAAGCCGAGCGCGCCGACCGCCCGCTGCTCGTGCTGCTGCACGGCTACGGCTCGCACGAGGGCGACCTGTTCGGGCTCGCGCCGCATCTGCCACTGCAGCCCGTCCTCGCCTCCGTGCGCGCTCCCCTGCGGGCCGGCCCCGGCTACGCCTGGTACGAGTTGAACGGCGCGACGAACGAGAGCAGATCCAGGGGCGCCGACGCCGCCGCGCGCGGCCTCCTGCACTGGCTCGACGGCGTGCGCGCGACCTCGGTGGGGTTGCTGGGGTTCTCGCAGGGCGGCGCGATGAGCATCCACCTCATGCGGCACGCGCCCGAGCGCTTCGCGTTCGCCGTCTCGCTCGCGGGCTTCGTCGTGCCCGGCGAGGCGCCGGCCGACGCACGGCTGGCCGAGCTCGCGCCACCGGTCTTCTGGGGGCGCGGAACGCACGACACCGTGATTCCCGACTCGTTCGTCGAGGCGACCCAGCGGTGGCTGCCTCATCACGTCACGCTCACCGAGCGCATCTACGAGGGAGTCGGCCACTCGGTGAGCGAGCCCGAGCTCGCCGACGTGCTCACCTTCTTGCGCGCGCAGTACGCCTGAGGGCAGGCGGGCTGTCAGCGGGCAGGGCCAGAATGGGCGGATGATCGAGCCCGCTCCCGACGACGTGCTGGGTCGTTTCGCGCCCGCCACGCGCGAGTGGTTCACGGGAGCGTTCCCCGCCCCGACGCCCGCCCAGCTCGGCGCGTGGGATGCCATCTCGACGGGAGGCGACGCGCTCGTCATCGCGCCGACCGGCTCGGGCAAGACGCTCGCTGCCTTTCTCTGGTCGATCGATCGACTGGCGGCCGAGCCGCCGCGCGATGACCCGCTCCGCCGCACGCGCGTGCTCTACATCAGCCCGCTCAAGGCGCTCGGGGTCGACGTCGAGCGCAACCAGCGCTCGCCCCTGATTGGCATCACCCCGACCGCGCTGCGGCTCGGCGGCACGGCGCCGACGATCACGGTCGGCGTGCGCAGCGGCGACACCCCGAGCGCCGACCGTCGCGCCCTGCAGAAGTCGCCGCCCGACATTCTCATCACGACCCCCGAGAGCCTTTACCTCATGCTCACCGCGAGCGCCCGCGAGACGCTCGAAGGCGTGACGACGGTCATCATCGACGAGGTGCACGCCGTCGCCGGCACGAAGCGCGGTGCGCACCTCGCCCTCACGCTCGAACGGCTCGACGCGCGCCTCGCCCGCCCCGCTCAGCGCATCGGGCTGTCGGCCACCGTGCGACCGCCCGACGAGGTCGCCCGCTACCTGGGCGGGGGGCGCCCCGTCACGATCGTGCAGCCGCCGGCGGCGAAGACCTTCGACCTGAGCGTCGTCGTGCCCGTCGACGACATGACGCAGCCGCCGACGATCGGCGGTGACGACCCGGCCGACAGTTCGGGGGCGCCGCAGACCCCCTCGATCTGGCCGCACGTCGAAGAGAGCATCGTCGACCGGGTGCTCGAGCACCGGTCGACGATCGTGTTCGCGAACTCACGGCGGCTGGCTGAGCGGTTGACCGCGCGGCTCAACGAGATCTACGCGCTGAGGATCGGCGCAGAGCTGCCCGAGCGCAGCATCCCCGCCGCAATCATGGCTCAAGCCGGTTCGACCGCGGGCGCCGAACCGCTGTTGGCTCGCGCCCACCACGGCTCGGTCAGCAAAGAGCAGCGCGGCGAGATCGAAGAGGCGCTCAAGACGGGTCGTCTGCGCTGCGTCGTCGCGACGAGCAGCCTCGAGCTCGGCATCGACATGGGCGCCGTCGACCTCGTCATTCAGGTCGAGGCGCCGCCGAGCGTCGCGAGCGGTCTGCAGCGCGTCGGGCGCGCGGGGCACCAGGTCGGCGAAATCAGCCGCGGCGTGCTCGTGCCCAAGCACCGGCTCGACGTGCTGCACGCGACCGTGACGAGCGAGCGCATGACGGCCGGGCTCATCGAAGAGCTGCACGTGCTCGCGAACCCGCTCGACGTGCTCGCGCAGCAGACCGTGGCGCACGTCGCCCTCGAGCCGTGCGACGTCGAAGAGTGGTTTGACCAGGTGCGCCGCGCCGCCCCGTTCTCGACGCTGCCCCGAAGCGCGTTCGACGCCGTGCTCGACCTGCTGAGCGGCCGCTACCCGAGCGACCGCTTCAGTGAGCTGCGACCGCGCATCGTATGGGATCGCGTCGCGGGCACGCTCACCGGTCGCCCCGGGGCGCAGCGGCTCGCGGTGACGAGCGGCGGCACGATTCCCGA
The DNA here is from genome assembly GCA_005778835.1 of Actinomycetota bacterium. GTDB lineage: Bacteria > Actinomycetota > Actinomycetes > Actinomycetales > Microbacteriaceae > Microcella. The sequence continues at coordinate 20,691 of SXMG01000122.1, forward strand.
CCGTGGGCTGTTCGGCGTCTTCATTGCGGGAGAGGGCGTCGGCCGTCGCGTCGGCGAGCTCGATGAAGAGATGGTCTACGAGTCGCGCGTCGGCGACGTCTTCGCGCTCGGCACCACCAGCTGGCGCATTCAGGAGATCACGCACGATCAGGTCATCGTGACCCCTGCCTACGGCCAACCGGGCAAGGTGCCGTTCTGGAAGGGCGATGGGCTCGGCCGCCCCGCCGAGCTCGGCCGCGCGGTCGGGCGCACGACGCGCGAACTCGCGACCGCGTCGACGGATGCCCGCCGCGAGCGCCTCGCCGCCGCGGGCCTCGACGACCGAGCGGTCGCGAACCTCGAGGCGCTCCTGACCGAGCAGGCCGCAGCCACCGGGCAGGTGCCGAGCGAGCAGACGCTCATCATCGAGCGATTCCGCGATGAGCTCGGCGACTGGCGCGTGGTGCTCCACTCCCCCTACGGGCTCGCCGTGCACGCGCCGTGGGCGCTCGCGATCTCGGCGCGCATCCGTGAGCGGCACGGCTACGACGGCGCCGCGATCGCCGCCGACGACGGCATCGTCGTGCGGCTGCCCGACACCGAGGCGCAGCCGCCCGGAGCCGAACTGTTCCTCTTCGAGGCCGACGAGCTGCACGACCTGGTTACCGCCGAGGTCGGTGGTTCAGCCGTCTTCGCCTCCCGGTTCCGCGAGTGCGCCGCGCGCGCCCTGCTGCTGCCGCGCCGCGACCCGGGTCGGCGCAGTCCGCTGTGGCAGCAGCGCCAGCGCGCGAGCCAGCTGCTCGAGGTCGCACGCGAGTTTCCCGACTTCCCGATCATTCTCGAGACGGTGCGCGAGGTGCTGAGCGACGTCTACGACCTGCCCTCGCTCGTCGAGGTCGCCGCGAGCATCGCCCAGCGCAGCATCCGCATCATCGAGGTCGAGACCGAGCTTCCGTCGCCATTCGCCCGCAGCCTGCTCTTCGGCTACGTCGCCGCCTTTCTCTACGAGGGCGACAGCCCGCTCGCCGAGCGCCGCGCGGCCGCGCTCAGCATCGACCCCGCGCTGCTCGCCGAGCTGCTCGGCCGAGCCGAGCTGCGCGAGGTGCTCGACCCCGCCGTCATCGAGCAGACCGAGGCCGAGCTGCAGCGTCTCGCGCCCGACCGCCGCGCGCGCGACGCCGAGGGCATCGTCGACCTGCTGCGCATCCTGGGGCCACTGACCACGCCCGAGATCGACGACCGCACCGTCAACGACGTCGACGTGACCGCGGCGCTCGAGGGTCTCGCCCGTACGAACCGCGTCTTCGCCGCAACCATCGCCGGAGATGCGCGCTGGGCCGTCGTCGAAGACGCCGCGCGACTGCGCGATGCCCTGGGCACGCCGATTCCGCACGGCGTGCCGAGCGCCTTCCTCGACCCTGTGCCCGACCCGATCGGCGACCTCATGGCGCGGTACGCGCGCACGCACACGCCCTTCGCGGCGAGCGACGCGGCGTCGCGCTACGGGGTCGGCATCGCGGTGGCGACGGATGCCCTCCGCCGGCTCGCCGCCGACCGACGCATCATCGAGGGCGAGTTCCGCCCGGGCGCCTCGGGCACCGAGTGGGTCGACGCCGAAGTGCTGCGACGCCTGCGCTCGCGCAGCCTCGCGGCACTGCGCAAAGAGATCGAGCCCGTCACTCCCGGCACGCTCGGGCGCTTCCTGCCGGTGTGGCAGCACGTCGGGTCAGCCGGTCACGGCTCGGGCGCTCGACGGCCTGGCCTGCAGGGCATCGACGGCGTGCTGCAGTCGATCGAGCAGCTGCAAGGCGTCGCGCTGCCGGCGAGCGCGTGGGAGACCCTGGTTCTGCCGAGCCGCGTGCACGACTACTCGCCCGCCTGGCTCGACGAGCTGTGCGCGAGCGGCGAGGTCATCTGGGCCGGCGGCGGCAGCCTGCCCGGCAGCGACGGCTGGGTGAGCCTGCACCTCGCGGGTGCCGCCCCCCTGAGCCTGCCCGAGCCCGACGACATCGAGCTCACCGCGCGCCAGCAGCACATGCTCGACGCCCTCGCGGGCGGCGGGGGCTACTTCTACCGGCAGCTCGCGGCCGCGGTCGGCGAGACCGGAGGCGACGACGCGGCCGTCGTCGCCGAGCTGTGGCAACTGGTGTGGGCCGGGCACCTCACGAACGACACGCTCGCCCCGCTGCGGGCGACGCTCGGCGGAGGTTCGGCGACCCGCAGGCCCGCGCCGCGCACGCGCGGGTATCGGGGCTACGCGCGGCCAGCATCCGTCGCCGCATCGGGGCCGCCGACCGCCGCGGGCCGCTGGTCGCTGCTGCCCGACCGCGAGGCCGACGCGACGCGACGCACGGCCTTCGCGGTCGACCGCATGCTCGATCGGCATGGCGTCGTCACGCGCGGAGCCGTGCAGGCTGAGGGGCTGCGCGGCGGCTTCGCGCTCGCGTACTCGGTGCTCGCCCGCATGGAAGAAGCGGGCTCGGTGCGCCGCGGCTACGTCGTCGAAGGCCTCGGCGCGGCCCAGTTCGCGACACCCGCGACCGTCGACCGCGTGCGCACCTTTTCTCGCGACGCGGATGCGGCCCCGGCCCTGGCACCCCTCGTGCTCGCCGCGACCGACCCCGCCAACCCCTACGGTGCGGCACTACCCTGGCCCGCGAGTCTGCCCGACGCGGCGGCGGGGTCGACCGCCCACCGGCCCGGACGCAAGGCGGGCGCGATCGTGGTGCTCGTCGACGGGCACCTCGCGCTCTATCTCGAGCGCGGCGGCAAGAGCGTGCTGACCTTCACCGATGAGCCCGCCGTGCTCGAGCCCGCGGCCGTCGAGCTCGCCGCCGTCGTGCGCGCGCGGTTGCGCTCGCTGCGGGTCGAGCGCGTCAACGGAGCGAGCGCGTTCGGCACGCCGCTCGCCGAAGCGCTGCAGGCAGCGGGGTTCGTCGCCACCCCGCAGGGCCTGCGCATCAGGATCTGAGGGGGCTGCCGTGCCCGAGGGCGACACCGTTCACCGCGCAGCCGCACGGCTGCATGCCGCGCTTGCGGGGCAGACCGTGCTGCGCAGCGACGTGCGCGTGCCGCGCTTCGCGACCGCCGACCTGAGCGGCGAGCGCGTCGACGAGGTCGTCGCCCGCGGCAAGCACCTGCTCATGCGCATCGGCGAGGTCACGGTGCACTCGCACCTCAAGATGGAGGGCGCGTGGCACGTGATGCGGCTCGGCGATCGCTGGCGCCGTCCGGCGTTCGAAGCCCGCATGGTGCTCGAGACGACGGCGGCCGAGGGTGCGCCGTGGCAGGCGGTGGGCTTCGCGCTCGGCGAGCTCGAGCTCGTCGCCCATGACGCCGAAGACGACGTGATCGGCTATCTCGGCCCCGACCCGCTCTCTGACGACTTCGATCGCGCCGAAGCCCTGCGCCGGCTCACGGCCGACCCTGAGCGGCCCATCGGGCTCGCGCTGCTCGACCAGCGCAACGTCGCCGGCTTCGGCAACGACTATCGCAACGAGCTGCTCTTCTTGCGCGGGGTGCTGCCCGAGACCCCCGTCGCGTCGGTCGACATCGAGGCCGCGCTCGACCTCGGGGTGAAGCTCATCCGTGCCAACCGCGATCGCGATGAGCGCACCACGACGGGCAACACGCGGCGGGGCGAGCGCCTCTGGGTCGCGCACCGCGACGGCAAGCCGTGCCGTCGATGCGGCACGCGCATCCGACGCGGCCTGCTCGGCGACGACGCGATCACCGAGCGCATCACCTGGTTCTGTCCGAGCTGCCAGCGCTAGCTGCCGACCTGATCGGTCTCGACGACCCGGGCGCCGCTCGGCCGCCAGGCGACGAGCCGCAGAGTGGTGGCCGCGACGAGCGCGACGACGCCCGCGATCACGAGCGGCAGCGCAATCGCCTCGGCCACCCTCGGCACGATGTAGACGCTCGGGTCGTAGATGCCCGAGGCCGGCGGCACGCTGAACGCGAACTCGGCATAGAAGGTGAGCACGAAGCCGAGCAGGGTGGTGACCCCGCCGACAAGCCACAGCGCGCGCAACCACGGGTTGCCGGCGACGATGATCTCGAAGTGGCGCTCATCGGGGCCCGGGCCATCGAACGCGAGAGGGTCGCGGCGAGCGGAGGGCGCGCGATCGCGCACCATGCGGGCACCCGCGACGGCGACACCGTCGTCGAGCACGGGAGCGGCGAGGGGCACGTCGGCGCGCGGTGCCGCCGCCGACCCCGACCCGCCGCGCTGAAAGGCCGGGTCGAAACGCGGATCGACACTGTCTGACTGCTTCGTCGCCATGGCTGCTCCTTCGCCGTGCCGCCCAGTGTAAGCCGGTCGGGGCGCGGTGTCAGGGGTCGCCCGGTAGCCTCACAGCATGCGCCAGGGAACGCGTCGACTCAGCGCGGCAGTGCTCATCATCGGCCTCGTCTCAGGGGTCGATGGATGCCTGCAGGGCGAGACCGAGGGCACGGCTCCCCCTGCGCTCGCGCAGACCGACGGCACCGGCACCGTCGTCTCGGTGACCGACGGCGACACTCTGCGACTCGAGGTTGACGGCCGCGAGCTGCGCGTGCGGCTCATCGGCATCGACACCCCCGAGGTCTATCCCGAAGTCGAGTGCTTCGGGCCCGAGGCCGAAGCGGCACTCGCCGATTTCGCCCCGCCCGGCAGCACCCTCGGCTTCACCTACGACCGCGACCCGCGCGACCGGTTCGACCGCGAGCTGCTCTACCTCTTCACGGCCGACGGCACCTCGATCAACCTCGAACTCGTCGCGCAGGGTTTCGCGCGGGCCGTGCTCTTCGAACCCAACGACCGCTACTGGGACGAGCTGCGCGCCGCCGAGCGCGCGGCACAGGATGCCCGCCTCGGCCTCTGGGGCAGCTGCTAGACCGGCTCGATGAGCTGCGGGCCGTCGCCGCGCAACGGGGCGACCGCGTGCAGCTCGAGGCGCTCGAGCACCGTCTCGCTCTCGGCGACGATCATGTCGACGAGCGACTGGTCGCCCTCGACGGTCGGGTCGAGCCACTCGTCCCACACCTCGCGCGGCAGCATGACGGGAGCCCGATCGTGGATGCTCGCCGCGGGCCCGTGCGCCGCTCGCGTCAGCATCGTCGCCGTGAGCACCCAGGGCCCCGGCTCGGCGCCCTCGGCAACGGGAGCACGCCACCACGAGTACAGCCCGGCGAAGGCGAGCTCCCCCGCTTCGGGGTCGGTGATGTAGTGCGGAGTCTTGGTCGAACCGACCGTGTGCCACTCGTAGTAGCCGTCGGCGGGCAGGATCGCCCTCGAGCGCACCACCGCGTTCTTGAACGTGTTCTTCTCGGTGACCGTCTCGCTGCGGGCGTTGAAGGTCGGGTACTTCGAGGTCAGCTCGGTCGCCCACCGCGGCACGAGCGACCAGCGCGCCGACGTGACCAGGCGCGAGGGCATGCCGTCGAGGTCGTCGTTCGGCACTCGGTCGACGACCACCGGCACCTGCTGCGTCGGCGCGATGTTCCAGCTCGGCGGCATGGCCACGTCGTCGACCTCGTCGGCCTCGAAGTAGGCGCCGAGCTCATCGCCGCTCTTCGTGTTGGCGTAGCGACCGCACATCACAGACTCCTCTCGGCGAGCGCCGCTCGCAGTCGGTCGGCATCGACCCGGTAGATGGTGTGCACCTCGTCGTCGATGAGCACGACCGGAATCTCGTCCCAGTACCGCGCGTGCAGATCGGTGTCGTCGAGAATGGAACGCTCGACGAGCTCGACCGCCTCGAACTCGCCGAGAACGGCGTGCACGATCTCGCGGGCGTCATCGCACAAGTGGCAGCCGGGCTTGCTCAGCAGGGTCACGATCGTGGCAGACACACGACCACCCTAGACACCTGCCTATGCTTGACGAGATGTCCACCCCCGACGACGACGCCGGCTCGGCCGCACGCTCGCGCGCCGACAGGCCCGTGATCGCGTTCTTCGACGTCGACAACACGCTGCTGCACGGCGCGAGCGTGTATCACCTGGGGCGCGTCGCGTGGCAGCGCGGGCATCTCGGCTGGCGCGACCTGGCACGGTTCGCCTGGCAGCAGGCCCGATTCAAGTCTGTCGGCGAGAACCACCGGCACCAGCTGGCCGTGCGCGATCGAGCACTCGAGCTCGTCGCGGGGCACTCGGTGCTCGAGCTCGAGGCGATCGCCGTCGAGACCTACGACAAGCACCTGCACGCCCTGCTGCACCCGACCGTGGTCGCGCGCGCCCGTGAGCACCTCACGCAGGGGCACGAGGTGTGGCTCATCACCGCCACCCCCGAGGCGTGCGCCCGCGTGATCGCCGAGCGCCTCGGCCTCACCGGAGCGATCGGCACCCAGATCGAGAGCGTCGACGGCGTCTTCACCGGCGCCCTGCTCGGCCCCGTGATGCACGCCGGGCACAAGGCAGACGCCGCCGGTCGCCTCGCGGGCGAGAAGGGCGTGCGGCTCGGCGACTGCTGGGCCTACAGCGATTCGCGCAACGACATCCCCCTGCTCGAGCTCGTCGGGCATCAGCAGGTCGTAAACCCTGACGCAGCCCTGGCCCGCTACGCAGCGGCGCGCGGCTGGCCGGTCATGCGCGACCGCCCCTGAGCATCCCCCGGCAGACGAAAAGCGCCCGACCTCACGGTCGAGCGCTTTCGGGGCGGATGCCCTACTTCTTGTTGCGACGCTGGTGACGCGTCTTGCGCAGCAGCTTGCGGTGCTTCTGCTTCGCCATACGCGGGCGGCGCTTCTTGATGACGGAACCCATAGAAAATCCTCGGATCGTCGACTGAACGGGAGCAACGGCCCGTTCAGGACCGCGTCTAGTACCGAGCGAGTCTAGCCGACGTCGGCGATGGGCGTCTCGATGGCCGCCGCGACCGCCGACTCGGGGATGCGGAAGCTGCGCCCGAAGCGGATGGCAGGCAGATCGCCCGCGTGCACCATGCGGTAGACCGTCATGGTCGACACGCGCATCATGTCGGCCACTTCGGCCACGGTGAGGAACCGCACATCAGACAGGTCGCGGGTCATGGTCACGGGGTCCTTCGGGCATCGGGGCGGCACGCCGGTGTGGCGCGAGTGCCTGCCGTTCAGGGTAGGGGCTGGTGTGACTCGTGTAAAGACGCGCGAACGGGGGAGGTCAGTCGCCGTGCTTCCAGGGCAGCCGCTTGGTGACGGCCTCTCCCACGTCGTGCAGCTTCTCCTGCGCCCCGTGGATGACCGACTGCGCGCGGTGCGAGGCGTCGGCGGCGACGCGACCGACGGTGCTGCCCGCGGTCGTCACCTCGGTACCGGCCCAGGCCGCGAAGACGGGTGACTGAACGTCGTCGTTCGGGTCGAAGCCGGCGCTCAAGAACGAGATGACCCAGTCCTCCACCTCTTCGAGCGGGCCTGCGTCGACCGCGTAGTAGCGGTGCTGGCCCTCTTCGCGCACGGTCACGAGGCCGTGGTCGCGCAGCACCTTGAGGTGCTTCGACACGGTGGGCTGCGTCGCGTCCATGCGATCGACGAGCTCACCCACGCTGAGCTCGCCAGCGCCGGTATCGTCTCTCAGCGAGGCGTCGAGAAGGTGCTGCAGCAGTTCGCGTCGCGTAGCGTCGGCGATCACGTCGAAGATGTCGGCCATGACCCCAGGCTAGTCAGCCCCGGCCGGGAGTACCATGACACGCGGTCTGCTGGCCGGTGAGGAGCGTCGATGGCTACGAGCAACCGCATTCGCGGCAACCATCGCGATGAGGCGACGAACCCGCTCGTGCGCGGCTGGAAGTCGCTCGCCGAGTCGGCCACCGCCTCGCCCGCGCGCTTCGCGATCCTCGTATTCACGGGGCTCATCATCATCACGACCGTGCTGCTGACGCTGCCGATCTCACGCGCGGGCGAGGCCTCGAGCACGCCCCTCGCCGACGCCGTCTTCACCGCCGTCTCGGCCATCTGCGTGACCGGGCTCGTCACGGTCGACATGTCGACCTACTGGTCGCCCTTCGGCAACGTCGTCATCATTCTCGCGATGCAGATCGGCGGCATCGGGGTGCTGACGATGGCGAGCATCCTCGGCCTCGTCGTGGCCCGCCGCATCGGACTGCGGGCGAGGCTCATCGCCGCGAGCGACACGAACCCGGCTCGCGGCCATGCGGGCCCCGTCTCCGAGTCGCAGGCCGTGCGGCTCGGCGAGATCGGCTCCCTGCTCGCCACCGTCGCCCTCAGCGCCATCATCATCGAGCTCGCCATCACGGCCCTCGTCGTGCCGCGCCTGCTGCTCATGGGCTTCGACCTCTGGACCGCGCTCTGGCAGGGCTTCTACATCTCGCTCTCGGCCTTCACCAACACGGGCTTCGTGCCCTTCACCGACGGCATGGAGCAGTTCGCCTCCGACCCGTGGATGCTCGGGGTGCTCGCCATCGCGGTGTTCCTCGGTGCCATCGGCTTCCCGGTCATCTTCGCCCTTGCACGATGGACGCGGTCGCGGGCCCGGCTGAGCATCCACGCCCGCATCACGCTCGTGACCACGCTCATCCTCATCGTGCTCGGCGCCATCGCGATTCTCGCGCTCGAGTGGGCCAACTCGGCGACGCTCGGCGGCCAAGACGGCGCCGTGCGACCCATGACCGCGGTCTTCACCTCGGTCATGACGCGCTCGGGCGGATTGAGCACGATCGACATCGGCGCCATGAACGGCTCGACCCTGCTCGTGCTCGACATGCTCATGTTCGTCGGGGGCGGTTCGGCATCGACCGCCGGGGGCATCAAGGTCACCACGCTCGCCGTGCTCTTCTTCGCCGCCGTCGCCGAAGCCCGCGGAGTCGACGACATGGAGGCCTTCGACCGCCGCATTCCGAACGACGTGCTGCGCCTCGCCGTCAGCATCGTGCTGTGGGGCGCGACGATCGTCGCGATCTCGTCGGTGACGATCCTGCACATCACGAAGGCCCCGCTCGACTACGTGCTGTTCGATGTCATCTCGGCCTTCGCGACCTGCGGGCTCTCGACCGGATTGACGAACAACGACCTGCCCGATTCGGCGAAGTATGTGCTCGCGGCCACGATGTGGGCGGGTCGCGTTGGTACAGTGACCCTCGCCGCGGCCCTCGCCGCCAGTCAGCGTCGGCAGCTGTTCCGCCGAGCAGAAGAGAGGCCCATCGTTGGTTGAGAGAATCCGCCACGACGCTCCCGTTCTCGTCATCGGGCTGGGCCGCTTCGGCGCCGCCACCGCCGGTCAGCTGCAGCGGCTCGGCCGCGAAGTGCTCGCCGTCGACGAAGACGCCAATCTCGTGCAGAAGTGGGCCGAGCGCGTCACCCACGCGGTGCAGGCCGACGCGCGGTCACTGGATGCTCTGCGCCAGATCGGCGCCGACGAGTTCAGCATCGCCGTCGTCGCGACCGGCTCGTCGATCGAGTCGAGCGTGCTCATCACGGCCAACCTCGTCGACCTCAAGGTTCCGCAGATCTGGTCGAAGGCGATCAGCCAGTCTCACGGCAAGATCTTGGCCCGCATCGGGGCGAACCACGTGATCTACCCCGAGGCCGAGGCCGGCGAGCGTGTGGCCCACCTGGTGTCGGGCCGAATGATCGACTTCATCGAGTTCGACGACGATTTCGTGCTCGTCAAGATGTACCCGCCCAAGCCGATTCGCGGGCTCTCGCTCACCGACTCGCAGGTGCGCACGAAGTACAACATCACGGTCGTCGGCGTGAAGAGCCCCGGCAAGCCGTTCACCTACGCCACCGAGCACACGGTGGTGTCGAACCACGACCTCATCATCGTCTCGGGCACCGAGAGCGACATCGACCGGTTCGCGTCGCTCGACAACTGAGTCGAGGCGCTCGCCGGTCGATGCCGGTGCCGGGCGGCAGGGTCGCTACTCGGTCGGCTCCGCGGGTGCGCTCGGGTCCATGCCCTGCTCGTCGAGCCACTGCTCGAACAGCTCGCGGCGCTCGTCGAAGCGCTCGTCGAAGCGCTCACCGCGGTCGCCCATGCGCTCGTCGATGCGCTGGTCCATGCGCTGCTCGACCCGCTCCTGCAGCGGCCCGCCGCCGGGGCCGCGCACCTCGACGCTGATCGGGCCGCGCTGGTCGGGCAGCAGTCGGCCGACGCCCACGCCTGCGGCGAAGACGAGTCCGAGGCCCAGCACGCCAGCGAGCGCGATGCCGGTGATGGCGAGCGCACGCGGCGCGCGCGAACGCTCAGGCTGGGCGGTCGGTGCGGTCGCCGGGGCAGCGTCGGCGGCGGGTTCTGGTGCGGTGTTCTGATCGGTCATGGGGATGCTCCCTCGCGGTCGGTGACCCGCGATGCTTCGCGAGTCGATGCCCCTACCGTGAGCGTGCTCTCTATGACCTTTCTATACGCCGTCTATGACTCGGCGGCCAGTTGCCTTGCGCGATGCAGAGCGGCCTCCGCCGCGCGCGTGAACAGCCCGGCGAGCTCGGCCTGCTGCAGCACGGCGATCGCCTGCTCGGTCGTGCCCTTCGGGCTCGTCACGCGCCGGCGCAGCTCAGCGGGCTCGTCGCCGGTCGACTCGAGCAGCAGAGCGGCGCCGAGCACGGTCTGCTGCACGAGCAGCGACGCCACGTCGTCATCGAAGCCCATGGCCTGGGCGGCGCGCGTGAACTCCTCGATGAGCAGGAAGACGTAGGCCGGGCCCGACCCGCTGATGGTCGAGAGAGCGTCGATCTGCGACTCCGGCAGCTCGACGACGGTGCCGACCGTGCGGAACAGGTCATCGGCGAGTGCGAGGTGCGCTGCCGTGGCGCGCGAGCCGCCGCTGATGCCCGTGACGCCACGGCCGATGAGCGCCGGCGTGTTCGGCATGGCGCGCACCACGGCGTTCGGCACGACCGCCTGCATCGCCTCGGTCGTGACGCCCGCGGCAACGCTGACCACGAGCGCCTCGGGGTGCAGACTCGGCGCGATCTCGGCCAGCAGACCCGTGATCTGCGCGGGCTTGACGCCGAGCAGCACGAGACGGGCATCCGTCACCGCCCAGTCGTTCGCGTCGCCGTCATGCTCGACGCCGCGGGCCTCGATGCCCTGCGACCGCAGCGCCGCAGCGGTCGCGTCCGACCGCGTCGTCGCGCGCAGCCCCTCCACCGAGACACCGGGCTGCCGCAGCCCGGTGAGAATCGCGCCTCCCATCGAGCCCGTGCCGAGGATCGCGATGCGGGGCAACGTTTCGGTCATGCCACGAGTGTAGGTTGGAGGGCAGTCGCAGCACGGGGAACTGACGGCCGAGGAGGCAGACATGCTCGCATCGACGATTCGTGAGGTGCTGCTGGCGGCGCCCGGAGTGCAGAGCGTCGGCACGGTCGACGTGGTCACCGCCGCGAGCGGAGCGCCCGTCGTGATCGCCCGGCTCGGCTTCGGCCCGAGCACCTCGGTCGCCGACGTGGTCGCCATCTCGGGCTCGGTGCGCGCCGCCATCCGCACCGAGGCGCCCGAGGTCGTCGACATCGTTCTCGAGCCCGAGATCGCCGCACCTCGCGACGACGCCAACCCGCCCACCGACATCTTCGTCATCCGCGGCGCTGACTAAGGCCCCGCGTCTCGCACGACCGATAGCCTGAGAAGACCGCGCATTGTCGCGCGATCCACTACGTCTCTCAGGGAGGGTCACTCCATGGAATTCATGGATGTTCTGCGCTCGTTCTTCCTCGTCGCCCACTTCGTCGGCCTCGCCGCCATCATCGGCCCGTTCCTGCTGCAGGCACGGTGGAAGGGCCAGTTCGCCTTCCCGGTCGTGCTCGGCGGTGCGATCACCCAGCTCGTGACGGGCCTCGTTCTGGTGGGCCTCGCCGAGATGCGCGCGGCTCAGATGGACTTCGAGGTCGATCACGTCAAGGTGGCCGTCAAGCTCGTCATCGCCCTCATCGTCTTCGTGGTCGCCCTGCTCGGGTTCCTCAAGCAGCGAAAGACCGAGGGGGGCGGCGGCCGCGAGCTGCTGCCGTTCTTCCACACGGCGGGCGGGCTCGCCCTCATCAACACTGCCCTCGCGGTCTTTTGGTGAGCAGAGCCTGGTAAGCGGAGCCTGGTGATCTAGGTACTGACAGCACCCTCGCGGCGCTGCTGCTCGAAGAACTCGCGCAGCAGCGCCGCGCTCGTCTCTTCTTCCACACCGCCGACGACCTCGGCGACGCGGTGGGGCAGCCGGCGCTCGCGCAGCAGGTCGACGACGCTGCCCGCAGCGCCCGCCTTCTCGTCCCACGCCCCGAACACGACCCGGTCGATGCGCGCGGCCAGGATGGCGCCTGCGCAGAGCACGCAGGGTTCGAGGGTGACGACGAGCGTGCATCCGGTCAGTTGCCAGTCGCCCGTGGCGGCGGCCGCTTGTCGCAGCGCGACCACTTCGGCGTGCGCGGTCGGGTCGTGGTGCTTCTCGCGCTCGTTGCGGCCCCGGCCGATGACGCTGCCCGCCGCGTCGAGCACGAGAGCGCCGACGGGAACATCGCCCGAGAGCAGAGCGCCGCGGGCCTCGTCGAGGGCGGCGCGCATCGCGGCCCGATCGCCGTCAGAGACCGTGGTCATGCCCCGCCCTTCCGTTAGATTGAGCCTATGCGAGTACACGTTGCCGACCACCCTCTGATCACCCACAAGCTCACCGTGCTGCGTGATCAGAACACGGCCTCGGCGACCTTCCGGGCCCTGACGGAAGAGCTCGTGACGCTGCTCGCCTACGAGGCGACCCGCAACGTGCGCACGCACGAAGTGACGATCACGACCCCGGTGACCGAGACAGTGGGTCTGGCGATCAGCGAGCCGCGGCCCCTCATCGTTCCGATCCTGCGCGCGGGGCTCGGCATGCTCGAGGGCATGGTCAAGCTCGTGCCGAGTGCCGAGGTCGGCTTTCTCGGCATGGTGCGCGACCACGACACCCTCGAACCGAGCGTGTACGCCGAGCGGCTGCCCGACCACCTCGAGGGCCGGCAGTGCTTCGTGCTCGACCCCAGGCTCGCGACCGGCGGCTCGCTGCTCGCCGCGATCGAGTTTTTGTTCCAACGCGGCGCCGACGACGTCACGGCCGTGTGCCTGCTCGGCGCCCCCGAGGGTCTCGCGATGATCGAGAAGGCCACCGAGGGGCGCGACGTCACGATCGTGCTCGGCGCGCTCGATGAGAAGCTCAACGAGAAGGGCTACATCGTTCCGGGCCTCGGCGACGCGGGCGACCGCCTCTACGGCACGGTCGGCTGACCCCGCATCGACTTGACGGTCTGCAGCGCGCTCGGCGATACTGAGCCGCATGACCGTCACCGCGAAGCTCCTGACCGCCCCTGAGGCTGTGGAGACCGCTGGCATGATGATGCCGGCAAGCGCTGACGCGTGTTGTCGAATGTGCGCTTGATCGGCTGCCCTTCCGCCCGAGTGCCGCTGACTCGCCGTACCCTCGTCAGACGATGAGCGAGAACGACGAGCGGGCCCTCCCCGCATCGGTGCCGGATGCTCCGGCTCCAGGTGCGCGCACCTCCGACTCCACACCCCGAACCGCCGACGCCCCGACGGGCGACGAGCCGTTCGATTCTGCAGAAAGCGTCTCGACGATGTCTCTCGCCACTCTCGCCTCCCGTCCCGCTCCCACTCCTGTAGCCCCCGCGCTCCCCGCGCCCGAGCCCGCCGCCGCTCCGCGCCTGCGCGCCGTGCCCGAGGGCACCGAGGCTCGCGGCTTCGTGCTCTACGTCGGGTTCGACGAGGCCAAGGCCGCCGCGGCCGGTATCGACCTCGGCCGGCTCGTCACCGAGCTGAAGAAGGTCACCGCCGAGCTCGCGCCGGGCTCAGAGACGCACGCGGCCGTCGCCCTCGCGCCGACCGGCGCGGGCGGCCGTGACGTCGAGGTCGTGCGGCTCGCGCTGCAAGACCCTGCCGCGCTCGCGCGTTACCGCCGCACCACCGAGGCGCCGCCCGAGCCCCCCGCGCTCGGCGTCATCATCGACATCTCGCGCAAGCGCGTGCTGCTCGACGGCGAGAGTGCCGCGCTCACCTACAAGGAGTTCGAGCTGCTGCAGTACCTCGTGCTGCGCGAGGGCCGCACGATCGAGCGCGCCGAGCTCATCGGCTCGCTATGGGCCGACGGCGCTGAGGGCGACGACGACGTGCCGAACGAGCGCACGATCGACGTGCACGTGCGCCGACTGCGGTCGAAGCTCGGCGGCTATGAAGACATCGTGCGCACGGTGCGCGGCTCGGGCTACCGGTTCGACCGGCACGCCGATGTGTCGATCCGCTATGCGTCGACTCCGAGCCCCGACTTCTTCTGACCTGACGGCCCCGTAGGGGCATTGGGACCGGCCGTTCGGGCCGGATTCGACGAATTCTGGAAAATAACGAACTGATAACTAGACAGCGTTACCTTTTCGTTATACCTTTCAAGTGCGTCAACCGTTTGCTGTGGCGGGGGGCGCGGAATGTGATTGCAGGACACTCTTGGTGCAAGGGAAGAGGGCCGGTCGCTCGCCTCGGCGACCGGCCCTTCACTTGCCCGGCCGCGATCAATCGGGCCTCCGTGCCGATACATGCTCACGCGCGCACGTAGAGTAATCGCATGACCGAGAAGGCTCTGGCTGTCGACGCCTGGGAGGCTCTCTTCCGCGCTCAGGTGTCGGTGCTGCGCACGCTGAGCGCCGAGTTTCCGACCAGCGAGATCTCGTTCACCGAGTACGACGTGCTGTTCAACCTCTCGCGCGCGCCTGAGCGCCGCATGCGCATCCGCGACCTGATTCCGCACCTACTGCTGAGCCAGCCCAGCGTGAGCCGCCTCATCGACCGTCTCACCGCTCGCCAGCTCGTCGACAAGCTGCCCGACGCCACCGACGCACGGGGCACGATCGTCGCTCTCCGACCCGAGGGCTACGAGCTCTTCAAGCGCGTCGCCGTGATTCACGCCGATGCGATTGCCCGCCGGGTCGGCACGCGACTGACTCCGGACGAGCTCGCCGAGCTCACGGCGCTCTGCCAGCGACTGCGCGACTGAGCCGGGTCATCCGCCAGCGAGGGCTCGCTCGACGCGCGCTCGACGGGCTCGCCTCGCCTGCGGCAGCTGCCGCATCAGCGCCGGTGCGGCGGTGAGCAGGTGAGCCCCGACCCAGCGGGATGCTCGCCGAGTGTCGCGCGCGACGCGACGCCGCTGACCCACGGGCGCATCCCACACTCCGATGAGCACCCGCGCGGCCGTGCCGAGCCCGGCCAGGCCGAAGCGCGCCTCGGTGTACGCGGCCGACGGCAGTCGCGCCTGGCCCGACGGCAGGCCCAGCCGCTCGAGGAAGGGTCGCATGACGGCCTGGCCTCCGACCGCGCGCACCAGCAAGGGCAGTCGCTGCCGCTCGTCGGCCGTGATCACGACCGCGAACTGCTGGAAGAAGAAGTCGGTGTACTCCTCGAGACCGGGGCCGCCCGAGCGCGGCCCGAGTCGGCTGTGCACGGCGAGCATCATCATGCTCAGGCGGTCGACGGCCATCACTTCGCGGCCGAACGCGCGAATCGGTCCGCCGCACTCCCAGAGCTGCGCGAACACCGAGGAGGGGTGGTGCACGAAGCCCGGAATCAGCGGGTAGAGGTCGAGCCGCGCGCCCGACACTCTGTGCTGCAGGGTGATGACCGCGGCTGGCATGAGCGGATCAGGGGCACCGGGCAGGCGCTGCCAGCCTGTACGACCCAGCGCGGCGAGCAGAGCATCGAGACCGGTCGGGTCGACGATGAGCGAGAGCGCCAGCGACTGGCGCGGCGAGATCAGGCCGAGCTGCACGTAGGCCACGCCTCCGGCCATGAGCACGCGCACGCCCACCGAGTCGGCCAGATCGATGGCCTCGCGAAACTGCGCCGCGCGCGGGTCGCCGTCGACCGCGTACTCGGGCAGCGGCCCGAGGGCCGGCACCGGCTCGTTCGGGGCTCGTGCGGGCGGATCAGACATGGGGCGTCCTACCGGTTACTGACAGTGCTTCTCGCAGTGATCGTACCGGCGCCCGCCGTACTGTGGCAGTCATGAGCCCGAATGCGAGCATCGTCTGGTTGCGCGACGACCTGCGGGTCGCCGACAACCCGGCCCTGACCGCGGCGGTCGAGCGCGGGGGCCCCGTCGTGGTCGTCTACCTGCTCGACGAGCAGTCTGACGCGGCCCGCCCGCTCGGGGGCGCGAGCCGGTGGTGGCTGCATGGCAGTCTCACCGCCCTCGCCGCCGATCTCGCGGCCCTCGGCGGCACGCTGACGCTGCGCCGCGGTGCAGCCGAGGCGGTCATCCCCGCGCTGGTCGGCGAGACCGGCGCCGACGCCGTCTTCTGGAATCGCCGCTACGGAGCGATGCGCGAGGTGGATGCTGCGCTCAAGTCGCGCCTGACCGATGAGGGCGTCGTGGTGGCGAGCTTCGCCGCTTCTCTGCTCTTCGAGCCCTGGCGCATCACCTCGGGCTCCGGTGACCCCTACAAGGTCTTCACGCCGTTCTGGCGGGCCTGCCTCGCGTCGGGCGACCCGCGGCCGCCGCTTCCCGCACCGACGGCGATCGACGGCCTCGCCGTCGGCGGCGATGAGCTCGACGACTGGACTCTGCTGCCCACCCGGCCGGACTGGGCCGAGGGGCTGCGCGCCGCCTGGACCCCGGGTTCTGCGGGTGCGCACGAGCGCCTCGAGCAGTTCGTCGAGCACGGCCTGCCGCTCTACCATCGGCGCGACGAGCCCGGCGTCGAGGCCACGAGCCGGCTGAGCCCGCACCTGCGGTTCGGCGAGCTGAGCCCCTACGAGGTGTGGGCCCGCGTGCACCGGTCGATCTCGCCCGAGGCGGCGGCCAACCGGGCGAAGTTCCTCAGCGAGATCGGCTGGCGCGAGTTCTCGTACGCGATCCTGTTCACGCGCCCCGACCTCGGCCGCGAGAACTACCGGCGAGAGTTCGACGCGTTCCCCTGGGGCGAGCCCGATGCCGGGCAGCTCGCGGCATGGCAACAGGGCCAGGCGGGCAGCCCGCTCGGCGATGCGGGCATGCGCGAGCTGTGGA
>SXMG01000123.1 GCA_005778835.1 Actinomycetota bacterium
ACCGGGTCGAGCTTGCCCGAGCGGGCGATCTCGGTGAGGTTGACGCCGTACTGCTCGAGGGCAGACTTCTGCTGCTCCTGGCTGGAGGGGGCGCCCTGCATGTTGGCCATCGTGTGTGCTCTCCTGGTTCTTGACCGGGTGATGTGAACCTGAGTCGGTGTGACTCAAGTTTACGCCGAGCCCCGCTGTGAAGCCAGCGTGAACCCCTGTCTATCCTGCGCCCACGGCGAACGGGGAATGCATCAGCGTGCTCACCGCTTGCACCCACCATGACCACGACGATCGGCATCATCGGCTCGGGCAACATCGGCGGCACGCTCGCGCGGGCCCTCACCGCGGCGGGGCACGCCGTCGTCATCGCGAACTCGCGTGGCCCCGAGTCGCTGAGCTCGCTCGTCTCTGACCTGGGCGGCCTCGCTCGGGCGGGCACCGTGGCCGAAGCGGCGGCCGCGGGCGAGATCGTCGTCGTGACGGTTCCGCTGAAGGCCGTGGCGAGCATCCCGAGCGAACTGCTCGAGGGGCGCATCGTGATCGACACCAACAACTACTACCCGGGTCGCGACGGCGCGATCGCCGAACTGGATGCTCGCGCGACGACCACGTCAGAACTCGTCGCCCGGCACTTCGCCGGCGCCCGCGTCGTGAAGGCGTTCAACCACATTCCCTCGCGCGAGATTCTCACGCACGCGCAGCCCGCAGGGTCGGAGGGGCGTCGTGCGCTCGCCGTCTACGCTGACGACGCCGAGGCCCGCGATCGAGTGTCGGCACTCATCGACGAGGTGGGCTTCGATGTCGTCGACGGCGGCCCGCTCGCCGAGAGCTGGCGCATCGAGCGCGACCAGCCCGGCTACATTCCGCACTTCACCGCTGAGCAGTTGCGGGGCAAGCTCGCCGAAGCCCAGCGCTGACGACGTCCCTCAGCGCTTGCGCGAGACCGTCACCGTGAACTTCGGGGTGCGGCTGACCTGACGCGTCGAGCCGACCGCGCGCTCCAGGGCGGGCGTGTGGGCGAGGTGGCTGTTCCACACGGCCCAGAGCTGGCCGCCCGGCCGCAGCACGCGAGCCGCCTCGACGAACAGTCGCTCGGCCACGCCGGTGTGCACGGCGGCACCGACGTGGAATGGCGGATTCAGCACGATGAGGTCGGCGCTGCCGTCGGGCTGCAGCGACAGGCCGTCGTCGCGCACCGTCTCGACCTCGACGCAGTTCGCCTGCGCCGTGAGCGCTGCGCTCGCGACGGCGACGGCCGAGACGTCGCTCGCGATGACGTGCGCGCCGGGAGATCGACGGGCGAGCGTCGTGGCGAGCACGCCGGTTCCGCATCCGAGATCGATCGCGCGATCGTAGGCGGGCCACTGGTCGGCCACGTCGAGCAGTGCCCGCGTGCCGATGTCGAGCGAGGCTCCCGCGAAGACGCCCGCGAGCGCCACGATCGTGAGGTCGAGCTCGTCGATGCGGGATTCGGTCGGCGGCCGCGGCGAGACGGCACGGGGGCGCTGCGCCGTGAGCAGCCGCGCCTTTCCGCGCGCGAGCGACACGTCGACCTGCTCGAAGCTCTCGCGCAGCACGTCGTTCTGCGTCGGCGTCATGTGCTTGAGCATGTTGCCCGCGATCGCCACGATGTCGGGCGCACCCGATCGCGCGACCTCTCGGGCGAGGGCGTCGAGCTGGTCGAGGGCGCGCGGCAGCCGCAGCAGCACGAGTCGCGACTGAGCCGTCACGACCTCGTCGAGTGCGTGCAGCGAGAAGCGGCTCTCACCGAGCTCGGCCGCGTTGGCCTGCAGAGCCCGCTCGGCGACGAGCGAGTCGGTGTGCACGCGCACGTGCTGCGCGCCGAGCGCGAGTGCTCCGAGCGTCAACGCCCCGTGAGTGTCACCGATGACGACCACCTCGGTCGCCACGTCGATCAGCAGCGGGGCGGCCGTGTCGAGCAGGTACCGATCGGCGGCGTCCCACGCCCGCAGTTCCGACGTCTCGACGTCGGGGCGCCGCCGCAGTCGGTCGAGCACGGGGTCGAGGATGGCGTCGGTCGAACGGTCAGCGGTCACGCGGGCAACACTAGGCCCTGAGTCGACGGTGAGCGCTCGCTCAGCCGCGCCGCAGCGGGCGCCAGACGACGAGCTGGTTCGCCTTCTGCACGCGCGTGCCGGCCTTGATCGACACGACGTCGCCCTCGGCGCCGGCGGCGAAGACGCGACGGCCGGGGCGGGCGAGCAGCTCATCGGCGAGCGCCGTCTCGAGTTCTCGCACGCGGGCGCGCAGCGCGATGACCTCGTTCTCGAGCTCGAGAATGCGTCTGATTCCCTCGAGGTTGAGACCTTCGCCGCTCAGCCGCGCGATCTCGCGCAACTGCACGACGTCGCGCATCGAATAGCGCCTGCTCTGGCCCGCCGTGCGCGTGGGCGAGACGAGGCCGAGACGGTCGTACTGCCGCAGAGTCTGCGGGTGCATGCCGGCGAGCTCAGCGGCAACGGCGATCGCGAAGATCGGGCTGTTCTCGTCCATGGCGTCCATCTCGGTCGATCCCTATCCTCGCGCCCGAGTGATCAGTTCGTCACGCGGATTCTCGGCGGGCACCGCGGCCGCGAAGGCCTGCAGGTGCTTCTGGGCCTCGGCACTCAAGTGAGCGGGCACCGCCACCTGCACGGTCGCGAGCAGGTCGCCCGTGCCCTTGCTCGTCGTGACGCCGCGGCCCTTGACGCGCAGCACGCGGCCGCTCGGGGTGCCGGGAGCCACCTTGAGCTTGACGGGAGCGCCGCCGAGCGTGGGTACCTCGATGGTCGCGCCGAGTGCGGCCTCGACGAACGTCACGGGAACGTCGACCCGCAGGTGGATGCCGTCGCGCTCGAACACCGGATGCTTGCGTACCTGCACCGTGAGCACCAGGTCTCCGGCCTCGCCGCCGTCGGGGCTCGGCTCACCCTTGCCGCGCAGACGGATCTTCTGCCCGTCGGCCACACCCGCGGGGATCTTGACCTGCAGCGGCTTGCCCCCGCCAGGGCGCTCGAGTGTCACGGTGTCGCCCTGAATCGCGGTCATGAACTCGAGACCCACGGTCGCGACCTGGTCGCGGCCCTTGCTCGGGCCGCCGTAGCCGCGGAAGCCGCCGCTGGTCTGCCCGAACCGGCCGTTGCCGAACATGCCGCCGAAGATGTCGTCGAAGCCGCCCTGCGGTGGGCGCTGACCACCGCGCGCGCCCCCGCCGAACATGCCGCCGAACACGTCGTCGAAGCCGCCCGGAGCACCGCCCGCCGTGAAGCGGGCACCCGATCCCATGGCACGCACCTGGTCGTACTCGGCGCGCTGCGCGGGGTCGCTCAGCACCGAGTGCGCTTCGCTGATCTCTTTGAAGCGCGCCTCGGCGGCGGCATCACCCGGATTCGAGTCGGGGTGGTCCTGCCGCGCGAGCTTGCGGTAGGCCTTCTTGAGCTCGGCCTCGGTGACGTCTTTCTTCACACCGAGAACGGCATAGAAGTCTTTTTCGAACCAGTCTTGACTGGCCATGCCTCACCTACCCCTGCGGAACCGAGACGGCGACCTTGGCGGGCCGCACGAGGCGGTCGCCGAGGGCGTAGCCGCCCTCGATGACGTCAGCCACGGTGTTCTCGGTGACGTCGGCGGTCGGCAGCTGCACGATCGCTTCGTGCAGCGCCGGGTCGAATGCTTCGCCCACGACGCCGACCGATCGCAGACCGTAGCGCTCGAGCGCCGCCCGCAGCTTCTGCGCCACGAGCTCGAGGGGGCTGCCTTCGAGGTCGCCGTGCGCCGCCGCACGATCGAGGTCGTCGATCGCGGGCAGCAGCGAGCGGATCACGTCGGCGATGACCGCTTCGCGGTTCGCGGCGCGGTCGCGCTCGACCCGCGTGCGGAAGTTCGCCAGCTCGGCCTCGGCGCGGGCAGCACGATCGCGGTACTCCTCGATCTCGCGCTGCCCGGCCTCGCTGAGGATGTGGTCGATGTCGGCGTCGAGGGTGTTCCCCGATTCCGACACCTCGACGTCGGCGTCCTCCGCCGCGAAGAGCTCGTCGAGATCTTCCGCATCGGTCGCCGCACCATCCTCGGCGAGGGGCTCGGTCGACTCCTCGATCGGCTCGAGGTGCTCGTCGTGCCCGTCGTCGCGCTTCTTCGGCGCCATGACTAGCTCTTGTCCTTGTCCGCGTTCTTCTCCGCGTCGTCTTCGTCGTCGACGATCTCGGCGTCGACCACGTCGTCGTCGTTCGACGACTCCTGCTGGTCTTCCGAGGGCGTCGGGTCCATCTGCGAGGCAGCGTAGATCGCTTCGCCGAGCTTCGTCTGCGAGGCGTTGAGGGCGTCGAACGCGGTCTTCACTGCGGCGTCGTCGTCACCGGCGAGCGCCGTCTTGAGAGCATCCACATCGGCCTGCACCTCGCCCTTGACGTCGTCGGGCAGCTTGTCGTCGTTCTCCTTGATGAGCTTCTCGATCGAGTAGACGAGCTGCTCGGAGTTGTTGCGCACCTCGGCCTTCTCGCGACGATCCTTGTCTTCCGCGGCGTGCTCCTCGGCCTCGCGCACCATGCGCTCAATGTCTTCCTTCGCGAGCGACGAGCCGCCCGTGATGGTCATCGACTGCTCCTTGCCGGTGCCCGTGTCTTTCGCCGAGACGTGCACGATGCCGTTCCACGGGGACA
>SXMG01000124.1 GCA_005778835.1 Actinomycetota bacterium
ACCGGGATGTTCTGCAGGTTCGGGTCGGTCGACGAGATGCGCCCCGTCGTCGTGCCCGTCTGGTCGTAGGTCGTGTGGATGCGACCGTCGGCCCCCGTGGCCGACGACAGGGTCTCGACGATCTGCCGCAGCTTCGTCGCGTCGCGGTGCTGCAGCAGCAGACCGAGGAAGGGGTGCGGATGCGCCTCCTGCAGATCGGCCAGGGCTGCGGCGTCGGTCGAGTAGCCGGTCTTCGTCGCGCGGGTCTTGGGCATGCCCAGTTCGTCGAACAGCACTTCTTGCAGCTGCTTCGGCGAGCCGAGGTTGACCTCTCGACCGATCTCGGCGAAGGCCTGCTGGGCCAGAGCTGCACTCGTCTCGCCGAGCTCGGCGCTGATGGCGTCGAGCGCGCCACGGTCGACGGCGATGCCCGTGCGCTGCATGCGCGCGATGACGGCCGCCGTCGGCAGCTCGATCTCGGTCAGCACTCGCGCGCTCGTCTGCGGCAGCGATTGCCGCTGCTCGGCCACGAGACGGTGCACGAACCAGGCCACGGTCGCCGGGCTGATGCTCTCGGTATCGGGCACGAGTTGATTCGGGTCGGCCTGCGGCATCGACTCGCCGAGCACATCGTGCACGAGGTCGACGAGGTCGTACGACTTCGCCCCCGGGCGCTCGAGCCACGCCGCGAGGCGGGTATCCCACACCACTCCGGCCAGGGCGATGTCGAGACCAGCGAGCACGCTCGCGGCCGCCTTGGCATCGGCGAGCAGCTTGGGCGCGTCGCTCGAGAGCCAGTTCTCGAGCGCGGCGTAGTCGGGGCGGTGCGCGGCCCAGTTGACCTGTACCGTCTCGGTCGCGGTAGCGAGCCCGAAGGCCGCGAGCTCGCCGTGCGGAGCATCCACGACGACGGCGACCTCGGTGCCGTGCGTCGACGCCAACCACTTCGCGAGCTCTTCGTCGACGAGCGTGCGCACGGTCGGAAGGTCGGTGCGCGCCTCGGCCTGCTCGGGCTCGCCCATGTCGGCTCCCTCGGCCTCGGCGATCTTGAGCACGCGCTCGGTCAGAGTGCGGAACTGCAGCCGTTCGAAGACCTGCTTGACCGCAGCGACATCCATCGGTCGTCGGTCGAGGTCGCTCGGGCCGACCGGCAGTTCGAGATCGGTGACCAGCCGGTTGAGGCGGCGGTTGCGCTCAGCGCGGTCGCGCTGCTCGCGCAGATTCGCGCCGACCACTCCCCCGATCTCGTCGATGTGCTCCCAGATTCCGTCGAGCGAGCCGTACTGCGTGATCCACTTAACGGCCGTCTTCTCGCCGACCTTGTCGATGCCGGGCAGGTTGTCGCTCGTCTCGCCGACGAGTGCCGCGATCTCGGGGTACTGCTCAGGGTTGATGCCGTAGCGCTCGCGCACGGCAGCGGGGTCGTAGCGCTTGAGCTCGCTCACCCCGCGGGCGTTCGGGTACAGCAGCGTGACGTCGTCGGTGACGAGCTGAATCGTGTCGCGGTCGCCGGAGACGACGAGCACATGGAAGCCCTCGGCTGCGCCGCGCGTCGCGAGGGTAGCGAGAATGTCGTCGGCTTCGAAGTCTTCTTTCGTGAGAGTCGGGATGCTCATGGCGGCGAGTGCCTCCTGCAGCAGCGGCACCTGCCCGACGAACTCGGGCGGCGTCTCGCCGCGCGTGCCCTTGTACTCGGGGTACTCGCGTGTGCGGAACGAGTACCGCGAGATGTCGAACGCCACCGCGACGTGCGTCGGCTTCTCTTTCGCCAGCAGGCTCAGGAACATCGAGAGGAAGCCGTGGATGGCATTCGTGTGCTGCCCGTCGCGCGTGACGAAGCTGTCGATCGGCAGGGCGTAGAAGGCCCGGAAGGCGAGCGAGTGGCCGTCGACGATGAGGAGGATAGGCTTTTCGGAGTCCGTCACGCGGCTCAGCCTACTCAGGCGGTCCGACCCTGAAGCCGATGCATCGGCCCCCTTCGAGGATGCTCTCCATGACTCTGCTGCCCCCCGACCTCGACCCCGAACTCGTCGAGCGCCTCGTCGCCACCGGCGGCGGTGCGCTGTGTCGCAAGATGGGCATCGAGTTTCACGAGCTCTCCGCCGAACGCTCGGTCGCGACCATGCCGGTCGAGGGCAACACGCAGGTGATCGGCCTGCTGCACGGGGGCGCGCACGTCGTGCTGGGTGAGAGCCTCGGGTCGATCTCGTCGGCGATCCACGGTGGCCCCGACCGCTACGCGGTGGGCATCGAGATCAATGCGACGCACAGCCGATCGGTCACCGAGGGCGTCGTGACCGCGACCTGCACCGCGCTCGTGCTCGGTCGAACGCTGTGCACGCACGAGATCGTCATCACCGACAGCGACGGTCGTCGACTGTCGACGGTGCGCATGACGAACATGCTGCGCGACCGCTGATCGGCCGCGGCGCGGACTACTCTGCCGCGTCTGCCGCCGCGTCGTCAGAGGCCGTCGCCGCCGGCTTCTTCGCGGCTTCCTTCTTGGTGCCCAGTTGGTCGATGATGGCCTGGGCCACGGCCTGCATGGTGGTGCGGCGGTCCATCGACGCCTTCTGGATCCAGCGGAAGGCCTCGGGTTCGCTGAGCCCCATCCGCTCGTTCAGCAGCCCCTTGGCGCGATCGACGAGCTTGCGCGTCTCGAAGCGCTCGACGAGGTCGGCGACCTCGGTCTCGAGCGTGAGGATCTGCTGGTAGCGGCTGAGCGCGATCTCGATCGCGGGCAGCAGGTCATTGGGGGTGAAGGGCTTCACGACGTAGGCGAGAGCACCGGCCTCGCTGGCCTGCTCGACGAGCTCCTTCTGGCTGAAGGCCGTGAGCAGCACGACCGGAGCGATGTGGTTCTCGCTCAGGCGCTTGGCCGCCTCGATGCAGTCGATCTGGGGCATGCGGATGTCCATGATCACCAGATCGGGGCGCAGCTCAGTGGCCAGTGCCACGGCCGTCTCGCCGTCACCAGCCTCGCCGACGACGTCAAAACCGTTGTCGCGCAGGATCTCGACGATGTCCATGCGGATCAACGACTCGTCCTCCGCGACGACGACGCGACGGGGGGCTGCTGTGCTCGAATCCTGGTCACTCACGCGTGAGAGCCTACGGTATCGTCGAGCCCACGGGGCCGATCACGCCCTGTGCCGGCTTGGCGGAATGGTAGACGCGGC
>SXMG01000125.1 GCA_005778835.1 Actinomycetota bacterium
AGAACACCTACATGGCCAAGAAGTTCACGGGCGTCGAGGGTTCGACGGTTCCGCTGAAGGAGACCATCGAGTCGTTCGACGCGATCGCCAAGGGCGAGTTCGACCACGTGGCCGAGCAGGCCTTCTTCAACGTCGGCCCGATCAGTGACGTCGAAGAGCGCTGGGCGCAGATTCAGAAGGAGAACGGCTAGTCATGGCCGAACTCACGGTGAGCGTCGTCTCGGCCGACCGCGAGGTCTGGTCGGGGCGCGCGAAGCAGATCGTGGCGCGCACCACCGAGGGCGAGATCGGCATTCTGCCCGGCCACGAGCCGCTGCTCGGCATCCTCAGCGCGGGCGAAGTGCGCATCACGCCCACCGAGGGTGCGGTCATCGTCGCGCAGGCTGAAGACGGCTTCCTCTCGGTCGAGAACGACACCGTCACAATCGTCGCGGGCGCCGCAGCGCTCGCGTAGTCCGTGCTCATCGCGATGGCCGGCCTTCCGGGGTCGGGCAAGAGCACGGTCGCCGAGCAGCTCGCTCGGCAGTGGGGCATCGCCGTCGTCTCGGTCGACCCGCTCGAGTCGGCCATTCTGCGCGCGGGCATCGACGATGACCAGCCGACCGGTCTCGCCGCCTACTTGGTGGCCGAGACCATCGCGGATGCGGTGCTGCGAGCCGGGCAGAGCATCATCGTCGACGCCGTGAACGCTGTCGCGCCGGCCCGGGATCAGTGGGTGATGCTCGGCGACCGGATCGGGGTCGAGGTGCGCTTCATCGAGACGTTCTGCAGCGATGCCGCTGTGCACCGCCAGCGTCTCGAAGAGCGCCGTCGAGATCTCGCCCACCTGGCCGAGCCCACGTGGCATGCCGTTGAGCAGAGCCTCGACGAGTACGACGCATGGTCGGGTCTCGCGGGGGCGCGTCCGCGGCTTACTCTCGACACCATGGCGCCCCTGCCCGAGCTCGTCGAGCACGCCTCGGCGTTCCTGCGCTCCTGATGCAGATTCTGCTGCCGCCTTCCGAGACCAAGCGAGAGGGCGGAACCGGCCGCCCGCTCGACCTCGAGGCACTGTCGTTCGGCTCGCTCACCGCGACACGACGCGACCTCGTCGCGGCTGTCATCGAGCTCAGCGCTCACGACCAGCAGGCAGCTCGGGCGCTGAAGCTCGGTGCGACGTCGGCCGCGGCCGAGCTCGAGCGCAATCGCACCCTGCTGTCGAGCGGCACGATGCCGGCTATCGAGCGGTACACCGGCGTTCTCTACGACGCCCTCGACGTGCGATCTCTGCCCGCCGCCGGCCGTCGACGGGCGTCGGCCTCTCTCGTCGTGCACTCGGCGCTCTTCGGCCTGCTGCGGGCAGACGACCCGATTCCGGCGTACCGTCTCTCGCACGACAGCAGGCTTCCCGCACGGCCCCTCAAGCGTGCCTGGGGCGGCGCGATCGCGGCGGAGCTCGCCGCGCTGCCGACGCCGATCATCGACCTGAGGTCGGCCGGGTATGCGGCCCTGGGCGCACTGCCGGAAGTCTCGGGTGCCGTCGGCGTCTCGGTCGTCGCAGTCGGAGACGATGGAGTGGCCCGCGCGCTCAACCACTTCAACAAGAAGGGCAAAGGCGAGTGGGTGCGCGCACTTCTCACGGCGGGGGCGCTGCCGAGGTCGATCTCGACGTTGTGCTCCAGATCGACCGAGCTCGGCTGGCCGATGCGCCGCATCGACGAGCGCATGCTCGAGCTCATCGTGCCGGGAACCCTGCCTCCGCGCGCCAGCACCCGCTGACGTGGTCGTCGACGAGGCCTGCTGACTGCATGAGCGCGTAGGCGGTCGTCGGGCCCACGAACCTCAGGCCCCGTTCCTTGAGCGCACGGGCGAGCGCTCGCGATGCGTCGGTCTGGGCCGGAATCTCGCTGAGCGAGTCTGGCCGCTGAGCGCGCGCGGGCGGCTGGAACGACCAGATCAACTCATCGAGGGCTCCCGGTTCTGCGCTGGTCCAGTCGTGCAGCACGCGCGCGTTCGCGATCGTCGCCTCGACTTTGGCGCGATTGCGGATGATGCCGGGGTCGCCGAGGAGGCGTTCGATGTCGCCGTCGTCGAACGCAGCGACGCGATCGATCTCGAAGCCCGCGAACGCGTCGCGGAAGCCCTCGCGGCGCCGCAGAATCGTGATCCACGACAGGCCGCTCTGGAAGGCCTCGAGGCTGAGCTTCTCGAACAGGGCGCGGTCGCCGTGCAGCGGCACGCCCCACTCGTCATCGTGGTAGCGCTGGTAGAGCGGGTCATCGCCCGCCCAGCCGCAGCGCGGGCGGTCAGCAGGCGGCGGCGCAGGCTCGACCGGGTCGGTCATCGGTGCGCGATGCCCTCGTGGTCGAGCAGCCAGACCTTGGTCGGAATGCCGTCGCCCGCGCTGTAGCCCGTGATGCGCGCATCGCTCGCGAGCACGCGGTGGCAGGGGATGAGCAGGGGGACAGGGTTCGCGCCGACCGCGCCACCGACGGCGCGCCCCGCTGTAGGACGCCCCGTCGCGCGACCGAGTTCGCCGTAGCCGCGCACTGACCCGAAGGGGATCTCTTGCAGCTGCTGCCAGATCGCCTGCTGGAAGGGCGTGCCCGCAACGCTGAGGGGCACGGTGAACGACCGACGGCCACCGGCGAAGTACTCGGCGAGCTCTTTCGCGGCGCGCGTCAGCACAGGGGTGGGCGCATCGGGTGCGCCGTCGCTCGACAGCACTCCCTGCGTGGCGATCTCGACCCGCGTGACGGCGGGGCCCTCGCTGTGCAGCGCGATGCGCCCGAGGGGCGAGTCGATCGTGAGCAGGCCTGCTGCAGAAGTGGTGGGGGGAGTCATGCACGTCAGGCTAGCGCTGGCGAGCATCCGGCCACTGGCGGTTTCGAGACACGGGGATAGTCCGTCGCTCAGGTGCGGCGGGGGAGGATAGGAGCATGACCTCGATGCCGCTGCGCCCCCTGGGCCGTTCTGACCTGCTCGTCTCGGCCGTAGGACTCGGCTGCAACAACTTCGGCCGCCCCGGCAGCCCGACCGAGGAGCAGGCCGGCACCTCGCGCGTGCTGCACGCCGCGATCGACCACGGCATCACGCTGCTCGACACCGCCGAGATGTACGGCTACAGCCACGGCCGCAGCGAGACCATGATGGGCGTCGCACTCGCCGGTCGTCGCGACCAGGTCGTGCTCGCGACCAAGTTCGGCAACGACGGTGCGAAGAACCCCGAGCTGCTCGACGTGCCGCACGGTTCTCGCCGCTATATCCGCGCCTCGGTCGAGGGCTCGCTGCGTCGGCTGCGTACCGACCACATCGATCTCTACCAGCTGCACACCCCCGACCCCGAGACGCCCATCGACGAGACGCTCGCGGCCCTGCACGAGCTCGTCGACGCGGGGCTCGTGCGGTACATCGGCCACTCGAACTTCTCTGCCGGCCAGTTGCGCGACGCCGAGGCGGCGGCGACCGCGAGCGAGCATCCGCGCTTCATCTCGGCCCAGAACGAGTACAGCCTGCTCGTGCGCGATGCCGATGCCGAGCTGCTGCCCGCTGCCGCGCGCGCGGGCGTCGGGCTGCTGCCGTACTACCCGCTCTACAACGGGCTGCTGACGGGCAAGTTCTCGCGCGACGGCGGCCCGGCCGACACGCGCATCATGCGCCAGCGCCCGCACCTCGCGGCCGACGCACCGTGGGACCGCCTCGAGGCCTACGCGGCCTTCTGCGCCGATCGCGGCATCGGGATGCTCGAGGCGACGATCGGCTGGCTGCTGACCTGCCCGGCCATGGGCTCGGTCATCGCCGGTGCGACGACGGTCGAGCAGATCGCTCAGAACTCGGCGGCGGCGGGCGCGTGGCAGCCGACCGCCGACGATCTCGGCGAGATCGACGAGCTGTTTCCCCCGGTGGCCGCGCCGCCCGTCGACGACGAGGAGTGAGGCGCTAGTCGCTCGTCTCGATCGGCTGCGGGTCGATGTTGAGCGACCGGTTGAGGGCAGCCGCCTGCTCGTTGAGCGAATCGAACTCGTCGAGCAGCGCGTTGTAGGTGTCGATCGTCGCGTTCGTCGCGTCGATCTGGGCGTTGAGCGCGTTCTGACGGGCGAGCAGTGCGTCGCGGTCGCGCTCGAACGCTGACTGACTGGTGTATCCGCCCGGCCGCTCGGCCCGCGCGTTGAAGGCGCTGATGTCGGCTTCGAGCGCGGTCGCGTCGCGCTCGGCCGCCTGCCGTTCAGCATCGATCTGCGCGGCGAGCGCCTCGAGTTCGGCACCCAGCCGCTCGAGCTCGGTCTCGAGCTCGACGAAGATCGCCTGAATCTGCTGCCACACGCCCACGACGACCGACCGGTCGTCGAAGTACTCGGCGTAGTGCAGTTCGAGCTCGTCCGGCAGCTCCGCGATCTCGGTGCCGAGGATCGCGTAGAGCTCGGGCACGCGCGAGGTCGGGTCGAAGGCCTCGTACGACGCGATGCGCTCGACCAGCTCGTGGTCGGGGCCGAGCTCGGCGAACACGGCCTCGAGCGGCGCCTCGAGGGCGAGCTGCTCGTCGGCGCTGAGCCTGTCCCATGCCGCGTGCAGCATCTCGTGTGCCGCGACGACGATTTCGAACGGCTCGAGGTCGGCGTCGGTGATGTCGTAGAGGAAGATGCGCCCCTCGGCGAAGGTGAAGCAGCCGAGCACGCCGATGCCGGGCTCATCACGCGAGCAGAACAGGTCGAAGCTCTCGGCGGGCACCAGTTCGGGCAGGCTCGCGTAGAACACGAAGCGACCGCGCTCGCTCATGTCGGCATCGGTCGCGAGGGCCGAGATGGCGACCGGCGGCTCGAAGCGGTGCACTGTCACGGCGTCGGCGACGAGCCGCGGGTTCGCGGCCGCCCAGCCCGCACCCGAGAGCACCGCCCCCTGAGCGACGATGCTGAGCGCGGCCAGGCCGATGAGCGCGCCGCGCACGATGCGCGATCCGCGCGAGCGCGCGGGCACGGCGGCAGAGTCAGCGAGCGTCACGATCCCACGGTAGCGGGCGCCGCCCGACTATCGGGCGAGCACGGCGATCGCCGCGTTGAGCGTCGTGGCGAAGAGCGCCCAGAACCAGTAGGGAATGAGCATCCACGCCGCCACCCGGCTGACATCGGAGAATCGGATGATCGCCGCGAGAATCGCGAAATCGAGTGCCACGATCACCCCGAGCGCGAACCACACGCCGGCCGAGCCGACGAGGGCGCCGAGCCCGAAGAATGCGGGGCTCCAGAGCGCGTTGAGCGCGAGTTGCACGATGTAGGCGCGCAGGGCCCTCGTGCGCTCCACCGAATCGGGCCGCCGCCAGACGAGCCACGCGGCCACGGCCATCGTGAGGTAGAGCACGGTCCAGACCGGGCCGAAGACCGCGTTCGGCGGGTTCCACATCGGCTTCGGCGTGCTCTCGTACCACCCCGAGATCGCTCCTGCCGAGGTGAGCGAGCCGAAGGCGGCGACCGCGGCGACGATGGCGATGAATCCCACGAGCGCGAGCAGCTGATGAGCGCGGGGCGCCGCCGACACGGTCGGCGAAGGCGTGATCGTTGTCGATCGGTTCGTCGTCGTCACGGCACCTCCCTCGCGCTCCGCCGAGGCTAGAGGGCGATGCTCCAAGCCTCCTGCGTGTCGACTGCGAGCGGGGCGGGCGGTCAGTGACCGATGAGCCCGCCCATGGCGCGAGCGATGAGCGATGAGCGACCCGTGGCTCGCTCTTCCGCGTCGGCCGCGGTCATGGCGACCAGGCCCGCATTCGCGCCGATGAAGCGCAGCGGCTCGGGCTCCCATGACGGCGAGCGATGGCCCACCCACGGCAGTCGCGTCAGCTCGGTGTCGCGACCGGTGATGAGATCGGCCAGCGTGCGGCCCGCGAGGTTCGTGGTCGACAGCCCGTCGCCGACATAGCCGCCGGCGCTGCCGAGCCCCGAATCGGGGTCGTAGCTCACGCTCGCGTGCCAATCGCGCGGTACCCCCAGCGGGCCGCCCCAGGCGTGCTCGACCTCGAGCGGCGGCAGTTGCGGGAAGAGCTCGTGCAGCGTCGCGACGAGATGCTCGAACACGCGCTCGACCCGGTCGTACTCGCTGCGGATCGCGCTGCCCCAGTGGTACCGCGCCCCGCGGCCGCCGAACGCGATGCGGTTGTCGGCGGTGCGCTGGCCGTAGATCACGAGATTGCGGCCGTCGGAGAAAGTCTGGCCGTGGGTGATGCCCATCGACTGCCACACCTCGTCATCGAGAGGCTGCGTCGCGACCATGAGCGAGTAGAGCGGCAGGATGCGCCGCTTCGTCTGCGCGACGGTGGCGCCGTAGCCCTCGAGGGCGGTGATGATGTGCCGCGCGCGCACGGTGCCGCGGTCGGTGCGCACGAGGCCGGCCTGCCAGCTCTCGACCGTCGTCTGCTCGTGGATGACCGCACCCTGCTGCTCGACCGTGCGAGCGAGCCCGCGCACGAGGGCGGCCGGATGCACGCGGGCGCAGGCCGGGTCGTAGACCGCACCCCGGGCATCCCGCGCATGAACGCGCTCGCCGTTCCAGAGCTCGAGGGCATCGACGCCGTAGCCGTGCGCCTCGTCGACCTCGTGCTGCGCGGCCCGCCACTGGGCATCGCTGCGGGCGAAGACGATCGTGCCGCCACGCGCGTAGTCGCACTCGATGCCGGCGGCGGCGGCCGCCGCGCCGACCTCGTCGACGGTGGCGACCATCGCTCGACGCATCGCGAGCGCGGCCTCGCGGCCGTGCTTCTTCTCCAGCGCCGCGGTCGAGGCCGGGAAGAGCGCGCTGCACCAGCCGCCGTTGCGCCCCGAGGCGCCGAAGCCCGCAATGTGCTTCTCGAGCAGCGTGACGCGCAGACCGGGCTCGCGCTTCAGCAGCTCGTGCGCCGTCCACAGCCCGGTGAGACCCGCGCCCACGATGGCGACGTCGGTGTCGAGGTCGCCATCGAGGGCAGCGCGAGGCGTCAGGTCGTCATCGACCGTGGCGTGCCAGAAGCTCAGGTCTCGGTAGTCGTCGCCTCTGCTCTCATCGGCGCGGCGGGCAGGAGAGTTCGCGCTCAGAGCAGTGTTCCCGCTTCGGTCAGCACACGGCGCAGAATGCCCTCGATCTCGTCGAACTCGGCGGGGCCGATCGTCAGCGGGGGAGCGAGCTGAATGACGGGGTCGCCACGGTCATCGGCACGGCAGTAGAGCCCGGCGTCGAAGAGCGCCTTCGAGAGGAATCCGCGCAGCAGGCGCTCGGACTCGGCCTCGTTGAAGGTCTCCTTCGTCTCCTTGTTCTTGACGAGCTCGATGCCGAAGAAGTAGCCCTCACCGCGCACGTCGCCGACGATCGGAAGGTCTTTCAGCCGCTCGAGTGCCGCACGGAACTTCGGCGAGTTCTCGCGCACGTGCTCGAGAATGCCTTCTTCTTCCATGATGTTGAGGTTCTCGAGAGCGACAGCAGCCGACACCGGATGCCCGGCGAAGGTGTAGCCGTGGTAGAACGCCGTCTGCCCGTGCTTGAAGGGCTCGTACAGGCGGTCGCTCACGATCATGGCGCCGAGCGGCGAGTAGCCGCTCGTGAGGCCCTTGGCCGAGGTGATGATGTCGGGCACGTAGCCGAGCGCGGTGCACGCGAACATCTCGCCGATGCGGCCGTAGGCGCAGATGACCTCGTCGCTCACGAGCAGCACGTCGTACTGGTCGCAGATCTCGCGCACGCGCGCGAAGTAGCCGGGGGGAGGCGGGAAGCAGCCGCCCGAGTTCTGCACCGGCTCGAGGAAGACGGCGGCGACGGTGTCGGGGCCCTCGAACAGGATCGCCTCTTCGATGCGGTTGGCGGCCCACTGGCCGAACTCTTCGAGCGAGCCGTGGAAGCCCATCTCCTCAGCGCGGTAGTAGTTGGTGTTCGGCACGCGGAACCCGCCGGGGGTGAGGGGCTCGAACATCTCTTTCATGCCGGGGATGCCCGTGATGGCGAGGGCGCCCTGCGGCGTGCCGTGGTACGCGATGGCGCGCGAGATGACCTTGTGCTTCATGGGCTTGCCGGTGAGCTTGAAGTACTGCTTCGCGAGCTTCCAGGCCGACTCGACGGCCTCACCGCCGCCGGTCGTGAAGAAGACACGGTTGAGATCGCCCGGGGCGTAGTCGGCGAGGCGGTCGGCGAGCTCGATCGCGGTCGGGTGGGCGTACGACCAGAGCGGGAAGAACGCGAGCTCTTCCGCCTGCTTGCGCGCTGCCTCGGCGAGCCGCTCGCGGCCGTGGCCGACCTGCACGACGAACAGGCCCGAAAGGCCGTCGATGTACTTCTTGCCGTGCGAGTCGTAGACGTGGTGGCCTTCGCCGCGCACGATGATCGGAACGCCGTTTCCGGCCTCCATGCCCGACTGGCGGGCGAAGTGCATCCAGAGGTGGTCTTTCGCCTTCTGCTGCAGGTCGGCCTCGGTGGCGGCGTCGAGCGCGACGCTCGAGGGTGCCAGGGCGGTGTCGATGGTCATGGTGTGCTCCTTCGTGGCCTTGTGAGCCGTGGTGCGCTTCTTGGTGCGGAAAATACTCATCGGGTCCCCCAGTTGTAGAACTGCTTCTGCAGGCGCAGATAGACGAATGTCTCGGTCGAGTGCACGCCCTCGATGGTGCGGATCTGCTGGTTGAGCAGATCGATCAGGTCGTCGTCGTTCTCGCACACGACCTCGGCGAGAATGTCGAAGCTGCCGGCGGTGAGCACGACGTAGTCGACGGCGCGAATGTTGCTGAGCTTCTCGGCGACGTGGGCGGTGTCGCCGACGACGCGCACGCCGATCATGGCCTGCCGGTAGAAGCCGAGCTGCATGGGATCGGTGACGGCCACGACCTGCATGACGCCGGCGTCGGTCAGCTTCTGCACCCGCTGGCGCACTGCCGCTTCGCTCAGGCCGACCGCCTTGCCGATCTCGGCGTAGGAGCGGCGGCCATCCGTCTGCAGCTGCTCGACGATCGCCTTCGAGACGTCGTCGAGGTGCACGGGCTTGGAACGGGTGGCCATGAGGCGATTGTGTCAGTGATCGCGAGCCTTCACAAGCGATTCCGCAGATATTGCGGGTCCGCAACGACGAAATCCGTCGCATTGTCTCGTTCGCGAGCCCGGATGCCGCGCTACAGTGTCGGCATGACTGCACGCACTCTGCACAACGTGATCGGGGGCGAGGCCGTCGCGAGCACCGCCGACGCCCACCTCGAGCTCATCGACCCGGCGACGGAGCAGGTCTACGCGCACGCTCCGATCAGCACCGCCGCCGAGATCGACGCCGCCTACACCGCGGCCGAATCGGCTTTTCGCTCCTGGGGGCGCACGACCCCCGCCGAGCGGCAGCTCGCACTGTTCCGCCTCGCCGACGCGATGGCCGAGCGTGCCGAAGAGTTCGCCGACCTCGAGTCGCAAGACACCGGCAAGCCTCGGGCCACGCTCGTCGTCGACGAGATCGACCAGTCGATCGATCAGCTGCGCTTCTTCGCCGGGGCGGCCCGCGATCTCGACGGCCGCTCGGCCGGCGAGTACCTCGCCGACCACACGTCGTTCGTGCGGCGCGAGCCGATCGGCGTGATCGGTCAGGTGACGCCCTGGAACTATCCGCTCAACATGGCCGTCTGGAAGATCGCGCCGGCGATCGCCGCGGGCAACACCGGGGTGCTCAAGCCCTCAGACACGACACCGCTCGCCACGGTGCGCCTCGCGGAGCTCGCGGCGGGCATCCTGCCCCCCGGCGTCCTGAACGTGGTGCTCGGCGACCGCACCACGGGTGCGGCCCTGCTGCAACATCCCACGCCTCAGATGGTGGCGATCACGGGCTCGGTGCGCGCGGGCATGGAGGTCGCGAAGGCTGCTGCGAGCGACCTCAAGCGTGTGCACCTCGAGCTCGGCGGCAAGGCGCCCGCGCTCGTGTTCGCCGACGCCGACCCGCAGAAGGTCGCCGAGGGCCTCGTGCTCGCTGCCTACTTCAACGGCGGGCAGGACTGCACGGCTGCGACGCGCGTGATCGTGCACGAGTCGGTGCACGACGAGGTCGTCGCGGCGCTCGTCGAGCGCGCTCGCACCCATGGCCTCACCGGCGGCCCGCGCGAGGAGGGCATGCTCTACGGGCCGCTCAACAACGCGAACCAGCTCGAGCGCGTCGCGGGCATCGTCGAGCGGCTGCCCGATCACGCTCAGGTCGTCGCCGGCGGAGCTCGACAGGGCGACGTCGGATACTTCTGGCCGGCGACCATCGTGACTGGCATGCGACAGGACGATGAGGCCGTGCAGGAGGAGATCTTCGGGCCCGTGCTCACCGTGCAGACCTTCCGCACCGAGGAGGAGGCGCTCGCGCTCGCGAACGGCGTGCGCTACGCCCTCGCCGCGTCGGTATGGACGAGCGACCACGGCCGAGCCATGCGCTTCAGCCGCGACCTCGACTTCGGCTGCGTCTGGATCAACACGCACATCCCCTTCGTGAGCGACATGCCGCACGGCGGCTTCAAGCACTCCGGCTACGGCAAAGACCTGTCGCACTACGGCTTCGAGGACTACACGCGCCTCAAGCACGTGATGTCGTACATCGGTGAGTGACGAAGATCTCGACGACACCATCATCCGTCTCGTCGAGCCCGCCCCGCCGCCTGCCGGCCCCGCACCCGTCGGGTCGGCATCCGCGCCCGATCCGGTTCGCCGGTGGTCGGTGCGGGTGCGGGGAACCTCGACGGTCGTAGCGCTCGATCGACCGGTCGACATCGGCCGCAGCCCCGGCCTCAGCCGCATCGACGAGCATCCCGCCCCTCGGCGCGTCGCCATCCCCGCCGATCAGGGCGAGGTGTCAGCCCGGCACGTGCGCGTCGAGCAGGTCGGCGAGACGATCGTCGTGCACGACCTCGGGTCGACCAACGGCGTGGTCGTACACTGGGCCTCGGGGGCATCACGGCGCTTGCGTCGCGGCGAGTCGATCGCGGTGCTCTCTGACGCAGTCATCGCGCTGGCAGACGGGGTCGAGCTCGACTTCGTGAGCGAGAGCGACCCGACCGGCGACTGAGCTCGACCCGCCCGCCCCGCACCCTTCGCCCAGAGACTCGGAGCCCATCGTGACCGCCCTCGGCCGCAGCAGCGTTCGTCACATCGTGACGATGCCCGACCACGGCGAGGCGATCGAGCTGTCGTGGCACGGCGTGACGCACACGGGCTACCGCCGAACGGCCAACGAAGACAGCTACCTCGCCGACGTGCCCCTCTTCGCCGTGGCCGACGGCATGGGCGGGCACTCGCACGGCGACCGGGCGAGCGACGCCGTCGTGCGACGGCTGCAGGCGTCGGTCGATACCGAGTTCATGGACGCCGCTGCGATCATCGACGCGCTCAACCTCGCGACCTGGGATATCCATCAGCTCGACGAGGCCGATCTCGGCATCGGCACCACGGTCACGGGCGCGGCGCTCTCGCTCATCGACGGCCGCCCGATGCTGACGGTCTTCAACGTCGGCGACTCCCGCGTCTACCGGTTCGTCGGCAACGAGCTCACCCAGGTGACGACCGACCACTCTCTCGTGCAAGAGATGGTCGACGCCGGCCAGCTGAATGCCGACCAGGCCGAGAACCATCCCGAGGCGAACGTCATCACGCGCGCTGTCGGGTTCTCGATCGAGCCCGAGGTCGACATGACTCTGCTGCCGCTGCAGTCGGGCATGCGGCTGCTGCTGTGCTCGGACGGTCTCACGAAGGAGGTGCCGCTCGAGCGGCTGCGCCTCCACCTCGCTGCGAGGCTGAGCGCTCGAGAGACGGCGAACGCTCTCGTGGATGCTGCGCTCGCGCAGGGCGGGCGCGACAACATCACCGTGATCGTCGTCGACGTGGTGCACGCTCCCGACGCCTGACCCGCCCACTCTCTACACTGAGCAGATAGCTGCGGGCTCGCTGCGGAAGGGGGAATTCCATGGCGCAACGCCGACCGTCGGAACCTCCTGTGCTGCCCGGGTTCAGCCATGTGCGACTGCTGGGCAGCGGCGGCTTCGCCGACGTCTTCCTCTACGAGCAGAACATGCCGCGCCGGCAGGTGGCGGTCAAGGTGCTGCTGTCGGCCGTCGTCACCGATCAGGTGCGGCAGATGTTCCAGGTCGAGGCGAACCTCATGGCACAACTGTCGTCGCATCCGGGCATCTTGACCGTCTACCAGGCGAGCATCTCGGCCGACGGCCGCCCCTATCTCGTGATGGAGCTCTGCTCGGCGAAGCTCGGCGCGCGGTATCGCACCGAGCAGATCCCCGTCGCCGACGTGCTGCGCATCGGCGTGCAGATCGGCAGCGCGATCGAGACGGCCCACCGCAGCGGAGTGCTGCACCGCGACATCAAGCCCTCGAACATCCTCACCACCGCCTACGGGCATCCGGTCCTCAGTGATTTCGGCATCGCCTCGACTCTCGGCTCGACCGGCTCGACCGACAGCGTCGGCATGTCGATTCCCTGGTCGGCGCCCGAGGTGCTGCTCGATGACACGTCGGGCTCGGTGCAGAGCGAGGTGTGGTCGCTCGGTGCGACCCTCTACACGCTGCTGGCCGGCCGGTCGCCCTTCGAGGTGCTCGACGGGTCGAACAAGGCCGACGACCTCATCGGGCGCATCGCCCGCGCGCGGGTGCCGTCGATCGACCGCGACGACGTACCCGCGTCGCTCGAGGCCGTGCTCAAGCGCTCGATGAAGCGGAATCCTGAACAGCGGCAGCAGTCGGTGCTCGAGTTCGTGCGCGACCTGCAGCGGGTCGAGGCCGAGCTCGGCTTGGTCACGACGCAAGCCGACGTGGCTATGGACGACTGGGCGCTCGCGACCATCGGCGACCCGGGTGACCGCACGATCGTGCGCGCCGTCTCGCCGCGTGCGCCGGGCTCGGCGGTCGACCGCCGTCGTCGGCGTCGCACCGCAGCAGCGATCGCCGCGCCGTTCGCCGAAACTCCCGACGAGGCCCCTACGGCGGCGAAGGCGTCGGCGCGCCGAACGCGACTGATCGCCGCCGCGCTCGTGCTGGTCTCGCTCGCCGTCATCGCCCTCGGCGCGACGGCGACCCTGCTGGCGATCCAGGGAGGAGATCGCGAGCTGCCGCGCGTCGCCAACGTCGACGCGCAGCTCGACGGCTCGACGATCGTGTTCTCGTGGTCGGACCCGGGTCTTGCTGTCGGCGACACCTACCAGGTGCAGCTCTCCGACGGCACCGAGGCCTTCCAGCGCGGCGGTGAATTCGTGGTCGCAGCGAATCCTGGCGACCGCGTCTGCGTGACGGTGCGCGTCGTGCGTGAGGGCCGACTCGGCCAGCCGAGCGACGAGAAGTGCGCCGAGACGGCGGGGGAGTGAGCGGATGATCCGCCGCTGGTTCACCCGCCACCGCTCCGCCGCGCTGACCGCCGTCAGCACGGGCGTCGTCGCGACCGTCGTCGCGACGATCGCCGTCGTCTCGGCCGGCTTCGAGTCGCAGCGTCTCGACCTCAACGACGGAGCGGTCTGGGTGGTGAACGAAGACCGTCAGGCGGTCGGCAGAGCCAACCTGCAGGTCGGCATGCTCGATTCGGTCATCCCCGGCGAGGGGTCTCGACTCAGCGTGCTGCAGCGGGGCACCGACGTCATCATCGTCGACGAGGCGAACGCGACCGCTGAGATCGTCGATGCCGCTCGTTCCGAAGTCGTCGAGTCAGTGGCTCTGCCGCCGGACGAGCCCACGGTCGCTCTCGCGGCGGCCTCGGTCGTTGTGCACAGCGCCGGCACGGGCGAGACCTGGGTCACACCGCGACCGGCCTTCGAGTCCTTCGATCCGGCGACGGTCGCCGCGTTCCAGTTCGGGCCGCGCAGCGCGATCGCCACGACCGACCGCCTGGGTCTGGTCGCCGTGTCACCGGGCCTGGGCGAGGTCTACCGGGTCGCGCCCGATCGCTCCGACCGCGTCGACGAGACGTGGTCGATCGATCTGCCGCAGACCGCCGAGGTGCAGGTCAGTGTCGCGCAAGGCCGTTGGGCGGTTCTCGAGGTGGCGACCCGTCTGCTGCACACCGAAGCCGGGGTCGTCGATCTGTCGACGGTCATTCCGCCCGGCGCGTCGCCCGTGCTCGCCGAGCCGAGCGACGATGCCCCGTCGCTGCTCATCGCCCACCGGAGCGGACTCGTCTCGGTCGCGCTCGACAGCGGATCGCTCGACGAGCTCGTGACGGATCGCCAGGGCAGCCCGGCACCCCCGGCCACGGTCGACGGGTGCTCGTTCGCGGCCTGGACCGACGGGCTGGCCTGGCGCCGCTGCGGCTCGACCGTGCAGCAGCTCGGGCTCGATCAGGTGCCGGTGGTGGGCGAGCTCGTGCTCGTCGTCCGCGACGACCGGGTCGTGCTCAACGATCGCGGCGCGGGAGCCGCGTGGGCGGTGCAGGACGACGGGCGGCTGATCGACAACTGGGACGAGCTGATCGTCGACGAAGAGGATGAGCGAGAGCAGCAGATCGACCTGCTCGACACGCCGCCTGAGCTCGAGCGCACGCAGCAGCCGCCCGTCGCTCTCGACGACGAGTTCGGCGCTCGACCCGGGCGAGCCAGCACCCTGCCCGTGCTGCTCAACGACAGTGATCCGAACGGCGATGTGCTCGTGATCAGCGAGGTCGATCGGCTCGATGAGCGCATCGGTCGGCTCGACATCATCGCCGACGGGCAGCTGCTGCAGCTCACGCTCGAGAACTCCGCCACCGGCAGCATCGCCTTCGCGTACACGATCACCGACGGGCGAGGCGGCTCTGACTCGGCGATCGTGACGGTCACCGTGCGCAGCGCGTCCGAGAACTCGCCGCCCGTGCAGGCCCGGGTCAGCAAGACCACGGTCGCCCAGGGCAGCACGGCGACCTCGGCGGTGCTCGGCGACTGGGTCGACCCCGACGGTGACCCCATCTACCTCGAGCAGGCCACGGTCGCGCCGCCCGACCGCGTCACCTTCCGGCCCGACGGGCGGGTCACCTTCGCCGAGAGCGGCGGCGTCGGCGAACTGCGCACGGTCGTGCTCGCTGTCAGCGACGGTGCGGCGGTCGGCCTCGGCGAGCTCGCGGTGACCGTGCGCCCGTCCGGACAGACGCCGATCATCGCCGAGCCGTTCGTCGTGCTCGCCTACGCCGGTCAAGAGGTGCGCATCGAGCCTCTCGTGCACGTGCGAGGCGGCAACGGCACGATCCGATTGTCGGCGGTGCCCGAGAAGAGCGGGGCGACGATCACGCCGAGCCTCGATCGCGGAGTGTTCCGCTTCTCGAGTCTCGAGGTGCGCACCCACTACCTCGAGTACGTGGTGACCGACGGAACGACGACAGCGACCGGCATCATCAGAGTCGACGTCGCCGCTCCACCCGAGGCGGGCTCGGCACCGATCACGGTGCCGAAGACGCTCTTCGTGCGCACGCTGAGCAGCGCGACGATCGCCGTGGCGAGCGCCGACATCGACCCTGCCGGCGGCGTGCTCGTCGTCACGGGCGTCGTCGGCCTCTCGCCGGCGAGCGGCATGCGGGCCGAAGTGCTCGATCAGCGCGATGTGCGCATCACACTCGGGCGCCCGCTCACCGGCCCTCAGTCGGTCGAGTACCGCATCAGCAACGGGCTCGCGGAGTCGACGGGCACGATCACGGTGATTGAGATTCCGCGCCCCGAACGACTGCAGCCTCCCGTCGCCGTCGACGACACGATCACGGTGCGCGTCGGCGACGCGGTGAGCATTCCGGTGCTCGCGAACGACGAGCACCCCGACGACGAGCCGATCACTCTCAACCCCGTTCTGGTGCAGGGCCTCACGGGCGATTCGGGTCTGCTGTTCGTCGCGGGCGATCGTCTCCGCTACCTCGCCCCCGATCAGCCCGGAGACTTCACGGCCGTGTACGAGGTGCTCGGACCCCTCGGTCAGGAGCGTGCGCAGGCCACCGTGCGCATCAGCGTGCGCGAGGTCAACGAGGCGACGAACCAGGCGCCCATCACTCGCACGGTCATCGCCCGGGTGATCGCGGGAGACACCGTGCGCATCGCGATCCCCGTCGACGGCATGGACCCGGATGGAGACTCGGTGCAGGTGATCGGGCAGGAGTCGAGCCCGCAGAAGGGCTCGGTCGTCGAGACCGGCCTCGACTTCATCGCCTACCAGGCGGGCAGCTATGCGGCGGGCACGGACGAGTTCCGCTACACCGTGGTCGACGCGCTCGGCGCCCGGTCGACCGGTCTCGTGCGCGTCGGCATCAGTCCCCGGCTCGAGGGTGCGCGCAACCCCGTCGCGAACGACGACCAGGTGCTGATCCGTCCGGGCTTCACGGTGCTCGTGCCCGTGCTCGAGAACGACACCGACCCCGATGGCACGGCGCTGACGGTGACGGGTATCGAGGCCAACGATGACGCCGTCGTCGCCGAGGTGGTCGACGGGCAGTTCGTGCGCGTGACGCCGCCGAGCACTCCCGGGCAGTACGGGCTCGTCTACACGATCGAGAACGAGCTCGCGGGCGCGTCGCAAGCGTTCGTCACCGTCACGGTCAGTCCGGATGCCCCCCTCTCGGCACCTGTCGCACGCGATACCGTGCTCTCGCTCACCGACATCCTCGACCGCGACGAGATCGCCGTCGATGTGCTCGCCCGCGTGTTCTTCGCCGAGGGCGATGTCTCTGAGCTGGGGCTTCAGCTCGTACCGGGCTACGAGTCGGGGGCGAGCGTGCAGCCCGACCGCCGCGTGCTCGTCACTGTCGGCGAGCAGCGGCAGATCATTCCCTTCCAGGTCGTGCACCCGGCCGACCCCGACGTTCGGTCGACCGCGTTCATCTGGGTGCCGGGCACCGATGATGCACTGCCTCAGCTCGACCGGCGCGCCGAGCGCATCGAGGTGATCAGTGAGGAGACGGTCACGATCGACATCAACGACTACGTGCTCGCCGTCGGGGGCGCGTCGGTGCGATTGACCGATTCTGCGAACGTGAGCGCCACCCAGTCGAACGGCGACGAGCTCGTGGTCGACGACGACACGCTGCGCTTCACCTCGGCCGACCTCTACTTCGGCCCTGCCTCGCTCACCTTCGAGGTCACGGATGGCGAGTCGGCCGACGACCCGGAGGGCAGGGTCGCGACGATCGTGCTGCCGATCGAGGTGACGCCCCGTGAGAACCAGCCGCCGGCGCTCATCGGAGCCTCTCTCGAACTCGAGCCGGGGCAGGAGCGGCTTCTCGACCTCGTACGCGTCACGGCGTATCCGTACCCCGACGACGTCGAGGAGCTCGCCTACTCGATCATCGACGGACCCACGCCGGGACTCGAGGTGGAGCTCAGTGGTCAGTCCCTGCTCGTCAGGGTGCCGGCGAGCACGCCCCGCGGATCGACCACGGGTGTGACGCTCGGGGTGCGAGACGACGCTGCGCAGGGCACTGCGGGTCGCATCCAGGTCTCGGTCGTCGCCTCGACGCGCCCGCTCGCTCGACCCGCCCCCGACGCCGTCATCGCACCCCGCGGTCAGACGACCACCATCAGAGTGCTCGACAACGACCAGGCCACCAATCCGTTCCCCGGTCAGCCGCTGCGCGTCGTCGACGTGCGCGGCCTCGATCAAGGCAGCCTGCCGGCGGGGGTCAGCATCGTGCCGAGCGCCGACGGCCAGACTCTGCTCGCGACGATCAGCGAGACGGCCGCGCCCATCGACACGAACCTCGAGTACCAGGTATCCGATGCGACCGGCGACCCCGAGCGCTTCGTGTGGGGGGCGGTGCGCATCTCGGTGCAAGACGTGCCCGACCCCGTCACGTCGTTGCGCGTGCAGGCGTACGCCAACCGCAGTCTCACCATCGCGTGGTCGCCCGGCGCCTCGAACAACGCGCCGATCGAGAGGTTCGAAGCCACGGTGACGCGCGTGAGCGACGGTTCGTCGACCACGACGTCGTGCACGTCGTCGCCGTGCAGCGTGCTGACCCCGGGCAACGGGCCCGACAACCGGGTGCGGGTGAGCGTCATCGCCGTCAATGCGCAGGGCCCGTCGGCCCCCACCACGCTCGCCGAGGCGGTCTGGAGCGACCTCATTCCGCCTGCGCCGACGATCGTCGGGGTCTCGCCGCTCGATGGCGGGCTGCGCATCGGCTGGAGCAAGCCCGGTCAAGACAGCGCAGCGAGCCCCATCCGCAGCTACCGCATCACGGTCGGCAGCGTCGCGCGCACGCTGACCGTCGCCGCAGACGATCCGGTCGGTACCGTCTACTGGCTCAATGTCGTCGATGCCGGAGCGCTCGCCAACGGCACCTCGTACTCGGTCTCGGTGAGTGCGCGCAACGACTCGTTCGAACCCCTCACGACCTGGAACGCGGCCACCACCTCCGGGGTCCCCGCCGGCTCGCCGATCTCGTTGGCAGCACCGAGCGCGCTCGGGTCGACCACCGAGTCGGGCTCGGGCAACAACTCGGTGAGCGTGTCGTGGAATGGCGCCTTCGCGGCGAACGGCCGGTCGATCACGGCGTACTACCTCTGGATCTCCACCAGCGGCACGGCCCCTGCCTGCACCGTGACGGGCGTCGAGTCGGGGTCGCCCTCGCACACGCCGCCCTCCGGCGTCACCCAGCTCGCTCCGTCGTTCACGTCGACGGTCGTCGAGGGTCTCGCGGTCGACACCACCTATCGCGTCGTCGTCTACGCCTACAACGGCCAGGGCTGCACCGCGAGCGCTGAGGTGACAGCCACGCCTCGACCGCGGCCGACCGCCGTCTCGGGCATCACGACCACCGGCCCCCAGGCCGTCGACACCGGCCGATGGGATTTCCGGCTCACGGGCGTCTCGACCGCGGGTGGCGACCCGATCGATGTCGTGCAGTACCAGCTGGTCGACGCGGTCTCGCTCGCCCCCATCGGCGGGGTTTCGGCGCCGACGGCTCTGCCGACCTTGCTCACCGCCGACGGGCTGCAGTACGGTCGCGATCTCGCCGTCGAGGTGCGCGGCTGCCGGCAGTACGAAGAGCTGCTGTGCGGCGCCTGGTCATCGGCGATCGCCATCGGCGTCGCGGTGCGCATCGACCCCTCGGTGACGATCACCGAGACGGGCGGACCTCCCGACGACCGCATTGTCGAGATCACCTGGACCCCGATGGATGCTGCCGCCTACTCGAGCGTGAGCTACGAGTGCCTCGGCGGCACCGTGCAGGGGGATCCCGCCGTATCGCCGTGCACCATCGCAGCAGACCCGCCCGACGACCCCCGACTGGTCATCACTGTGACCGTCGGCTCACTCACCTACACACGGGAGTATCGACCATGACCATGACCCCCGAGCAGGCGACCTGGTTCGCCGGAGTCGTCGACCGCATCGTCTCGAATGTCGAGCAGGTCGTGCTGGGCAAGGAGTACGTGATCAGGCTCGGACTCACCGCCCTGCTGAGCGAAGGGCACCTGCTGCTCGAAGACGTTCCGGGAACGGGCAAGACGTCGATGGCGCGCGCACTGGCGCAGAGCATCCGGGGCACCACCACGCGCGTGCAGTTCACGCCGGATCTGCTGCCCGGCGACATCACGGGCATGACCGTGTACGACCAGCGCAGCGGCGAGTTCGAGTTCCACCCCGGACCGGTCTTCGCCACGATCGTGCTCGCCGACGAGATCAACCGCGCGAGCCCCAAGACCCAGTCGGCCCTGCTCGAGGTCATGGAAGAGGGCAACGTCACGATCGACGGCGTCACGCACCCCGTCACGGCGCCGTTCCTCGTGATCGCGACGCAGAACCCCATCGAGCAGGCAGGCACGTACCGCCTGCCCGAGGCCCAGCTCGACCGCTTCCTCATGAAGACCGCGATCGGCTACCCCGATCATGCAGCCACCGTGCGCATTCTCGACGGCGCGGGCGGGCCGCGGGCCGAGGTCGTCGAGCCGGTCGTCGACCTCGACGCGGTGCGCGACATGATCGCGGTCGCCCGCACCGTGCACGTCGACCCCGTGATCACCGACTATGTTGCCCGACTGGTCGAGGCCACGCGCACGAACGCCGATGTGCGACTCGGAGCGAGCGTGCGCGGGGCGCTCGCGCTCATCCGCTGCTCCAAGACCTTCGCGGCCATCAACGGCCGCCACTACGTGGTTCCCGACGACGTCAAGGCACTCGCCGAGCCCGTGCTCGCGCACCGCCTCGGGCTCGACCCCGAGTCGGAGTTCGACGGCGTGACTTCCGGTGCTGTCATCGCCCAGGTGCTCGTCGAGACGCCGCCGCCAAGCGATCGGGTCGCCGTGTGACGACCCCGGTATCCGACCGCGCTCCTCGCACGACCTCGGGCGAGCGGCATCGTCGAGCG
This sequence comes from Actinomycetota bacterium, assembly GCA_005778835.1. Lineage (GTDB taxonomy): Bacteria > Actinomycetota > Actinomycetes > Actinomycetales > Microbacteriaceae > Microcella. The sequence continues at coordinate 20,242 of SXMG01000125.1, forward strand.
CCCGACGAGTCGACCCTCGCCTCGACCGTCACGACGGCGCGCACTCGCATCGTCGGCGAGCGCACGGGGGTCGTGGCCGATCTCGTCGTCGTCGTCGTGCGCGCCCTGCGCACGGTGCGCGCGGCGATCGCATCGGCCGCGCGCGCGGCCTCGTCGGTCATCACCCCGCTCGGCTGGACAGTCGCGGTGCTCATTCCCCTGCTGCTGCTGGCGGGGTACGCCTGGGGCTGGGTCGAGTTCATCGTGCTCGGAACCATCGGGGTGACGCTCGCGGTCGTCGCGGCTCTCTATCTCGTGGGTCGAGTGCGGCTGGCGATCGAGCTGAGTCCGCCGCCCAGCCGGGTCGCGGTCGGCGATGCCGCGTCGGCCCTGCTCCGGGTGACGAACCCGACGGGTCGACGGTCGTTCGCCCAGGTGATCGACGTGCCCGTCGGGGCCGCCATCGTGCCCGTGGGCGTGCAGGGCCTCGCGCCCGGTCACGTCGTCGAGCGCGAGCTCACGGTGCCCACGCAGCGGCGAGGCCGACTGACGCTCGGGCCGGTGCGCACCCTGCGGGCCGACCCGATCGGCCTCGTGCGTCGCGAGCTCATCTGGACCGACCAGCTCGAGATCATCGTGCACCCGCGCACGATCGACATACCGTCGACGTCGAGCGGCCTCGTGCGCGACCTCGAGGGCCAGCCGACGCGCGATCTGACGCCGAGCGATCTCGCCTTCCACGCTCTGCGCGAGTACGTTCCCGGAGATGACCGCCGCCACATCCACTGGAAGTCGACGGCGAAGACCGGCGCGCTCATGGTGCGTCAGTTCGAGGAGACTCGGCGCAGCCACCTCGTCGTCGCGCAGAGCATCGCGAGCATCGACTTCGGTTCTGATGCCGAGTTCGAGCTGGCCGTGAGCGTCACGGCGAGTCTCGGTGCTCGGGCGATTCGGGATGCTCGCGAGGTGTCGGTCGTCGTGAGCGCCGTCACGCCCGACTTCGCGAAGCGCGCCGTCGTGGCATTGCGCCCCCTCTCGACCCTGACTCCGACCCGATTGCTCGACGATCTGGCGCTCGTCGAGCACGGCCCTGCGGCACTCGGAATCCTCGACGTGGCGCGACTCGCCGGAGAGGGCACGAGGGGTGTCTCCGTCGCCTTCCTCGTCGTGGGCTCGACCGTGACTCCCGCGAGGCTGCGCACCGCCGCCGCGGGGTTCCCGCCGGCGGTCGAGGTCGTCGTGCTGCAGTGCGACCCCGAGCGCGTGCCCGGTCGGCGCCGGCTCGGCACCTTCTCCGTCATCACGATCGGCTCGCTCACCGATCTTCGTCGCGCCATGCGGGGCGGCGATTCGTGAGGCGAGCATCCGCACACCAGCGCGTCGCGCCGCGACCGGCGACGCGTCGTCCGACACCGCGCACCTCGGTGCTCGTCTCAGCGACGGTCTTCACGATCGCGGCGTGGAGCCTGATCGCGGCGGTGCTCTGGCCGATCTATCGCGACCCGTCCTTCGTGGTTCTGGCGGTCGTCGCCCTCGTGATCGCGACTGTGCTCGGTGTGGTGTCGACGCTCGGGCACTGGCCGGCGTGGGGCGTGATCCTCGCGGCCAGCGCGGCCTTCATCGTCGTCGGAGTTCCGCTGGCGGTGCCGTCGCGCACCGTCTACGGCGTGCTTCCCGAGCCGCAGGGCCTGCTCGATCTCGTGGCCGGAGTCGCGCTCGGCTGGCGTCAGCTCGTCACGATCGACCTGCCCGTCGGCAACTATCAGGCGCTGCTGGTGCCCGCTCTCGTCATCCTGCTCGTCGGGCCGCTCGTGACTCTCTCGATCGCGCTGCGCACCGACGTCGGTGAGCTCGCCGCAGCGGTGCCGCTGGCAGCGCTGCCGCTCGCGATCGGGCTCGGCGCGGAGCGCGTGGCGCTGCCCATCTCGACCGCGATCGCGCTCGCTGCGGTGCTGCTGCTGTGGATGGCCGTCTGGAGACGGCATCGACGACGTGCCTCGCTCGGTGCGGCGACCTCCGCCGCCGATTCTCGGTGGGCGGGGGCTCGAGCAATCGCGACCGCCCTTGCCCTCGTGCTCGTCGCCGGCGGCGCGGGAGCGGGGGCGGTCGCGCTGCTGCCGCCAGCGGGGGAGCGCACGGTGCTGCGCACCGTCGTGGAGCGCCCCTTCGATCCGCTCGAGCAGCCCAGCCCCCTCGCCGCCTACCGGGCGTCGTTCGCCGATGAGGTCGTGGAGGCTCCGGCCATCACCCTCTCGGGGGCACCGGCCGGAAGCCGCGTGCGGCTGGCTGTGCTCGACAGCTACGACGGGGTCGTGTTCGCAGTGGGGAGCGACAGCGTCGACAGCGCGTCCGGTCGGTTCGTGCGCATCCCGACGCAGCGCGACCTCACCGGCATCGACGGCGACCGGGTGCGGCTCTCGATTCGACTCGAGCGGCCGACCGGTGTCTGGCTGCCGCTCGTCGGCGAGTTCAGCGCGATCGAGTTCGCGGGCGACGAGGCCGCCGATGTGCGCGATCAGTTCGTGTTCAATGCGGTGACGGGCTCGGCCGCCCTCGTCGGCGGCACCGACGCCGGCCTCGCCTACACCGTGGAGTCGGTCGTGACCGAGACCGCATCCGCCAACCTCGCCACCGCCGTGCCGGGCGACGCCGAGGTACCCGGCATCATCGCGGTACCCGAGTCGTTGCGCGAATGGCTCGACGCCGTCGCCCCCGTCGACCAGACCCCGGGTGCTCGGCTGCAGCGCGCAGTGGCCGCCCTGCAGCGCGACGGCTATCTCAGCCACGGCGTTGCCGACGACGAGGCGCCGAGCCGCTCAGGCCACTCGGTCGAGCGCCTCGATCAGCTCTTCACCCAGCGGCCCATGATCGGTGATGCCGAGCAGTACGCCGCGGCCGCCGCACTCATCGCCCGCGAGCTCGGATTCCCCTCGCGCATCGTGCTCGGATTCGGGCCGCTCGAGGGCGGCGAAGAGGTGACGGTTCTCGAGGGCGACCGCACGGCGTGGGTCGAGATCTCGACCGGGTCGTCGGGGTGGGTGCCGGTCGACGTCGTTCCCGATCGACGTGACCTGCCGCCGATCGAACCGGATGACCCGACTCCTGTCTCGCGGCCCCAGAACGCTCCGCAGCCGCCCGTCGACGACCCGCCAGCCCTCGACGAGCTCGCTCCGCCCGAGATCGAGCAGGCCGATGACCCCGCGATCGACCCGTTCTGGCAGGCGGTGCTGGCCGTCGTCTCTGTGATCGGCTGGGTGCTGCTCGTCGCCGGACTCATCGCGTCTCCGATGCTCGGAGTCGTCGCGGCCAAGCTGCGTCGACGTCGACGTCGCCGCACCGCAGCGGATCCCACAGCACGCATTCTGGGCGGCTGGCGCGAACTCATCGATGAGGCGCGCGACTTCGGAGTCGAGCTGCCGCCGGCGGCGACCCGATCAGAGCTGGCGACCGTGCTCGAACGGCCCCAGGCGCTCGTGCTCGCGCGCGTGGCCGACCGGGCGGTCTACGCGCCCGAAGAGCCCACGAGCTCCGAGGCCGACACGGTGTGGCTCGCGGCCGACGCCGTGCGGGCATCCCTCGCCGACGGCCGCTCGCGACGCGACCGCTGGCGGGCCGCGATCTCGCCCGCGTCGCTGCGTCGGTATTCTGGGGCGACGCCAGCGTCGACGGGGGGCCGGAGGGCATGAACTGCCAGCACTGCGGTGCCGATCTGCCGCCCATCGCCATGTTCTGCGGCGAGTGCGGACGATCGGTCTCGGCGCGATCCGTCGTGCCCCCGGTCGAGGGGAGGCCCGAAGCGCCCGTCAGCGCCCGCGTCGATCCTGTGCCCGAGCCCGAGCCCGAGCCCGAAGCTCAGCCCGAGCCTGAGCCGGAGCCGGAGCCGGAGCCTGAGCCTGATCTTGAGCCTGAGCCAGAGGCCGAACCGGAGCCCGAGTCCGAGCCCGAGCCGCAGGCCGAACCGGAACCGCCACCGTCAGCGGGTCTCGTGTGCCCGGCGTGCGGCACGGCCGCGCTCCCGGACGATCGCTTCTGCGCCGAGTGCGGCGCGCCGCTGGCGCAGGGCACCCCCGACGTGGCTGCGCTCGCGATGTCGAGCGAGCGGTTCGTGCTGCAGTTCAGCACGGGCGAGAGCTACACCGTGATCGGGTCGGGGCTCGCGGGGCGCAACCCGCGGCCCGAACCGGGCGAAGTGGTCGACCACCTCGTGACGATCGTCGACCCCGGTCGCTCGGTCTCCAAGACGCACCTCGAGTTCGGGCAGACCGACGGCACCTTCTGGGTCAGCGATCGGCACTCGGGCAACGGCACAGTGATTCGCGAGCCGGGCGTCGAGCCTCGACCGTGCGTGCCGGGTCGGCGGTACCCGATCGTGCGCGGCACGAGGGTCGACCTGGGCGAGCAGCACCTGCTGCTCAGCTAGCGGCTCCTCCTCACCCTCGATCCCAGCCGGTTTCGGCACGAACCCGGTCGGCTCGGGCATCGAGGGTCTCGCGATGCGCTGTCATGACGTCACGATGTCACTGCCTCCAGTACCCGAGCCCCCTCGCCCGCCCAGCACAGCACCGTTCCCCGTGGTTGCCGTGGTCGCGCCTATGGTCGGCGCCGTCGTGATCGGCATGGTGCTCGCCTCGCCGTTCATGCTGCTCTTCGCCGCGCTGGGCCCGATCGTGGCGGTGGCGGGAGTCGTCGACGGTCGACGATCCGCTCGCCGCCATCGCCGAAGCGAGGTGGAGCGGTTCGATCGCGAGTGCGCGCTGTTCGAGCAGGCGATCGATCATGCCCACGCGGTCGAGCGGCGCGAGGCCGAGCGCAACACGCCGCACCCTCCCCGGTCGATCGCCGACGGGGGCCCGGCGGCGGCGCTGCGCATCGGTATAGCTCCCGGGCGCAGCTCGGTCGCGATCGAGGCGCCGCGTCGCGTGGGCGACTCCGATGACGATCGACGACTGGGGCGGATGCTCGCGCGAGCGCACCAGAACCCCCAGCTGCCCGCCCTGATCGCGCGAGGGCACATCGTGCTCGACGGCAGGGGTCTCGCGGCCGATGCACTGGCGCGCCGACTCGTGCACGAGCCGGGGGTCACGCTGCATCGCGTCACGACCGGTGGCGAGGTCGCGCCGTCAGCCCGCCCGCCTGCCGGCGCCTCCACCATCACGGTGCTCTCGGCCACGGCTGTCGAGGTTCACGAGCCAGGCCGCCCCCTGCGCAGGGTGAGACCCGAGTTCGTCACCGAGCGTCAGCTCGAGGCCGCTCGAGCATCGATGGAGCCTGAAGGTCGTCTTCCGGCGGTCGTCGCGTGGGGCGCCCTCGCGCGGCACGCGGAGACCGCGACCGGTCTTCTTGGCGTGCCGATCGGCATGGGTGAGACGGGGGTCGTCGCGATCGACCTCGTCGGGTCGGGGCCACACGCTCTCGTCGGCGGCACGACCGGCAGCGGCAAGAGCGAGCTGCTGCGCGCGCTCGCACTCGGCTGGGCCGCGGCCGAGCCCCCGAGCGCGGCGCAGCTGCTCTGCATCGACTTCAAGGGCGGGGCCACCTTCGCCCGCCTGACCGAGCTGCCCCACTGCGTCGGTCTCGTCACCGATCTCGACCCGGTCGTCGCGCAGCGGGCGATGCGCTCGCTGCGTGCTGAGCTGCGGCATCGCGAAAGGATTCTGAGCGACGCTGGCGCGCGCGATCTTCGCGAGCGACCCGATCTGCTACCACGACTGCTGGTGCTCGTCGACGAGTTCGCCACCCTGACCGCGACCTTTCCCGAGCTGCACGGTGTCTTCGCCGACATCGCGGCCCGGGGTCGCTCGCTCGGTATGCACCTGGTGCTGTGCACGCAGCACCCGGCGAGCGTCGTGCGTGACGCGATCGCGGCCAACTGCCCGGTCAGGCTCTCCTTTCGGGTCACCGACGCAGCGTCCGGCGGCATCGTCGGCGAGCGCGCGCGCGAGCTCATCGCGGCGCCGCCCGGTCGAGCCATGCTGGTCGGCGAGAACGGCACCCAGCCCTTGCAGGTGGCCGTGATCGACGACGACGACATCGACGGGGTGCTCGAACGGTGGAGCACGCACGAGGCGGGCGGCAGCACGTGGTGCCCGCCGCTGCCCGAGCGGCTCGGAGTCGATGACCTTCCCCCGATCGGCGGCGAACCAGCCGACGACGGCGCTCCTGCCGCGTCGCGCACCTCGATCGACAGCATCACCTTCGGAGTGCTCGATGATCCCGATGAGCGCGCGCGGTATCGGGCGCAGTGGCGTCCGTCCCGCGACGGATCCCTCGTCGTGCTCGGCGCTTCGAGCAGCGGCAGGTCCACGGTGCTCGCTGTGCTCGCGGCTGGTGCTGGTGACGACGCACCGTGCATCGTGCTGCCCGCGACGCTTCCCGAGGCGTGGCAGGTGCTCGAGGAGCTCTCCGCCCGACCTCCGGCGGCGACCCTTCTGCTCTGCGACGGTCTCGATCTGCTCCTGGCCGACGCGGGCGACCGGTCGATCGAGTTGCTGTCGCGATGGGATTCCGCCGCACGAGCGGTGCGCGCGGCAGGAGGCGCGGTGGCGGCGTCTGCCTCGTCGTCGAGCGCCGGCAGCTCGTTGCTTCTCGGCCGTTTCGAGAGCCGCGTGCAGCTGCGTTGCGCCGACGCTGACGAGCACGCTCTGGCGGGCGCACCGCGCGGACTCTTCGATCGTCGCGCCCCGGCCGGGCGCGGGTGGTGGCGCGACCTGCAGCTGCAGGTCATCGAGCCGGCGACGCCGCTACCGGTTGCTCGCGCCGCTCCCGCACCGCCGTGGCAGCCCGACCCCGATCGCGACGTGATCGTGATCGCGGCGCACGTCGACGACGTCGCTGAGCGCATCGCGGCCGCGCAGCTTCCGCATCAGGTCGTGCGCGACGTCACGGCCGCCATCGCGTCGACCGCTCCGCCTGATCGCAGTGTTGCGCTCCAGCCGCGAATCCTTCTCGCGACGCCCGCGCACTGGCAGTCGGCGTGGTCTCTGCTGAGTTCGGCGCGAACACAGGTGTCGATCGCTGTCATCGAGTGCGACGCGGCCGACGTCCGCAGCCTGCTCGGTCACCGCGAGCCGTTGCCGCCGATCGATCCGGGCCGAGCCGAGATCTGGCTTGCCGAGCCGAACGGCTCGATCAGTCGTGCGGCATCGTTGCTCGCCGGTGACCCGACCCGCGAGAGCAGCGTTCGGCCGGATCGGGGCGCCTAGTCGAGCACTGAGGCGAGGGTCACCGACGCAAGACCGTGCGCCGTGCCGACAGGCTCGTTGGTGACCGACCCGGCGTGCGTGTTGAGACCGAGCGCCAGCGCGGCGTCCGACCGCAGGGCGGCCTTCCAACCGAGATTGGCGATTGCGCGGACGTACGGCATGGTCGCGTTGGTGAGCGCGTACGTCGAGGTCGCGGGCACCGCACCGGGCATGTTCGCCACGCAGTAGAAGATGCTGTTGTGCACCTCGAAGGTCGGTTCGGCGTGCGTTGTCGGTCGCGAGTCGGCGAAGCAGCCGCCCTGATCGACGGCGATGTCGACGAGCACGCTGCCCGGCTTCATGCGCGAGACGAGCTCGTTGCTGATGAGCTTGGGCGCTTTCGCGCCAGGAATCAGCACCGAGCCGATGAGCAGGTCGGCCTGCATGGCGGCCCGCTCGATCTCGAAGCCGTTCGAGGCGATCGTGCGGATGCGTCCGCTGTACAGGGCGTCGAGCTCGCGCAGGCGCTGAATGTTCGTGTCGAGCACCGTGACCTCGGCACCGAGGCCGACTGCCATGGCGACCGAGTTCGTGCCGGCCACGCCGCCGCCGAGCACGACGACGTTGGCGGGGTGGGTGCCGGGGACTCCCGGCACGAGCAGCCCGGGGCCGCCGTTGGGCCGCAGCATGGCGTTCGCGCCGACGATGGGGGCGAGGCGACCGGCGACCTCGCTCATCTGCGCCAGCAGGGGGAGGGCACGAGACGGCAACTGCACGGTCTCGTAGGCGATGCCCGTGACGCCCGCCGCGAGCAGCGCTTCGGTGAGCGCCTTCTCAGCGGCGAGGTGCAGGTAGGTGAAGAGCACGAGACCGTCGCGGAAGTGCCCGTACTCCGAGGCCACGGGCTCCTTGACCTTGAGCAGCAGCTCGGCCTCGCCCCAGACCGTGTCGGCGTCAGGCACGATGCGCGCGCCCTGTGCGGCGTAGTCGGCGTCGGTGATCGACGAGCCCGCGCCGGCGCCCGCCTGCACGAGCACCTCGTGGCCGTGGCTCACCAGGTCGTGCACGCCTGCAGGCGTGATGGCGACGCGGTACTCGTTGTTCTTGACCTCGGCCGGGACGGCGATTCTCATGGTGTCTCCTCGCGATGAAGGCGCGCCGGAGAAGAGGCACCGCCGCGCTGCGTTGCCCGATCAGCGTAGCGCGCCGAAGCGATGGATTCCGCACCGTTCTTTGCCTGGAAGTGCTGATTTCGTGACATTCGTGTTTCAGAATCGACGAATCGGGCCCTCGGGGGTGCGAGCACGCCTAGGCGTATGACAGTATCGACCCACCGTCACCGCGCGGTATCGGACACCGTCGTACCGGCAATCGCAAGAAGGAGCCCGCCTTGAACCGACCTCTTCCCGAAGACCCGATGATCCGCAGCCTCATCGCGCAGGCCAAGCGTGCGCAAGTGAGCCGCCGCACGATGCTCGCCGGGACCGGTGCCGGAGCGACCGCCCTCGCACTCGCCGCCTGCACGACGGATGCCGCGCCCGCGGGGCCCGCCGAAGACAACTCGGCGAACGACCCCACCCTCAACTGGGCCAACTGGCCGTTCTACATCGATGAGGACGACGACGGCAACTACCCGACTCTGCTCGCCTTCCAAGAGCAGTACGGCATCGACGTCAACTACCTCGTCACGGTCGACGACAACAACTCGTACTTCGCCACCGTGCGCGACCAGCTCGCCCTCGGTCAAGACATCGGTGCCGACACCGTGTGCCTCACCGACTGGATGGTGAACCGCTGGATTCAGCTCGGCTACACGCAAGAGCTCAACAAGGACAACATCCCCAACGCCGCCAACCTCGTGCCGAGCCTGCAGAACCCGGCGTTCGACCCGGGCCGCGTGCACTCGCTGCCCTGGCAGGGCGGCTTCGCCGGCATCTGCTACAACGTCGAGGCGACGAGCGAGGTGCGCTCGGTGAGCGACCTGTGGCGTCCTGACCTCGCGGGCCGCGTCGGCGTGCTCTCGGAGATGCGCGACACGATCGGCGTCATCATGCTTGAGAACGGCGTCGACATCTCGGGCGACTTCACCGCCGACGAGTTCAACGCGGCGCTCGACATCTTCCGCACGCAGGTCGAGTCGGGCCAGATCCGCAACGTGCGCGGCAACGCGTACACCGAAGACCTCGTCAACGAAGACACGCTGGCCGCGATCTGCTGGTCGGGCGACATCACGGTGCTGAACTTCGAGGCCGGTTACGAGAAGTGGAAGTTCCTGCTCCCCGAGGGAGGCGCCACGCTCTGGAACGACAACTTCCTCATCCCGATCGGCTCGCCGCGCAAGACGAACGCCGAGACGCTCATCAACTACTACTACGAGCCCGAGGTCGCTGCCGAGGTCGCCGCATGGGTGAACTACATCACGCCCGTCACCGGTGCACAGGAGGCCGCCGTGGCCATCGACCCCGAGCTCGCGGAGAACCAGTTGATCTTCCCGAACGACGAGACGCTCGCGCAGTCGAAGATCTTCCGCGGGCTCACCGCGCAGGAGGAGAACGAGTACCAGGCCGCCTTCCAGGCGATCCTGCTCGGCGCCTGATCCCACCCCACCTGAAGGAGATCCACCGAGGTGACGAACAACGATGTTCCGCAGGCGGGGTTCGCTGAGGCAGGTGCCGACCTCGAACTGGTCGGCATCACCAAGCGATTCCCGGGCTTCACGGCGATCGAAGAACTCGACCTGACCATTCCGGCCGGTTCGTTCTTCGCTCTCCTCGGGCCCTCCGGGTGCGGCAAGACGACCACTCTGCGGCTGATCGCCGGTCTGGAGGAGCCCACCGCGGGCCGCATCCTGATCGGCGGCAAGGACGTCACGGCGACGAAGGCGTTCCAGCGGCCGGTGAACACCGTGTTCCAGAGCTACGCGCTCGTCCCGCACATGACGATCCTCGAGAACGTCGCGTTCGGCTTGCGCAGACGGGGCATCAAGAACGCCGAGCCTCTCGCGCACGAGGCGTTGACGCTCGTCGAGCTCGATCACCTCGCCACTCGCAAGCCGGGGCAGCTCTCCGGCGGGCAGCAGCAGCG
>SXMG01000126.1 GCA_005778835.1 Actinomycetota bacterium
CAGCAGCTTGCACAGCGCCACGCGGCGCTTCTCTCCACCCGAGAGGTGGGTCACCAGTTCGTCGCCGGGCGGGCAGCGCAGAGCATCCATCGCCTGCTCCAGCTGCGAGTCGAGATCCCAGCCGTTCTGCGCGTCGAGTTCTTCCTGCAGCCCGCCCATCTCGGCCAGCAGGGCGTCGAAGTCGGCGTCGGGGTCGGCCATCGCCGCCGAGATCTCATTGAACCGGTGCAGCTTGTCGGCGAGTTCGCGCACGCCCTCCTGCACGTTCTCGAGCACGGTCTTCGATTCGTCGAGCTCGGGCTCCTGCATGAGAATGCCCACGGTGTAGCCGGGGCTCAGCCGGGCTTCGCCGTTCGACGGGGTGTCGAGTCCCGCCATGATCTTGATGATCGTCGACTTTCCGGCGCCGTTGGGGCCGACCATGCCGATCTTGGCTCCGGGGAAGAACGACATCGTCACGTCATCGAGAATGAGCTTGTCGCCGACCGCCTTGCGCGCGCGGACCATGGTGTAAATGAATTCGGCCATGCCTACCAGTCTATGGAGAGCGTCTCCCCGATGAGGCACCGGCCCGTGCCCAGCACGTCGGTCAGCTGCGAGGTCAACCCGGCATCGATGATCTGGCCGATGAGGCACTGGTCGCCGATGAGCACCGAGACCAAGATCGAGTCTGCGCGCTGGCCGACCGGAGTCGTGTCGACCGTGACCTGCATGCTCGCCTTGTCGAATCCGCCGTTGACGAGCGAGTTCACGACTGTCTGGCTCGACGGCTCAGGATTGCGCTCGAGCATGCCCGTCAGCAGAAACTCGAAGTAGGGCCGGTTCTGCCCGGCGGTGCCGCCTTCGATCAGTTCCGGATGAGGCTCGGGAGTCGCGCTGACGGTCGGTTCGGCTGACGGCCCGTCGGTCGGCGAGGGCCGTGCATCGGTGGGCGCGCACCCTGCGACGAGCAGCACCATGCCGAGAACGGCGACGACGGATGCCCGCACCACCTCGATCCGCATGACAGCCCTTTCGCGCTCGCGCCCGATGGCGCACGTCAGATTCTAGGGCCGCCGTTCGTGAACCCCTCTCGCACGACCTCCAGGCGCCGTGGTTCGCTATGCGAACACGCCGGCATGGCAGCGCTTGCACTCGTCGCGACGAAGGGAGCATGATCAATCAACGGAACGAAGTGGACGGTGATCGGGGGATCACCGGGGGCCACTCCGACATCCGGTGGTTCTGAGTCGTTCGGGTCGGCGCAGAACTGCTGCGACAGCGGTCGTTCCTGGTCTCTTCGGGTGAGACCAGGAACGACCGCCTCAGTTAAGGCATCATCGGAGCGTTGCATCCTGCACGCACCGACCGTGCGGCTGAAGGCGAGTTATCCCGAATGACGATGCGCGAAGCGCTCGGCGGCCCCTGGGCGACGCACTGGGCTCTGTGGCTCGGCCTCTTCGTGCCGACCACTCTGATCGTCGGCTTGCGCGAGAGCGTCACGGGCTTCGACTCGTGGTGTTGGCCTCTGCTCTCGGCCGTGCTGCAGCACCTGGCTGTCGGAGTCATCGTGCTGGGCGGCGGAGTGCTGGCCCGCCGTCGCTTCGCCGTGCTGCCTCTCGAGGTCGTCGCCGCGCTCTGGGTCGCCGCCGCCATCGCTCGCGGTGTCATCGGCGGAGCACTGGCTCAGTCCGTCGCGGGCGCCGACCCCGAGTTCGTCGAACGATCGCTCGTCTGGCTGCTCGGCACCGTCGTCTGGGTGCCGCTCGTCGTCTACACCGCCGCGCAGATCGATCGACGACGACTGCTGCTGGGCGCCCTCGACGCGACGGCGGCGAACATTCGCGAGCAGCGCGCACAGGCCGGCGAGTCTGGTGATGAGGTTCGGCGGTCTCTCAACACGGCCGTTCGCGAGTCGCTGCAGCCAGCCCTCGGAGAACTCGTGGCGAGCCTCGAATCGACGCGCGACCGCTTGAGCGCACGCGCGCTCGCAGAGCTGAGTCTGCGGGTGTCGCAATTGCACGACCGCACCGCCGACCTGCTCGAGCCCACGCGGGGTCTGTCGCCGGCCCTCGCCCCGGTGCGGTCGAGCGTGCGTCGGGCGTTCGATGTGCCGCCGCGCCTGCCGTGGGTCATCGCGGGTCTCACTGCGCTGTCGACCATTGCCGTGCTGCTGCCCGAGGTCTGGCGCGTGTTCGGCGGGCAGGCCGCACTCGAACTGACCGTCTCCGTCGTGGCGGCGTCGCTCATCATCGGCCTCGTGCCGTGGCTCGTCACGCGCCTCGCGCCCGAGAGTCGATGGGCACGAGACCAGCGCGCGACCGTGCTGGCGTGCTCGGCGGGCATCGGAGTCGCCGTCTATCTCATGCTCAACAGCGGCATCGATCCGATCACCGCGAACGGGCTGGCTGTGGTCCCGCTGCTGATCATCGCCCTCGCCATCGCGTGCGTCGTGCTGGTCGGTGCGGTCGTGCTCGCCGACGCGAACCGTGAAGCGTCTGATGCGGTCTCGGCGAAGAGCCTGCAGCTCGAGCTCGAGCGCGACGCGCACGACTCCCTCGTCGATCGTGAGCGGCTGCGACTCGTCGAGCTCATGCACGGGCCTGTGCAAGGGCGGCTCGCCGCGTGCGTGATGGCCTTGAACTTCACGGCAACGGCCTCCCCAGGAGGCGACACCTCGAATCCGGCGCTCGACGCAGCACTCGTCGACTCGGTGCTCGACCACTTGCGCGCGGTGTCCCGCGACCTCGCCGTGATCGCCGCTGCCGACTCGCCGTCATCCCCCTAACGGGGGCCCCGTCGCAACGGCAAGAACCTGTTCCCGGCGCCAAGGCCGCGCCTACACTGGGGCCATGGCCACCCCCGAAGGGTCGATCGTCTCAGTGCTCATCGCCGATGACGACCCTCTGGTGCGCCGTGTGCTGCGGATGGCCCTCGAGTCGCAGGGGTACGAGGTGCTCGAAGCGGGCGACGCGCACGAGGTCATCGCCCAGGCGCAGCACCGGCACGATCTCGTGGTGCTCGACATCAACATGCCGGGCGGTACCGTGCACGACACGCTCGGCGGGCTGCGCGAGCTGCATCCCGAGCTGCCGATCCTGGTGCTGAGCGGCGAAGCCACCCCGCCCGTCGATCTGCCGGCGACGCACGCCGACTATGCCCGCAAGCCGATCGAGCTCGACGACCTGCTGACGAGGGTGCGGCGACTGCTCGAGGGTTCGGTGGCCTCGCCGCCGTGATCGACGCCACCGGAACCCCGCCGCTGCCTGCCGACGTCGCTGATGTCGGCACGCTCGCCGCGGCGTTCGCAGTGATGGTCGAGGCGCATCCCGATGCCGCCTACCTGCTCGACCTCGACGGCCGCTTCCTCGCCGTCAATCTCGTGCTGTGCGATCGCGTTCAGGCTGCACGAGAGAGCCTGCTCGGCCGCACCTTCGACGACACGGTGGCGGCGATCGACCGACAGTTCGTGCGCGCGAAGTTCGAACAGGCGGCTCACGGCGAGAGCATTCAGTACGAAGCCTCGGGGGTGCGACCCGACGGCTCGACCTTTCTCGCGCACATCACCAACACCCCGGTGAGACTCGACGGCGAGATCGTCGCTATCGCCGGCTTCGCCGTCGACATCACCGACCGGGCTCGAACACTCGAGCGCACGAGGGCGAGCGAAGACATGCTGCGGCTCGCCGGTCGCATGGCGCGGTTCGGGGGCTGGTCGGTGGATGCCCGCACGCAGCGAATCCGCCTGACCGACGACACCCTGCGCATGTTGGGGGTCTCGACCGAGACCCCACTGACCAACGAGGTGGCGTGGAATCTGCACCCGCCGGGCGACCGCGAGCTCGTGGGAGGCCTGCTGCAACGCTGCCTCGACACGGGCGAACCGTTCGATGTCGAGTCGACCATGGTCACCACCGACGGCACGCGCCTCACGGTGCGCACGATCGGCGAGGCCGAGCGCGGGAGCGACGGTGTCATCGTCAGAGCCCACGGCGCCGTGTGGGACATCACGGAGTACGCCCTCGAGCGCGCTCGAGCGCGCGATCTCGAAGAGCGACTGGCCGCCTCGCTGCGCACGATCTCAGATGGGTTGATCTTTCTCGACGACTCGTGGCGCGTGACCTTCGTGAACCCGCGCGTCGAAGAGCTGCTGGGCCGGACGGCCGACGAGCTTGTCGGCACCGACCTGTGGAGCGTCTACCCCTCGACGATCGGCACACCGTTCGAGGCCGCCTTTCGAGAGGCCGCCGACTCGCGCGAGAGTGTCGTGCACCAGGAGTGGGTCGCGCTCACCGAGCGCTGGGTCGATGTGACGATCTACCCGGTCGAGACCGGCATCGTGCTGCACTTGCGCGACGCGACCGCCGACGTGTCGGCGCGCGAACGAGAACTCGATGCCACTCGGCGTCTCGCAGAACAGGCGGCGCTGCTCGACATCGCGCGCGATGCCATCATCGTGCGCGGTCTCGACCATCGGGTGCGGTACTGGAACCGGTCTGCCGCCGAGCTCTACGAGATTCCCGCCGCCGAAGCGCTGGGCATGCCCGTGACCGAGTTGATCTACGACGACCTCGGTGACTTCGACGCTGCGGCCGCCGAGGTGGTGCGCGAGGGCTACTGGGCCGGAGAGCTCATTCAACGCACCCGCGGCGGCAAGGTGATCGTGGCCGACTGCCGATGGCAGGTGCTGCTCGATGGAGAGGGCGAGCCGCAGGCCGTGCTCTGCGTCAACACCGACATCACCGCCTACCGCAAAGAGCAGGAGACGAGCGCGCGCTCGCAGCGCATGGAGAGCCTCGGAACGCTCGCGGGAGGCATAGCCCATGATCTCAACAACGTGCTGACCCCGATTCTCATGTCGGCTCAGCTGCTCGCGCACGGCGAGAAAGACCCCGATCGGCTCGAGCTGCTCGCGACTCTCGAGTCGTCGGTCAAGCGCGGCGCCGAGATGGTGCGCCAAGTGCTCGCGTTCGCCCGCGGTGTCGAAGGCCGCCGCGAGAGCGTGTCGATGGACCACCTGCTCGACGACGTCGAGGCCTACGCGCGCGATGCCTTGCCGCCCTCGATCACGCTCGCGGTCACTCGCCCCGAGTCGCTCGCCTCGTCGACGGGCGATGCGACGCAGTTCATGCAGGTCATGATCAACCTGCTGCTCAACGCTCGCGATGCGATGCCCGAGGGCGGCCGGTTGCGGGTCAACGCTGCGATCGAGCAGCACGACAGCGAGGTGGTCTCGATCGGGCACGCCGCCCCCGCCGGAGACTATGCGGTGTTCTCGGTAGAAGACTCGGGGCACGGCATGACGCCCGATGTCGTGGCGAAGGTGTTCGAGCCTTTCTTCACGACGAAAGAGGCCGGCAAGGGCACCGGCCTGGGTCTCTCGACCACCCTGGCGATCGTGCGCAGCCACGGCGGCTTCTTGCAGGTCTACAGCGAGCCCGATCACGGCACGTGCTTCCGCGTCGGAATCCCGATCAGTTCGACCGCTGCCCGACCGGGGCCGCGCCAGAGCGAAGGCGAGCCCCTTCCTCGCGGCGCAGGTGAGCATGTGCTCGTCGTCGATGACGAAGAGTTCGTCAGACGCATCACCTGCCAGACGCTCGAAGCGCACGGCTACCGCACCACGCAGGCGTCGAATGGTCAGGAGGCTATCGACCTCATCGAGTCGGGTGACGATCACGTCGACCTCGTGATGACCGACATGATGATGCCGGTCATGGATGGCGCAGCGACCACCGCCTACCTCGAAGAGCATCACCCCGAGATTCCGATCATCGCCGCGAGCGGGTTGACCTCGCACGGCGATTCTTCCGGCTCGGTGGGCATGGGCGTGTCACGGTTCTTGCCGAAGCCGTACACGACCAGCGTTCTGCTGACGACAGTGCGCGACACCCTGATGGAACACGAGTCGACGAGAGCAGACACCGAATGAGCACAGCGGAGCCCCGAGCACTGCGCGTCGTGATCGCCGACGACGATGCTTTCACCCTCTCTCTCGTCAGCGGCGGGCTCGAGGCACAGGGCTATGCCGTCACTGCGACCACCTCGGTCGCTCAGGCGATGGAGGCCGTGCGCGCGATCGACCCGCACGCCGTCATCAGCGACCTCAACTTCGGCACGACCGAGAACGGCGCCGACCTGCTCCGATTCGTCGCCGACGAGTTTCCGTGGGTCGGGCTCGTCGTGCTGACGTCTCACCGCTCACCCGAGCTCGCGGTGCCCGATCCGCAGCGCATTCCGCGCGGCGCCGTCTATCTGGTGAAGTCGCAGCTCGGACGCATCGACGAGTTGGCCGACGCGGTGCAGCGGGCGATCAGCGGGGCACCGGATGACCACGCCGACCTCTTCGACGAACCGAGCGACGACGGCGTGCCGTCGGTGACTGCCGCGCAGGCCGAGGTGCTGCGCATGCTCGCGGCCGGCGCTTCGACCCGAGCGCTCGCCGAAGCGCGGGGAACGACGACGCGCGCGGTCGAGACCATGCTGCATCGGCTGTTCGTCGCCCTCGGTCTCGACACGAGCGAGAACGCGAACCCCCGCGTCGCTGCTGTCACGATGTGGCAGCGCGGAGGGATCCGCGTTCGCTGAGCCTGCTCTCGGCTCAGAAGGGGGTCGCCGCCCCCGCTCCCGCCAACTCCGGTTCCGTCGAGGCTGAGTCGCCCGGGGCCGCGTCGAGCAGCGACGCGTCGCCCGACTCCGCGCTGTCGTCGGCTGCCGCGCCCGCGGTCGTCGTGGAGTCGGACGACTCGGCGCTGCCGCCGTCGCCGCGCGACGTGATGACGCTGCGGGTGAAGGTGGCGCGGCCCCAGGTGAGGTCGTGCCCGATCGACTCGGCGTCGATCTCGATCGTGGTGCCCGACTTCTCGCCGCTCTCCCAGTCGCGCACGCGCACGCGCCCGGTGACGATGACGCGCTGCCCCTTCTCGACCGACGAGGCGACATGCACGCCCAGCTGGCGGAACGCCGTGATCGTGTACCAGTTCGTGTCGCCGTCGACCCAGGCGTTCTGACCGCGGTCGAAGCGGCGCTGGTTCGAGGCGAGCCGGAATGAGGTGATCGCGAGCCCCTCGCTCGTGGTGATGTGTCGCGGGTTCGTGGCGACGAGCCCGGTCAGCGTGATGATGTCGGTCATGAGGTCCTCCTGCGGATGAGTGTCGGGTGGGCGCCGACGGTTCGTGCCGGAGAACGCCGGCGCCCGTGCAGGAGTGTGCTCGCCAGCGCGCGCGTCATCGAGCGAGCATCCGCGAACGGGGAGAGAGCTCGCGACGAGCGCGATGGGGAGGAGGGAGCTTTGCCGACCCGCGAGTCGATCGCGAGGTCGGTCAGTGGCCGACGAACTCCGGCCGATCGGCACCCGGACCCAGCGCGGCGTGCAGCGCGCGCTTGGCCACCTCGAGTGAGCCGAAGGGTCCGCGTTCATCAGTGGCCGTTGCGAGTCGCACGCGGTAACCACGATCGTCGCGATGAATCGTGCCGACGGTGCCCGCGCCTCCGCGGGCCACCCAGGTCGTCGTCTCTGTCGATGCGCTCATGCGAGCCTCCTTCGTCGTCAGGCCGAACAGCTCTGGTGCGCGGCTGACGATACGCCGCTCAGCGGCGCGTGTCGAGGGGGCGGATGCTCTCAGGAGGCCTTCACGTACGAGGCGTACGACTGCCGGATCTTGTTGACCTTGGGCAGCGCGACAGCCAGGCAGTACCCCTGCCCGGGGTTCTTGGCGAAGAAATCCTGGTGGTAGTCCTCTGCGATGAAGTACTTTCCGAGCGGCGAGATCTCGGTAACGATGCCGCCCTCCCAGTACTCGGATGCGCGGTCGCGTGCCGCCTCGAACAGCGCCTTCTGCTCGTCGTCGGCGTAGAACATGGCCGAGCGGTACTGCGTGCCCACGTCATTGCCCTGACGATTGAGCTGGCGGGGGTCGTGCAGCGTGAAGAACACGTCGAGAATGACGTCGGCCGGGATCACATCGGGGTCGAACGTGACCGCGACGGCTTCGGCATGACCAGTCGATCCGGTGCAGATGAGCTCGTACGAGGGGTTCTCGACGTGGCCGCCGGTGTAGCCCGACACGACGTCGTGAACACCGTCGAGCACGCGGTAGACCGCGTCGAGGCACCAGAAGCAACCGCCGGCGAGATGAAAGGTTCGCATGGCCGAATACTAGGGCCGCACCGCGTGTGCGGGCCGGGTGCCAGCCGGTCATACGCTGTACTCATGCCTGACTCTCACGACGCCTACACCGCCGCTGCTGACCGCTACGAGCTGCTCGAGTACGCGCGGGTCGGGCACAGCGGTCTGCGTCTGCCGCGCATCTCGCTCGGCCTCTGGAACAACTTCGGCGACGACCGGTCGATCGAGACGCAGCGCGCGATCGTGCGCCGAGCGTTCGACCGCGGCGTGACCCACTTCGACCTGGCGAACAACTACGGCCCGCCGGCCGGCAGTGCCGAGGAGAACTTCGGTCGGCTGCTGCGCGACGATCTTCGGCCGTACCGCGACGAGCTCATCATCTCGACGAAGGCGGGCTACTACATGTGGCCTGGCCCCTACGGCGAGTGGGGGTCGCGCAAGTACCTACTGAGCTCGCTCGACGCGAGCCTCACGCGGCTCGAGCTCGACTACGTCGACATCTTCTACAGCCACCGTCCCGACCCCGAGACTCCGCTCGAGGAGACGATGGGCGCTCTCGCCACTGCCGTCACGAGCGGCAAGGCGCTCTACGCGGGAATCTCGAACTACGACGCGCAGCAGACGCGCGAGGCGCACCGCATCCTCGGCGAGCTGGGCATCCCCCTGCTGATCCACCAGCCCCGCTACAACATGTTCGATCGGCGCATGGAAGACGGCCTGCTGGATGCCCTCGCCGAGCTCGACCTGGGCAGCATCGTGTTCTCTCCGCTCGCCCAGGGCCTGCTCACCGGGCGGTACCTCGACGGCATTCCCGCCGACTCTCGCGCGGCCGAGGGCCGCTGGATCAGCGGTGACAACATCGATGAGGCCTACCTGGGCCGGGCGCGTGCGCTCAACGCCATCGCCGAGTCTCGTGGCCAGTCGCTCGCGCAGCTCGCGCTGCTGTGGGTGCTGCGCCACCCGCAGGTCACCAGCGCGCTCATCGGCGCGAGCAGCGTGCGCCAGCTCGACAACAGCCTCGACGCTCTGCACGGCGACGCGCTCACCGCCGACGAGCTCGCCGCCATCGAGCCCCACGCGGTGCACGGCACCGGTTCGCGCTAGCCACGTCGGTGGGATACGTCTACGCGCTGCTCGCAGCGATGCTCTTCGGGGCCAACGGCTCGGTCACCAAGATCACGATGGAGGCCGGGCTGTCTCCCGCGCAGGTGACCGAGTTCCGGCTCGTCGGCACGGCCGTCATCGCGGGCCTGGTGCTGCTCGTGCTCGATCGTCGTGCCTTCCGGCTGCCGCGCAACCAGTGGCTCATCATGATCGTGCTCGGGGTGTTCGGTGTCGCGCTGCTGCAGGCGACCTACGCCGCAGCCGTGCAGCTGCTGCCCGTGGGCATCGCGCTGCTGCTCGAGTACACGGCCGTGCTCATGGTCGCGCTCGTGGCCTATTTCGTGCTGAAAGAGCCGGTGAAGGCGCGGCTGTGGGTCGCCATCGCTTTCGTGCTCGTGGGCCTCGCGGTCGTCGCGCAGGTGTGGGCCAGCACGCTCGATGCGCTCGGCGTCGTGCTCGCCCTCGCCGCTGCGGTGTGCCTCGCGCTCTACTTCCTTGTCGGAGAACGTCAGGTCGCGCGCATCTCTCCCCTGGCGGTCTCGTTCTGGACCATGACGATCGCCGCGATCTTCTGGTCGTTCGTGAGCGGCTGGTGGGAGCTCTCGCCGGGCATCTTCGCGACCCCGGTCGACATCGGCGGGGCGGGCGCCGTGCTCGAAGTGCCGATGGCGGTGCCCCTCGCCTGGAATGTCGTCATGGGCTCGTTCGCCCCGTTCTTGCTGAGCCTCGCGGCGTTGCGCCACCTGCCGGCCACCGCCGCGGGCATCGTGGCCTCGAGTGAGGTCGTGTTCGCCTTCGCCGTGGCCTGGCTCTGGCTGGGCGAGGTGCTCGACCTCGTGCAGATCATCGGCGCCGGCATCGTGCTCGCGGGCATCATCCTCGCTCAGACGGCGCGGGCCGGAAAGGTGATCGACGCCGATCTGGCGCTCGACACGGGCCCTATCACGACGATCGCTCAACGACAAGAGGGTGGCAGAAAGTAGCGTCTACCCCCAGACGGGGGGTACTCTGCCCTGCATGACATGGGGGAACGATTTTCTGGCGTGGTGGGCGTCTGACGACGGCTGGCGCGTGCTCTCGGGTGCGGTGATTCCCGCGCTCGCGATTCTCACTGCTGGCATCATCGCGGCGCTCATCGGGCGGGGTGCGAACCGGCGCCTCATCGCGCTGCACCGGCAGGATGCTCTGGCCGCAGCCATCAGCGGCTTCATGCTCGCCGGGCGCAAGTCGTCGCAGTGGCACGGCCTCACCGAGGTCGAGCGCGCGCAGCTCGAGCATCTGGCGGCCGAGAGCGAGACGCGCATCAGGCTGCTGCCGATCGCGGGCTCGGCCCTCGCGGCGTCGTGGGCCTCGCACCAGCTCGAGTCGATGAAGCGCGACTCGTCGGGCTTCCGATTCCAGGCGCAGCAGACTCTCGCCGAGTACCGCGACCGACTGGTCGAGTGGAGCGAGAAGCCGAGGTCGGCGAAGAAGCTGTTCGGGGCCGACCTCGAGCGCTGGTCGTTCGAGGTCGCCGAAGATGCGCCGACGAGCCCTGCCGGCGCCGTCGCCGGCTCACCTGCGAGCGGTGCCGAGGCCGCCTGGGTCTCATCGCCCGGGGCGCTCGACGACCTGCCGCTGACTCCCGAACCGCCGACCTCGGTCGTCGCGCACACCGGCACGATGCCGCTCATCATCACCCACCCGCGGCCGGCGAGCACCGTGCGCGACCGACTGGTGCCCGGCTCGGCCTAGTCGCTCACGAGCCGCGCGCTCAGTGCGTCGCGGCGTACGCCCGCCGCGACCACATCGAGACGTGGTGGTGCATCTCGGGAATCAGCGGCTCGTGCTCGGGCTTCATGAGCACGCTGCGCATGATGCGCGCCCGCTCCGCATCCTGCTCGAGCTCGATGCCGCGCGCCTGCAGCTGGGCAGGGGTGACGACGTAGGTGGCCAAGTGTGTCTGCTGCGGGCGCGTCGTGTCGGCGGCCATCTCGAAGATCGCGTGGCTCACCCGGTCGAGCTCGGCCATCGTGCGCACGCGCGGCAGGTAGGTGATGATGTCGAGCTCGGGGCGCTGGTAGGGCTGCAGAATGTCGCTCTCGGCGATGAGGCCGTGCCAGGTCTGCGCCGCCCGGTAGCCGGGCAGCACGATGGCGCCGAGCCCCTGCATCGTGAGCGGAAAGACCTTGAGCGTCGCCCAGAGCGCCGCCGCACTGGCCCCCGCCCGTGAGCACTCGAGCTGAATCTCGCCGAAGTGCCGCTCAGTGCTCGCGAAGTAGGTGTAGGGCGACTCGTGGTGGTAGTACCGCAGAATCGACTGGTCGTTGAAGAGCACCGCCCCGCAGCCGTAGGGCTGCAGCCCGTGCTTGTGCGGGTCGACGACGACCGAGTCGGCCTGGGCGATCGCGCGGAAGTGCCGCGCCGTCTCCGGGTCGAGCTCATCGGCGATGATCGAGAAGAACCCCCCGTAGGCCGTGTCGACATGCACGCGCGCGCCGTGCTCGCGAGCGAGCGGGATGATCTCCGCGAGCGGATCGACGGCGCCGAGACCCGTCGTGCCGAGCGTCGCGACGACGACGCCGATGCGCCCCGTGGCGAGCTCGCGCTCGAGGGCGTCGAGGCTCATGCGGCCGTCAGCCTCGGTCGCGATGCCCACCGTGTCGATGCCGAGCACCTCGCCCATGCGCGAGTGCGTGTAGTGGGCATCCGTCGAATGGGCGATCGCCTTGCCGGGCGCGATCTCGCGGCTCACCCATAGCGCCTCGAGGTTGGCCGTCGTGCCGCTCCAGGTCAGGTGGCCCATGTAGTCATCGCCGTAGCCGAACATGGCGGCGAGCTGGTCGAGCACCTCGTGCTCCATGGCCGTGGTCGCGCGGCTCGCGTCGATCGAGTGGTTGTTGGGGTTCAACTGCATGGTCGCGACGTAGGCCGCGACGGCGACAGGGTGCGGCGGCTTGAGCATCTGACCGGCGTACTGCGGGTGGAAGTACGGGAAGTCGGCGTCGAGGCGCTCGACGAGCTCACCGAGCACCGCCTGCACGTGGTCGACATCGACGTGCTGGCTGGGGTGAACATCCCAGTCGCCGAATGTCTCTTTGAGGGTCTGGATGCCCTGAATCGGCTGGTCGAGCAGCTCGCTCAGTGACACGGCTCGCTTGTGGCTCACGCCGCACTCCTTTGTGAGGAAGGTTGTGCGGGCGAGTCTACCGCCAGGTCGTTCGGGGTCGTACGACCTCAGCGGCCGTTGCGCGAGATGCGGCGCGTGCCGATGGCGAAGGCCGCGCCCGCACCGAGGAGCAGGGCAGCAAGGCCACCCAGAATGCTCTTGGTGCTGTCGTCAGCGCCCGTCGCCGCGAGCTCGGCCTCACCGTACTCGTAGGCGCCCGCATCGGCGATCGCCGTGCGCTCGACACTGCGCTGGTCGACCTCTGAGGTGTCAGATGCTGCGAGCAGGTCGGCGATGTCGTCGAGCTGCTCTCGCACGGGTGCGAATTCCGAGTCGGCCGGCATCGAGACCGCGAAGATGTCGATGGCCAATGTCGGCACGACGTCAATCGCAGGACTGCCCTCGACGAGGGCAACGGTCTGCGTCGGTCCGCCATTGTCAGCAAGGCCGGCTCCGGCGCCGAAGATCGACGCAGCCGACTGCGAGAAGAGCGTGGTCGCATCGGGCGTGCCGAGGGGTGCCTCGGTTCCTTCGTTCGTGGTGAAGACGTTGCCGCCGAGGTCGCTGTAGGCGTCATCCTCCTGCGCGCCGAGCTGCCGGTTGAAACGGGAACTGGCGAAGATGTTGCCGCCGACCTCCATCGACCCTTCGGCTCCGAAAGCGTAGATCGCATCGCTGTGGTCGAAGATGATGCCCGCATCGGCCTCATTGTCGAGGAACGTCGAGAGTGCGATCTGGCCGTACTCGCCGACGATCGCGCCGCCGACGCTGTCGGCCGTGTTGTCGACGAACGTCGAGTTCAGGCTGACGACGGCGCCGTAGCCGCCCTGCCCTTCCCCCTGGAGCCCCGCTTCGATCGCACCGCCGGACTCCGACGCAGCGTTGCCCACGAAGGTCGAACCAATCGACGCCGCGTACAGGAACGCACGCACAGCGCCGCCCTCTTCTGCAGAGTTGTTCGCGAAGGTCGACTCGAACGAAATCGTGGCGGCCCCGTAGACAGCGCCGCCGAACGGAGCGGTGTTGTCGGAGAACTCGCTCAGGTCGTTCACGACGACGTAGGCGAACACCGCGCCGCCGGCGCCAGAGGCTTCGTTGCCGCTGAACGTCGACTCCTCGATGAACAGGGTCGAGGTGCCGTCGACGTAGATCGCTCCGCCCCCGTAGGGGTCGCCCCCGAACTCGGGACCCGTCGAGTTGTCAGTGAAGGTGGAGCCGATGACGTCGACGGTATTCGAGCCGGCAACGAAGATCGCTCCACCGTCGGCATACGAGGTGTTCCCCGTGAACTGCGAGTTCTCGACGGTGAGGCCGCCATCGATGTAGATCGCGCCGCCCTCGAACGCGTCGCCGTTGATGAATGAGATGTTCTGCACGAGGAGGTCAGAACCGGCTGTCGCGTTGATGATCTGGTCGCCATCGCCGTCGAGCTCGGCGGCGTCGAGACCGAAGAGTTCCACCGGACGATTGAGGGTCAGCGTCGACGTCAGCACGAAGGTGCCGGCAAGGCAGACCACGGGCTCCGTGACGTCACTGAGGAGCACCTGGATGTCGTTCTGCGTGCCACCCATACCGGAGTTGACAGTGTTCCCTGCGTCGCAGTCTGCTGCTTCCGCCGCCACGGCGGGCGTTGCGCTGACAGCACCCATGCCCACAAGGAGCCCGCTCGAGGCGAGCGCGGCCGCGGTGCGGGTCAATCGACGACCAGCAAAGGTGGCCGGCACAGCGCTCGCTGTCGTGAGAGTCTCGGTCACGGCGGTGTTCTCCTCGGGGTGGATGCCGTGCGAGAGCGGGAGGTGAGAGCGCACGCAGGGCGTGGTCGAACTCTACAGTGGAACATCCTCACCTGCACCCCTTGCCGTACAACAACTTTTTGAGCGGAGCGCCCGAATGTTCGCACCCCTGCAGCACCTGCACGACCAGGCGCAAACGCATCCTGAGCGCGCTGCCCTGATCGGCGCAGACGGGGTATGGAGCTTCGCCGAGCTCGACCGCGCGGTGGCGGCTGTCGCCGCACGGCTTCGCGACCTCGGCATCGCCCCGCGCCAGCTCGTGGCGACCGACCTCGCGCCCGCCGACGATTGGATCGTGACGCTCGCCCTGCTGCGCATTGCCACGCGCACTCTCTCGCTCACCGGGATCGGCGCGCTCACCGGTGTGGCTCCGGATGCCCTGCTGACGCGGCCCGGAACCCGCAGGGGCGAGGCGCCGCAGGTGATCGCCATCGATCGTCTCTGGATCGACCAGGCCGTGGCCGATGCCGACGAAGCGGGAGCCCCCGCGGTGCCGACCGTGCTCTACCCGCGAGTCGACGCCATCTGCCGCGTGATCATGACGAGCGGCACGACCGGCACCCCGCGCGGAGTCGAGCTGTCGGTCAGCGCCGTCGAGCATCGGCTCGCAACGCTGCACCGCTACTGGACCGATGAACGCCCCGAGCTCAACCTCATGTCGCTGTCGACGACCGGCGGTTTTCACACCGCTCTCGCCACCCTGCAGCACGGCACCCCCTACCTCACGGTCGAGTTGACCGACGAGCGGCTGCTGCGCCGCGCCGCTGATGCCGGCGTGCAGGTGCTCGCGGGCTCGCCCGTGCAGGTCGGCAGCCTCGTGCAACTCATTCGGGAGCTGAAGGTGACGCTCCCAGCACTGCGCGAGGTGCGCACAGCTGGCGCCCCGGCCACTCCGGCGTTGCTCGACCAGATCGCCGAGGTGCTCGCGGTGCCGGTGCGGGGCGTCTACGGCTCGACGGAAGGAGGCGGTGTCGCGACTCGCATGCTGCACGGCGGCGGCGACCCCGCCGATGTCGGGCAACTGCTCCCGGGCATCCAGTTGCAGATCGTCGATGACGAGGGGGTTGTCGTACCTCCCGGTGTTTCCGGCGACGTGCGCTACCGGGGGCCTGGGCTCGCGAACGGCTACACCGCGGCCGACCCCGAGGGCTCGTTCCGCGACGGCTGGTTCTACCCGGGCGATCGGGGGTCGCTCTCGGCCGAGGGAATTCTCGTGCTCGAGGGCCGCTCGAGCGACGTCGTCAACTTCGGGGGCGTCAAGGTCGACCCGGCCGCGGTCGATGCCGCGGTCGAGGGCTTCCCGGGCGTCATCGACGCCGCGACGTTCGTGATCGAGAAGCGGCCAGGAGTGCCCGAACTCGGCCTCGCCGTCGTCGCGCAGGCTGATTGCGATCTGCGCGCCCTCGACCAGCTGCTGCGCCAGCGACTGCCCGGCAAGCACCCGACGGTGTTCGGGCAGGTCTCGGTGATTCCGCGCAACCGCATGGGCAAGGTCGAGCGGGCGCGGCTGACGGCCGAGTTCCGGCGGCGCCTCAACCTCGACTAGCGCGCGCCGACCGCCCGCAGCGCTCCGATCAGCAGGCGGAACGACAGCCGCGGCTCGGCGAGCTGATTGATCGTGCCGACGACGTAGAGCCCGCTGACCGGCTCGGCGAACATCACGTGCCCGGTCATGCCGGCGTGGCCGTAGAGCAGCCCGGGCTTCGGCAGGCGGGTCAGCAGGCGCGGCAGGCCCAGCGCCATGATGCCGACGCCGTAGGTCACGCGCGGAAACAGGGGCAGGCGATCGCTGAGCGCGAGCTCGAGCATGGCGGGATCCAGCGCCTCACCCTCGAACACCGCGCGGAGGAAGCGCATCGTGTCGGCCGTGGTCGAGACCAGCGCGCCCTCAGCACCCAGCGAGGCCAGGCGGCGAGCGCCGCGATACGACTGCGGGCCGTAGAGCAGGGGCGACGCGGCCTCGAAAAGGGCGAGCGATTGCGGGGTCAGCAGCGCCGTGTCGCTCATGCCGAGCGGGGCGAGCAGCTCGCGGTCGAGCGCGTCGGCGAGCGAGCATCCGTAGAGGGTCTCGATGAGGCGCCCGATGAGTTGGTAGTTCGTGAAGCCGTACTCGGCGCGGCCCGAGTGCGGGGCGAAGGCAGCCGACATGCCGCGCGCGATGTCGAGCGTGTCAGCGTAGCTCCAGCCAGGGTCGGCGCCCGTGACCGCCGCGATATCGCTCGCCGGGTCGAGGGTCTTCGTCGCGTAGTAGTTCGGAATGCCCGAAGTGTGGGCGAGCACGTCGCGCACCGTGATCTCGTCGGCGTGATCGACGTCGCCGAAACGGTTGAGCCCGATCAGGTCGTCTCGGGGCAGGATGCTGGCCAACGGCTGCTCGAGCGTCAGCTCGCCGGCGGCGACCTTCCGCAGCACGAGCACGGCGGCGAAGGTCTTGGTGCTGCTCGCGATCGCGTGCGTCGCGCGCGAACCGGGCGCAGACCAGCTGTAGTCAATCGTGCCCCCGCGGTCGGCGACCCGCAGCTGCAGCTCGCTCACCCGAGGGTCGCGACTGAGCCTCTCGCACAAGCGCTCGAGTCGCGCCGCACCGGTCTGCATGGCATCACCGTAGCGGTGCGCGAGAACCTGCGCGGCTTCCTCTCGACGCGGTATTCCCCTGAGGGTGTCTCATGGCTTACGGTGAGCACAACGCATCGACCTCGAAGCGCCGAACCTGCCGCTGCACGATCGAACTGTGCAGTCGTTTGAGAAAGTAGACGCTTCGTGTCAGCGACCTCTGCCCGTCGAGCACGCCTCGGCACCGCCCTCGCCGCCATCGGCGGTCTCACCCTGTCGCTGCTGCTCGCACCGTCGGCGACCGCGCGCCCCGCGGGCGATGACGTGTACGACCCGTCGATCATCGGCGGCACGAATGCGGTCATCGCCGACGCCCCGTGGCAGGTGGGCCTCGTGTACAAGCCGTGGAACGTGTCGAACTACCAGGCCCAGTTCTGCGGCGGGTCGATCATCTCCTCCTGGGAGATCGTGACGGCGGCGCACTGCCTCTTCGATCCGTCCTCCGACTGGAACGTGCATCCGAATCAACTGGGCATCGTGCACGGCACCGCCACCCTGAGCACGACGAGCAAGGTGTCGTTGGCGGTCGCATCGATCTCGATCCATCCGTCGTGGAACTGGAACACCTTCGACAACGATGTGGCCGTCGTGCGCCTCGCCGAGCCGATCGCGTTGACTCCAGGACTGCACCAGGAGGTCGCCCTCGCGACGTCGACTGTCGCCGCCGGCACGAGCGCGCTCATCACGGGGTGGGGCAACACCTCGAAAACGGGCTCGAACTACCCGGCGCAGTTGAAGAAGGCGACGGTGAGCGTGGTCTCCGATTCGTCGTGCAATTCTGCGTACGGCGGCATCTCGACCGCCGTCATGCTGTGCGCGGTCGGCCCCGCATTCTCGACGGATGCCTGCCAGGGCGACAGCGGCGGGCCTCTCATCATCGACGTGGGCGGCACTCCGACTCTCGCGGGCATCACCAGCTGGGGTGAGGGTTGCGCCCAAGCGCCCTACCCGGGCGTGTACACCGAGGTCAGTGCCCTTGAGCCCTGGATCAGCGCGCAGATGACAGCCGGACCCCAGGTGGCACGCATCTCGGGCACCAGTCGTTTCGACACGGCCGTGGCGATCTCGCAAGCCGGCTTCCCGAGCCCGATCACGAGCACGCCCGTGGTCTTCGTCGCCTCGGGCACCAACTTCCCCGATGCTCTGAGCGCTGGCCCCGTGGCGGCCGCCATGGGCGGGCCCCTACTGCTCACGAGCCCCACATCGCTCCCCGCGTCGGTGAAGGCCGAGATCGAGCGCCTCAACCCTGACAAGATCTATGTCGTCGGTGCGGCGAGCGCGGTGTCGAACGCGGTGTACGCGGCCCTGAGCCCGCTCGCCCCGAGCATCGATCGCGTGTCGGGCCCCGACCGCTACGCCACCTCGCGCGCGGTGACCGCGCTCGGCTTCGAGAGCGCCGAGACGGTCTACGTCGCGACGGGCACCGGTTTCGCTGACGCTCTCGCGGCGGGGGCTGCGGCGGGCACGGTGTCGGCTCCGGTGATTCTCGTTCCCGGCCGAGCGTCGTCGGCCGACCTCGAGACGCTCACTCTGATCGGTGATCTGGGAGCAACCAGCATCGTGGTCGCGGGCGGGCCTCCCGCGGTGTCGGAGGGCATGTTCGCCTCGCTCGACACCGTCGCCGATGCCGAACGCCGATCGGGCCCGAGCCGTATCGATACTGCGGTGGCGGTGAACGCCGCGGCGTTCACGTCCAGCGACTTCGTCTACCTGACGAACGCGTATTCCTTCCCGGACGCGCTCGCGGGAGGGGTGCTCGCGACCCTCGAGCCCGGGCCGATGTTCACGGTGCCCGGCACGTGCGTGCCTGCCTCTGTGCGATCCGCCATCACCGCGCTCGGCGCGCAGGAGGTGCGGCTGCTCGGTGGGCCGAACGCGCTGTCGGTGCAGGTAGCGGCCTTGCGCACCTGCTGACGCCCGCAGGAGCGGCGGCGCAGCCAGGAATCAACGCAGCCCCCCCGGCAGGAATCGAACCTGCGACCAAGAGATTAGAAGGCTCTTGCTCTATCCACTGAGCTACGGAGGGTCGGGTTCAAGGGTAGCGGAGCAGCTTCAGTCGAGCGCCTGCGCGAGCGCCGTCAGCAGGCGCGGCAGGGTGGGCACTCCGCTCGCCCGCAGCACCTCGGCTCCGTCGGCGCTGTAGATGATCGTCGTGGGCGTGCTTGTGATGCCGAGATCGGCGGCTCGGGCCTGGTGTGCCGCGACGTCGCGCTCGGTGACCTCGAGAGCCGGCACGAGGCGCTGTGCTTCCGCGACGACCTCGCGCGCCCGGTGGCACGGGTCGCAGAAGGCGGAGGTGTAGAGGTCGAGGTGCACTCCCCCAGGCTACGCGGGTCGGCTGAACGGGCGGAGGGCCGGGTCAGCGCGCGTCGATAGACTGCCCCGGTGAGTTCTACGACCGATCGTCTCGTCTGGATCGACTGCGAGATGACCGGTCTCGATGTCGAGGTCGACGACCTCATCGAGGTCGCCGTCGTCATCACCGACTACGAGCTCGAGCCCGTGCATCCGGGTTTCCAGATCGTCATCGCGCCCACCGAGGCGGGCCTGGCGAACATGGGCGAGTTCGTGACCGCCATGCACGAGTCGAGCGGACTGCTCGCCGAGCTCGTCGAGGGCGTGCCGCTCGCGGATGCTGAGCAGCAGGTGCTCGCCTACATCGCCGAGCACGTGCCGACAGCCGGGCAGTCTCCCCTCGCGGGCAACACGATCGGCACCGACCGCGCCTTCATCACGAAGTACATGCCGAGCGTCGACGCGCACCTTCACTACCGGTCGGTCGACGTGTCGAGCATCAAAGAGCTCGTGCGCCGCTGGTTTCCGCGCGTGTACTTCAACGCCCCGCCGAAGAACGGTGGCCACCGAGCCCTCGCCGACATTCTCGAGTCGATTCGCGAGCTCGACTACTACCGCCGGGCGGGGTTCACGGGCGAGCCCGGACCGAGTTCTGACGACGCGCAACTCATCGCGTCAGAGGTCATTGCGAAGTGGGAGTCTCGGCTGTAATAGACTGTCGTGTCGGCTCTCGCGAGAGGGTCTGCATGGTGGGTATAGCTCAGCTGGCAGAGCGCCTGGTTGTGGTCCAGGAGGTCGCGGGTTCAAGCCCCGTTACTCACCCCAATTCTTGTTCACCGCACGACACTGCATCTGGTGCTGCTCGGCCTGTTCTGCGCGGCGTTTCAGCGTCGACCGGCAGACTGGCCGTGTGACTCCCCCGGCAGCGGCATCGCCCACGCTCGACGAGCACCTCGTCGAGCAGCCTGTGCACGCCGCCGAAGTGCCGTGGCAGATCGTCGTCTGGAACGACCCGGTCAATCTCATGAGCTACGTCTCGTGGGTCTTCCGTCGACACTTCGGGGTGGATGCTCGCACCGCCGAGCACCTCATGATGCAGGTGCACACCGCGGGGCGCGCGACCCTCGCCGAGGGCAACCGCGAGCACATGGAGCGCCACGCCGAGGCGATGCACGAGTACGGCCTGTGGGCCACGGTCGAGCGGGCGCCGCGATGAGGATCAGCGGCCCGAATCCCGGTGACGGCGACGATGTCGTCGGCATCGCCGTGGTCGAGCCCGCCGAGGCGAGCATTCTCGTGTCGCTCGCCGATCAGCTGCAGGCGCTGCTGGCCGAGTCGCTCGAGTCGCCGGTCGACACCGACTCTGCCGTGCTGCGGCTGCTGCCCGACGCCTACCGCTCCGACCCTGAGCTCGCCGATGAGTGGCGCCGGCTGAGCCGCCGCGGGCTCGTCGACCGCAAGATCGGCTTCGCGCACTCGCTGTCGAGTGCGCTGGCCCCCGGGGTCGGCAGTGACGAAGCCCGCACCGTGACCGTGACGAAGGATGCGGCGCTCGACTGGGTGCGCGGCCTCGGCGACCTGCGTCTGGTCATCGCCGACCGTATGGGCATCGTCGTCGACGGCGATGAGGGCAGCTTCGCCGAGCCGGGCCTGCGCGATGTCTACGACCTGCTCGCCTGGATGCAGGACGCCCTCGTGCAGGTGCTCGAGAGCGCCGAGCAGGCCGCCGACTCGGAGGAACCGTGACCGACGAGGCGACGGCTCCGTCGCTCGAGCTCGACGAGGCCGCCTTCGAAGAACTCGTCGTCGACGAGCTCGATGCGCTGCCCGACGAGATGGTCGAGGGGCTCGAGAACGTCGTCTTCGTGACCGAGGCACGGCCCGACGACGGCTCGCTCGATCTGCTGGGGCTCTACGAGGGCACCGCGCTCACCGACCGGGGGCAGTACGGCTTCGGCGAGCTGCCCGACCGCATCATCCTCTATCGCGAGCCGCTGCTCGCCATCAGCGCCGACCTCGACGAGTTGCGCGACCAGATTCACGTGACCCTGGTTCATGAGATTGCCCACTTCTACGGAATCGACGACGACGAGCTGCACCGCCTGGGGTGGGCATGAGTCGCGCGCGGCGGGTGCGCAGCATTGTGAGCGGGATGCTCGCTCTGGTCATCGTCGCCGTGCTCGCCTACGCGGCCGCCGCCATGCTGAGCCCCCTGCCGCGCCTGCACGTCGAGCAGACGCTGAGCTCGGCCGTCGACGGCAGCTGGACCGAGACGCTCACGATGCCCGAGGCCGGCTCGACGGCCGCACTCGCCGAGAGCGGCTCGATCGTGGCGAGCGGCAGCGCCGACCCCCGGCCGATCGCGGGCGCGGCCAAGCTCGTGCTCGTGAGCGTCGTGCTCGACGCCGAGCCGCTCGCGCCGGGCGGCACGGGCCCGGCGATCACGATCGATCAGGCCGCCGTCGATCGGTACCGCGCGCTCGACGCCGCGGGCGCCCGCACGGTGCCCGTGCAGTTCGGGCAGACCCTCACGCGCCGCGACCTGATCGCCGCGACCCTGCTCAGCTCGGGCAACAACACGGCCGAGCTGCTCATCGACGCCGTCTTCGGCGGGCTCGACGGCTATCTCGCGGCAGCCGCCGCGTGGCTTGACGAGCAGGGTCTGGCCGACACGACGGTGACCGACGGCACGGGCCTCGACCCCGGCTCGCGCTCGACCGCGACCGACCTGGCGCGACTCGGGCAGCTCGCGCTCGCGACGCCCGCCCTCGCCGAGCTGCTCGACACCCGGCCGCGCACGACGTCGGCCGGCTCGCGCTTCACCGACCAGGCCGCCTTTCTGCCCGCGCTGGGCACCGTCGGGCTGGTGCGCTCGTACACCGATGCGGCCGGAGTGTGCGTGCTGATCGGGGTGCCGGTGGGCGACGAGACGATCGTCATCGCGATGCTCGGCCAGCCGAGCTACCCGGCCGCCGAGACGGCGGCCAGTGCGCTCGTCACCGAGGTGCGCGGGGCCGTGCGCGAGGTCGAGGTCGTTGCCGCCGGAGGCGTCGTCGCTGTCGCGCGTTCGGCCTGGGGCCAGTCGACCGACCTCGTGGCGACCGAAGCGATCTCGGTCAGCTCGACCGAGCTCGACGGCCTCGGCGTGCGCATCGAGACGGCCTCGCGCTCGACGATCTTCCGCGGCGCCGACGCGGGCAGCCTCATCGTCACGGCCGGGGGCGTGCAGCAGACAGCGCGCCTCGAGTCGGTGAGCGCGATCACCGAGCCGGGCGTGGCGTGGCGCTTCGCCGACCCGGTCACCGTGTTCGGTCGCTGGTTCGGGTGAGGCGCGGTCGCCGCACCGGGCGGAAATCACTGAGCAGATCTCTCGAAGTCCTGATACCGTCAAAAGTGAAACCTTGACAGCCTGCAGCTGAGGATCCGTCGCTGCCTGCCACCCCTCTGGAGACGAACGATGCGTCGCACCCCAGCCACTCTGCTCTCTGCCGTCATCCTCGGCGCCTTTCTGTCGGTCGGGTCGGCCTCGGCGGCGCACGCCGCTTTCGGCAGCCCGGCGGAGGTGCCCGACTGCCCGCTGGGCGCCCGCGACTTCGTCGAATACGACGGTCTGCTGTACTTCTGGGCCGAAGTGCCCGGCGACTCTGACGAGGGTATTCCGCGCGGTATCTACAGCTTCGACGGAACGACGTGCACCCTGATCAACGATGACCCGTCGGCCGGGCCGACCGAGTTCTACGAGGCACTCGAGTACAACGGCGTGCTGCATCTCGTGGGCTACAACTCGGAGTCAGGTGAAGGGGGCGGCCCGGGCGTCGCCGGCTATGCGCCGTACTCGTTCGATGGCACGACGTTCGAACTGCTGCTCGGCGACGGCATTCCCGAGCGTCCCGACGAAGAGTGCTTCAACATGGTGCTGTTCGACGGCGAGCTGTATTGCACGGCCTACAACGGCAGCGGCAGCTCGTTCCCGCTCTACAGCTGGAACGGCACGAGCTGGACAGACCACTTTGCCGATGGACTCGGCGACGTGCCCGAGAACATGGTCAGTGAAGCGGTGCTGTTCGACGGAGTGCTCTACTTCGTCGCCGGAGACACCGACGTCTACAGCTTGTACTCCTATGACGGAACGACTTTCACGCTGCGTGCGCCCGCCGACGAAGACGTGGAAGGCGTTTTTGTCTTCGACGGGCGACTCTTCGTGGTGCACGATGACGGGCCCGACGAAGCCTTCTTCGAGTGGGACGGAACCGACCTGACTCTCGTGCCGGGCAGCACCTTCGACGACATCGAGGACGAGTTCATCGTCTACAACGGCTCGCTCTACTTCAACGGCGAGGGGCTCAGTGATGATGACGAGTACCTCTACCGCTTCAATGGAACGACATTCGAGCGCGTGACGGGCGGCCTCACCGGCAACGCGATTCCCGACGACCCGGAGAACTTCGTCGTCTTCGACGGCCAGTTGCTCTTCACCGCCGACGGCCTTGTCAACAACTCGATCTTCGCCTGGAACGGCAGCGCGTTCGAGGTCGTGTCGACCGACCCGACCGACATGGAAGACCCGATCGTCTATCAGGGCCTGCTCTACTTCGCGGCAGAGATCGAGGCCAACCAGGGCGACGGGCAAGGCGATGAGATCGGCGACACGTTCTTCGTGCTGCAGCCTTCGGTGCCAGAGGCGGCTCCCGAGCTCGCCGACACCGGTGTCGACGCGACGGCCTTCGGGCTCGGTGCGGCGGCGCTCATCGCGCTGCTCGCCGGCATCGCGGTGCTCGCCCGACGACCGGCAAGCGCACCCCGCTAGCCTCCGCGCACCCGCGCGTCAGCCCTCGACGACCTCGTCGGCGGTGCCGCGCGGGTCGTGCAGGTGCGCGTGCCACTCCTCCTGCCGCGCCCAGCGCTGCCAGTTGCGCGCGAACTGCTCGCCGTCGCGAGCGATCGCACGTCGGTGGCGCTCGTCGTCGGGCAGCTCGAGGTAGACCGCGTGATCGGCGAGGTCGCGGGCCGCAGGGCTGATGGCTCCGCAGCCCTCGATGACGAGCGGACGCGCCGGGTCGAGGTCGTGCCACGAGCCGGGGCGAGCATCCGCCCAGTTCCACGACCGCCAGCGGGGGGGCTGCCCCTCAGCGAGCGAGCGCAGCACGTGCCGCAGCACGTGGGCCTCGCCCGCCTCGAGGCCGTCCCACCCGGGGTAGACGTCGTCGAGGCTCAGCAGCTGGGCGCCCGTCGAGCGCGCGAGCTCGGTCGCGAAGGTCGTCTTGCCCGATCCCGACCGCCCGTCGATGAGGGTGATGCGCTCTCTAGGCACCGACCACTCCGATCACGGGGTTGAACGTTCCGACGAGCACCGCCGTCGTGACCGCCACGACCGAGACGAGCACGGCTACGACGACGACGACCGTGTCGGATGCTCGCCACGGCGACGGCCGAATCCACGTTCGCGGCCCGGGCGCTCCGAACCCGCGCGCCTCCATGCCGATGGCGAGCGCCGAACCTCGGCGAATCGACAGCACGAGCAGTGCGAACACCAGACCCGCGGCACGCCGCACCCGGCCGCGATCGCCGAGGCCTCGCGCGCGGCGCGCCCGCTCGAGCAGCCGCGCGTCGTCGCGCAGCACGGTCAGCAGGCGCAGCGCGGCGACTCCCCCGAGCACGAAGCGGCTGGGCAGGCGGAGGTTCTGGCCGAGAGCATCCCCCAGCCGTGTCGCGTCGGGGCGCGAAAACAGCGCGATGGCGGGAATCGCGATGGCGAGAATGCGCAGCAGCGTGGCGAGGGCGAGCTCGAGCGAGCCGTCGCTGATGCTCACGAGCCAGAATTCGACGTAGACCGTGCCGCCCGGCTGCCCGTAGAAGACGATCGTGAGGGCGGCGAACGGGGCCGCGATGAGGATGGGGGCGATGCGCCGCAGCAGCGTTCGGACCGGGATGCCCAGCAGGGGAATCAGCAGCAGCTGCAGGCCGAGCGCGACCGCGGCCGACACCACGTCGATCGTCGTGACGAGCAGCAGAGCGGGCACGAGCGAGGCCGCGATCGACGCGACCGGGTTGAGCCGCTCGCCGAGCGGTGCCCGCCCACCTGATGTCTGCGAGACCGACACGTCGGGCGTCGAGTGAGGCGTTTCGCGTCCCACTCGCGGAGTGTCAGCTTGTTCTGTCGGTGTGGCAGACACCAGGTCGCGCGCGCGGGCGGGCAGAGCGACCTCGCGCGCGCCGAGCGCCTCGACGAGGGCGCGGTCGTGGGTCGCCATGACGACGGCTCCCCCGGAGTCGCGGTGTTCGGCGAGCAGGGCGGCGAGCTCGGCCCAGGTGCGCGAGTCCTGCCCGAAGGTTGGTTCGTCGAGCAGCAGCACGGGCGGGGCGGTCGCGAGAGCCGTGGCGACCGAGAGCCGGCGCTGCTCGCCCCCGCTGAGCGAGAACGGGCTCACGCCCGCGAGCCGACGCAGGCCGAGCCGCTCGAGCAGCGCGTCGGCCCGGCCCACTGCGGACGCGGCAGTACTGCTCGCGCCCCGCGCGCGCGCGAGGGCAGCGGGCCCGACGGCGAGCTCGTCGCGCACGGTGCCCACGACGAACTGGTGCTCGGGGTTCTGGAACACGACGCCGAAGCGGGCCGCGAGGTCGGCCGAGCTCCAGCCATCGGGCGAACCTGCCCCGAGCGCCTCGATCGAGCCGGCGGCGGGCGGTAGCAGCCCGGCGAGAGTGAGCAGCAACGTGCTCTTGCCGCTGCCGTTCGGCCCGGTCAGCGCGACGACTTCGCCCGCGCGCACCTCGAGGTCGAGCCCGAGCGCGATCGGCTCGCCCCCGGCCGGCTGCACGTCAAGCCCCGCCGTCTGCACGAGCACCCCGCCGAGCGGTGCTGTTGCGGCGGCCGGATGCTCGGGCTCGCGCCCGGGAACCCACACGCCGCGCGCCGCCAGCTCCGCACCCTGCGCGGCCAGCACCTCGTCGACGGGTCCGTCGGCCACGACGCGGCCGCCGTCGAGCACGATCACGCGGTCGACGAGGGCAGCCCACACGTCGACGCGGTGCTCGACGACCACGAGGGTGAGGCCGCGCTCGCGCACGAGGTCAGCGACGGCGCGGGCGACCTGCTCGACCCCGGCCGGGTCGAGCTGGGCCGTGGGCTCGTCGAGCAGCAGGGCGGCGGGCTCGAGCGCGAGCACGCCGGCGAGCGCGAGCCGCTGACGCTGCCCGCCCGAGAGCCGGGCGCCCTCGGCGTCGGCGGGCACGTCGAGCCCGACGGCCCGCAGCGCTGAGTCGACGCGCTCGGCGATCTCGGCAGCCGGCACCCCGAGGTTCTCGGGCCCGAAGGCCACGTCGTCTCGGGCGCGGGCGAGCACCAGTTGAGCATCCGGATCCTGCAGCAGCAGTCCGACACGACCGCGCGTCTCGGCCACCGGGCGGTCGTCGACCGTCAGGGTGCCGCGCTGATCGCCCTCGTCCGACCCGCCGAGCACGCCCGCCCAGGCCTGCAGCAGCGTCGACTTGCCACTGCCCGAGGCGCCGAGCAGCAGCACGCGCTCGCCCGGGCCGATGCTGAGGTCGACCCCGTCGAGCACGGGCGTCGAGCGGCCCGCAGGAGTCCAGCCCCACTCGTGCGCCCCGAGCGCTGCGGCGGCGGTCGTCACGAGGTCGATGAGCGCTCCGCGGGTTCGGCTGCCGACGCCAGCTCGGGCTCAGACCGACGGGAGACCTCGCGACCGGCCGCGAAGCGCGAGAGGGCTCCCGTGCGCGCAAGCCCGCGCACGATGAGCCAGCTGCCGAGGCCCGCGATGACGGCGCCCGAGAGCATGGCGCTCACGGCATATACGACCATGAACTCGGGGCGTGCGGCGGCGTAGTAGAAGGTGAGGTCCATGATCGTGAGCCCGGCTCCGGCGCCCACTCCCGCAAGAATCGCGGGCACGAGACCCCACGCGCGGTAGAGCAGAATCGCGAAGACGAGCTCGGCGCCGAGGCCCTGCACGAGACCCCAGGCCAGCGCGGTCCAGCCCCAGAAGCCGCCGAGCAGTGCCGAGACCGCGGCCGCGACGAGTTCTCCGTAGAGCGCAGCGCCGGGCTTGCGCACGATGAGGCCGACGAGCACGGCCGGAAAGAGCCACACAGCGTAGACGAGCGCCTGCAGGCCGGGCAGAACGGCCTCGATGGGCGCGGTGAGGGGCGAGTAGACGAGGTTCCACAGCGTGAAGACGAGACCGCCGGCGACGCCCAAGACGCTCGCCACGACGATGTCGACGACGCGCCAGCGCATGCTGGGGCGGGTGGTGGTGGATGCAGTGCTGACCATGATCGTGCCTTTCGCTCAGCGCGGGCACGGCGTTCGAGCCCGCGATTTCGGTCGGCACGGGTGCGAGAAGTCCTCCCTGCGCCGGCATGATCCGGATC
>SXMG01000127.1 GCA_005778835.1 Actinomycetota bacterium
CGAGGTGCTCGCCCAGCGCGGGCTGCTGCGGGTCATCTGCTGCACCGACACCCTCGGTGTGGGCATCCACGTGCCGAGTCGCACCGTGCTGCTGACGGCGCTCAGCAAATACGACGGCGTGCGGATGCGCCAGCTGAGCGCGCGCGAATTCCACCAGATTGCGGGTCGCGCTGGGCGGGCGGGGTACGACACGGCCGGGCTCGTCGTCGTGCAGGCGCCCGATCATGAGGTCGAGAACGCCCTCGCGACGACGAAGGCGGGGGATGACCCGAAAAAGAAGAAGAAGATCGTGCGCAAGTCGGCGCCGGCCGGCTTCGTCACGTGGAGCGAGACGAGCTTCGAGCGGCTCATCGGCGGCGCGCCCGAACCGCTCGAGAGCCGCATGCAGGTGAGCGCGGCGATGCTCATCAACCTCATCGCGCGCGGGGGAGACGTCTTCACCAACGCTCGCGCGCTGCTCACCGAGAACCACGAACCGCCGCACCGGCAGCGTGAGCTGGTGAAGCGCGCGCTTGGCATCGCGACAACTCTCGTGCGCGCTGGCGTCGTCGTCATCGACCGCGCAACCACCCCGGCGACGATCACCCTCACGGTCGACCTGCAGCCCAACTTCGCGCTGAACCAGCCCTTGAGCCCCTTCGCGCTCGCGGTCATCGGCGTGCTCGACCACGCCGATGCGAACTACCCGCTCGAGGTCATCAGCGTCATCGAGTCGACGCTCGACAACCCGCGACCGGTGCTCGCCCAGCAGCAGTTCGCCGCGCGCGGCGAGGCGATCGGCGCCATGAAGGCCGAGGGCCTCGACTACGACGAGCGCATGGAGGCGCTCGACGACGTCGAGTACCCCAAGCCGCTCGACGAACTGCTCACCGCCATGTTCGAGACCTTCGCGAGCACTCAGCCGTGGATCCGCGACGTCGAGCTGCGCCCCAAGAGCGTCGTGCGCGATCTCTATGAGAAGGCCATGACCTTCACCGAATACGTCAGCCACTACAAGCTCACGCGCAGCGAGGGGCTGCTGCTGCGCTACCTCAGCGACGCCGACCGCGCGATTCGGCAGACCGTGCCCGACGAGGCGAAGACCGACGAGCTGCGCGACATCATCGAGTGGCTGCGCGAGCTCGTGCGCCAGGTCGACTCGAGCCTGCAAGACGAATGGGAGCAGTTGAGCAACCCGAGCGCCGAGCACAGCGACGAGCCCGTGCTGCCGCCCCCGCCGCCGGATGTCACGACCAACCGACGGGCATTCCTCGTACTCGTGCGCAACGAGCTCTTCCGCCGCGTGCAGCTCGCGGCACTGCAGCGCGACGACGACCTCGAGGCGCTCGACCCCGAGGCGGGCTGGCCCGAGGCGCTCGACGCCTACTACGCCGACCACGAGGAGGTGCTCACGGGGGGCAACGCGCGCAGCGCATCCCTCGTCCAGATCGATGAGGCACCCGCGGATGCTCCCGGCACGTGGAGCGTGCGCCAGGTCATCGACGACCCGGCGGGCGACCACGACTGGGGCATCGACGCGGTCGTCGATCTAGCGGCCAGCGTCGAGGCCGGATTCGCCGTGGTCAAGGTGCTCGGCCTGCGCCGCCTGTGACCGGCAGTGTCAGGGAACGGCGGCGCGGATCAGACTGAAGAGCGGCGTGAGGAACCAGATGTTGAGCAGGATCGCCGTGAGCGCAAGATTGAGGAGCAGCGGCCACCAGCCGCGACCGGTCGCCTGGCGCCGCACGACGAGCGTGCGCGCGGTGAGGTAGCCGACGGCCCCGAGAAACGCCCAGCCCCAGTGGGCGCGGCGCAGGTGACCCCACTCGTGCAGCGTGAGCCGGTCGCGACGTACCCAGATGATGATCCACAGCACGGGCAGCAGAGTCGCCGCGAAGATCCAGAGGAGCGGAGTCGACTCGAGACCGGTGAGAGTGATGGCGGCGAGCTGCGAGAGGGTCACCACGAGCGGCGTGAAGGCGAGCGCCCAGGCGGCGGGGGTGGTCGTCCGCTCAGGCGCGTAGTCCATCGCCTGCGCCGCCGAGTTCCAGAGCTCGTGAGGGTGTCGCGTGTGCGACTTCCACGTGCCGAGGGCGGGTGCGTCCGAGGGTTCGACCGCCGACGCCGCCGCGGCCGACGGGATCGCGGGCGACCACGAGTAGGGCGCCGAGTATCCGTACGGCTGCGTCGCGCCAGGAACAGCGAGTGCGTCGCTCGAACTCATGTCGGAGACGCCTGCGGCCACGGCGACCTGCTCGACGATGGTCTTGGCTCGCGTGTGGGTCGTCCAGCGGGCGCCATCCCACCACCGAAGGCGCAGTGCGCGCTCCGGGTCGTCGTACCACCCAGCTTGGGGCGTGTAGTCAGCAGACATCGGGTTCTCCTGTGCCGAGTCTACGAGCGGGCGTCTCAGAACGGGGTATACGAGTGGTCCCCCTTTATGGGGACGCGGTCATTCACTTTCGCGACCGAGCATGCTCCACACCGTCGTCGTCAGCGCAGGGTGATCGAGGGCGATCTGCCGCAGCAGCCGATAGTCGCGCGACGGAGTCGGCAGGCGGTCACCGTCATCGCGGATGCGGTCGGCTCTGAGCATCCACACCACCAGCTCATCGACGGTCGGCAGCTCGCTCATGAAGTCCCACGGGTCTTCCCCGTCGCGCGCTCGCGCGAGAATCACGGTCTGAAGCTCGTCGTGCGCTTCGGCACGCAGAACCTCGAGGCTGGCGCCCCGGCGGCTGCGTGTCTCGTCCACGTCTCGAGCCTACGACGGGCGCCCGAGAGCGCCATGAGGGGGGCGGATGCCCTCCGAGCGTCAACCCAACTGCTCCAGCACGAGCTGCACCGCGGCGGGGTCGAGGCTGAACCAGACGGCGACGACCGCGAGCTGCGCGATCACCCATATGACGAGCGGCCACGGCGAGACGCCGGTCGCGCGTGAGACGCGCACGCCGCGCAGGGCGAGGTAGACCGGAGGCGTGATGAGCGCGGCGAACCACGGTGCCGTGCGCAGGTGGCCCGAGCTCTCGAGCTGGCGCGTGTCTTGACCCGCGAGGGCGGCCGAGAGCACGAACGGCAGGGCCACAGCGAGTGCGCGGGTCCAGCTCGAGCTCTCAGGCGGCAGCGAGCTGAACACCCAGAAGATCAGCAGCGCTTGGGTGATCGGCATCGTGGCCATGAGCCAGATCGAGACGGTGTGCACGCGCAGGCCGAGCGGGTTGCGCGTCGTCGCGCGGGGCGAGACGTTCGCGAGTGCTTCGGCGTGACGACGGTGGGCGAACGGCTCGTAGTCGACCTGTGTGCCGGCCGAGCCGACCGAGTTCGACGAGAACGGCACCGACGAGGTGCTCGGTGAGAAGGCCGAGTAGGGCGCCGCAGAGGCGACCTCGGCCTCGACGCGGCTGCGCGTCGACGAGGGCCGTGCGGCGACCGAGTGCAACGGCATGTTCTCGGCACTGCGGGCGGAGTCTCTCGGCCCGACGGTGGTCGGAGCGCTGCCGACAGCCGTCAATGAACCGGTCGGCGACGCGGCCGCGGCACGAGGTGCCTCGAACGGTGCGGTGTGGTTCGACCATGCTGCGCCGTCCCACCACCGGCGCTGCGTGGCCGCACCCGAATCGGCGAGCGTCACCGGGTCGGGATACCACCCGGCCGGCACCCGCACCGTCGTCGTGTTCGTCATCGCTCTTCCCCCATGTGTTCCCGGTCCCCCGACCGGGTCGTGCTTTCGATTATGCGCGCCGAGCGGTTCGGGCCGCTCGGCGCGCATTCGCTCAGCGAACCACGCTGAAGATTCCCCAGTCGTCGACCTGCCACGCGATCCATCCGTTCGACCGCTGCAGGCTCACCGTGACCACCAGGTTCTCGCCCGAGGTGTTCACGGCGGGGCAGCGCAGCTGCTGGCCGATGAACAGCGGCGGCGTCGCCGGGCACGAGACCTCCATCGCCGCGCCGATGCTGCGGGCGTTGAGCTCGATGCTGTTCGATGCCTCGGCGGCGAACACGGTCGGGAAGGCGGCGATGATGAGGCCGGGCACGGCCAGGATCGACGCGCCCACGAGACCCGTGAGCAGCAGGGCGACACCGACCGGGCCGTAGCCGCTGCCCGAGATGCGGCTGAGCGCCACGGCTCGCACGATCAAGAAGATCGGAGCGCCGAGGGCTGCCCACCACCCGCTGGCGACGCGGTCGACGCCGCGGCGGCGCAGCGTGCGAGCATCCAGCAGGGCCAGGACGATGATGATCGGCAGCGGACCGAGCCAGATGGCCGCCATGAAGGCGACGCTCGGGCCGGTCGAGAACGCCGCGACGACGAGCAGGCTCAGCAGCAGCTGCAGCATCGGCAGCAGGGCGATGGCCCACACTTCGATCGTCTGCAGGTGCGGCGCGGTCGTTCCGAGAGTCTGGTGGGTGCCACGACGACCCGGGTCGCTCGCCGAGACCGGCGACTCTGACCAGGCGGGCGTGAACGCGGGCGCGTTCGGGGCCGAGCCGAATCCGGGGGCCGAGCCGTAGCCCGGCGCAGAGCCGTACCCGGGCGCAGAGCCGTAGGCGGGCGAGCCGTAGGCCGGAGAACCGGCGCCGGCGCCCGAGCCGAAGGGCGACGAACCGGTCTGCACTGACGACACGGGTGCCGAGGTGCTCTGCAGCGGAACCCAGGGTTCGCTCGGCTGCTGGGCCGTGGTGCGCGCGGTCTCGGCGGCGAGGTCGGCGAACGCCGCGGCCGCGAAGGCGTCGGCGGGGTTCGGCGTGGCCGAAGCGGCCGACGGAACCGAGGTGTCGGGCGCAGAACCGGCGGGCACCGAGGCGGCAGGTGCCGCGGCCGACGGTTCTGATGCGGCAGGGGCCGACGGCACGCTCGGGTCGATGAGCGGCGGCGCCTCCGCGGTCGACGGCGGCGCCAGCTGGCGCAGAGTCGCCGCGGTGGGCTGCGCGATCGGCGAGTCGTCGCTCTCCGGCGCCGACTCGGTGCTGCGGCGACCACGGCGGGTCGGCAGCTCGTCGTCGGCGAACATCGTGGGTGCGGCCGCCGGCGTCGGCATCATGGGCTGACGGGCGTCAGACACGTGCTCGGTCCAGGAGTGGTTGTCCCACCACCGCAGTTGCGGAAGTCCGAGCGGGTCGGGGTACCACCCCGCCGGCACGCGACCGTATTCATCGTCTGACACGCTGATTTCCCCCTCAGGTGCTGGTCCCGAAACCAGCGCCGTCAGTCTACGGTGCACCGGGGTCGATCCGGGAGGAATCGTCACCCCCCCAGTCGGGGTGTCACCCTGTCGGGGTACACGACCGTTCTACCCCGGGGTACAGCGTCATTCCGCGGTCTGCCGACGCTCTCGCCGCACGCGGATCGCATCGATGATCAGGCCGATCGCGACCGCGACCACGACCGAGACGACGACCGCGAGCACGGGGTTGTCGCCGAGCCAGGCGCCGAAGGTGGCGCCGAGTGCGACGTTGTAGACCGCCCAGGCCAGGCAGGCGAGAGCGCTGAGGGGCAGGAAGCGCCGGTAGCCGAAGCCCGTCGCGCCCGCCACGAGGTTGACGGCGACACGGCCGTAGGGAATGTAGCGCGCGATGAAGATCACGAGCGCGGCCCGACGGTCGAGCGCCGTGCGCGCCCAGGCGAACACGCTCTGCACCCGTGGCGACCTGATGCGCGCGAGCAGAGGCGCCCCGAGCTTGCGGCCGAGCGCATAGGTGAGGCTGTCGCCGATCATGGCCGCGAGGGCGGCGACGACGATGAGCAGCGCCAGGTTCGGCGTGCCGCTCGAGATGCTGAGGGTCGCGAGGGCGACGACGGCCGTCTCGCTCGGCACGATGACGAGAAACGCGTCGAGAATCGTGAGCACGGCGACGATCGGCAGCACCCAGGGCGACCCCGAGGCGTCGATGACCCACTGCGTGATCTCCTCCACGCCGGTCAGCGTGACTCGGGCAGGTGAACAGCAGGCGACCGGATGCTGCGCTCGCACCCGTGCGCTCTGCTCAGTTGCCCGGTACCGCTGCGGCGGCCGCCGCGAGCCACGCTCGCCCTTCGGCTGCTCGTTCGCCGGGCGCGAGAGCTGGGCCGTCGACCCACGCGGTCGCCACCCGCAGTCCGTGCAGAGCGCTCAGCACCCACACTTCGCAGCCCTCCAGCTCCTCGGGGCGTTCGCGACGCTCCTCGAGCGGCACGCCCGCGGTGCGCGCGGCGTCGAGCACGAGGCCGACGGTGACGCTGGCGATGCGCGGCAGCTCGTCGGCGGGCCGCACGAGCACGCCGTCGTGCCACCACATCAGGCCGCTGTACGCACCTTCGACGAGGTGCCCGTCGGTGTCGAGAATGACGGCTTCGCCCGCACCGAGGGGCTGCACGGCGGTGCGCAGGCTCAGCAGGGCATCCAGATCGGGGCCCTTGACCAGAGGAAGGGTGCGCACGTCGCGCGGGGCAGTCGCGACAACGACCTCGGTGCTCGTCGGGGGAGTCGGCCGCAGGCGCAGCCACCACTGCACTCCGCCGCCGCGCGAGCGCAGCTCGATGCGCGGAAACCAGTCGCCGTGCCGGGGCAACGCGGCGATCGCCTCGTCGACGAAGCGTGCGGCTGTCTGCGCTTCGGCCGGGTGCTGAGCGCCGACCCCGGCCAGGAATCGCGCACGATGGCGCTCGAGCCCGCGAACGGCGCCCTCGACGACCCGCCACGAATCGGCGACGAGCAGGGTGCCATCGTGCGGGTCGCACCAGTTGACGACCTGCCAGGTGCGATCCTCGCCAGGCACCCAGGCGTGCAGCCCTTCCTCTCGGCGACCGCGCTCGACCTCGACCATAGAATTCAGCGTATGCGGCCCGGCGTTCTCGAGCATTCGGTCGCGGCGCCGCTCGAAGCCGAGACCGTGGCCGCGGCGCTCGCGCGCGAGCACCCCGAGGCCGACGGGTTCGTCTGGCTCGACAGCGGCATCGGCGCGCGCAGCGGCCGCAGCCTCATCGCTCTCGGCGAGCGCGTGCTGCTTGACACTGCTGCGCCGGTGCTGCCGCAGCTTCGGAGGGAGATCGCGGCGCTCGCCGTGCCCGACCTGCCGGGCGCCGCCCCTGTGCCGCTCGGCCTCGTCGGCTGGTTCGGCTACGAGCTGCGCGACGAGACGATGGGCCTGCCGGTCGCCACCGTGCCGCCCGAGCACCGCGCGGCCTGGCTCCGCG
The DNA here is from genome assembly GCA_005778835.1 of Actinomycetota bacterium. Lineage (GTDB taxonomy): Bacteria > Actinomycetota > Actinomycetes > Actinomycetales > Microbacteriaceae > Microcella. The sequence continues at coordinate 7,157 of SXMG01000127.1, forward strand.
TCGACCGCGGCATCGAGATCGACCACGAGCAGGGCACCGCACGACTCGTGGCGCTCGACCTCGACGGGCACGGCGAGTGGAGCGGCGAGCTCGACGACTGGCGGCAGCGCATGCTCGGGGTGCTGCAGGCAGCGGCATCAGCATCCGTCACCGATGACGACGGGGCCAGCCCCGCGATGTCGGTCGCCTGGCGCGACACCGACGAGCACTACGCCGAGCTCGTGCGGGCGTGCCAGCGCAGCATCCGCGACGGAGACGCCTACCAGTTGTGCCTCACGACGCAGGCCGAGCTCGAGACGGTCGAGGGCGTGCCGGTCGATGCCGCCGGGGTCTACCGACGGCTGCGGCGGTCGAGCCCCGCGCACCACGGCGCGCTCGTGCGCATTGGCGGCACGACGCTGCTGAGCGCGAGCCCCGAGACCTTTTTGCGCGTCGCCGACCGTGTCGTGCAGACCCGCCCGATCAAGGGCACGCGGCCCCGCGACGCTGACCCCGGGCGCGACGCGGCGCTCGCCGCCGAGCTCGCCGCGAGCGACAAGGAGCAGGCCGAGAACCTCATGATCGTCGACCTCATGCGCAATGACCTGTCGCGCGTGTGCGAGGTCGGCAGCGTCACGGTCACGGGGCTGCTCGAAGTCGAGAGCTACGCCCACGTGCATCAACTCGTGAGCACCGTCGAAGGTCGCCTGCGGCCCGGCCTCGATGCGCTGGATGCTGTAGCCGCGTGCCTGCCCGCCGGCTCGATGACGGGCGCACCGAAGCGCCGCGCGATCGAGCTGCTCGCCGAGCTCGAGGCCGGCCCCCGGGGCATCTACTCGGGAGCCTTCGGCTACTTGGGCGCCGACGGCACCGCCGATCTGGCCATGGTCATTCGCAGCATCGTCGTCGAGGGCGGCCGCGCGACCATCGGAGCTGGCGGCGGCATCACGGCGCTCAGCGAGCCCGCCGCCGAAGTGGCCGAGATGCGGCTCAAGGCCGCCGCGCTGCTGCGCGCGCTCGGTGCCGCTGACGCGCGCGTGCAGACGGTAATCTGAGAACTTCGCTCCGCCACCACTGCACCCATGTGAATCGAGATCTTCTGTGTCTGACGAGTTGCCCGACGAGAACGCCTACGACTTCGCCCGCATCGAAGCGCGCTGGGCTCCGGTGTGGGACGAGCTTCAGCCCTTCACGGTCGACGACCCGAGCGACGCCAAGCCGCGCAAGTACATCCTCGACATGTTCCCGTACCCGAGCGGCGACCTGCACATGGGGCACGCCGAACAGTACGCCCTCGGTGACATCGTCGCTCGATACTGGCGTCAGCAGGGCTTCACCGTGCTGCACCCGATCGGCTGGGATTCGTTCGGACTGCCCGCCGAGAACGCCGCCATCAAGCGCGGCGCCGACCCGCGCCTGTGGACCTACGAGAACATCGAGCAGCAGAAGGTCTCGATGAAGCGGTACGCCGCGAGCTTCGACTGGACCCGCGTGCTGCACACCTCCGACCCTGACTACTACCGCTGGAACCAGTGGCTGTTCTTGAAGATGTACGAGAAGGGCCTGGCCTACCGCAAAGACAGCTGGGTCAACTGGGATCCGGTCGACCA
>SXMG01000128.1 GCA_005778835.1 Actinomycetota bacterium
CGGCGTCTTCAAGATGAACGTGAACGAACGGTCTTCGTAGACGGAGATCTCGACGGGGAAGACGTTGCCGCGCTGCGACTCGGTCGCCGCGGGGTAGGCCTTGCAGAACTCCATCATGTTGACGCCGGGCTGACCCAGCGCCGGCCCGCTGGGCGGGGCGGGGTTGGCGGCGCCGGCCTGGATCTGCAGCTTGATCAGACCCGTGACCTTCTTCTTCGGTGCCATATTCTTCTTCTTTCGTGTCGAGCAGCATCCGGGTGGATGCTGCGCTCCCGCCTGCACGCCCGTTGCGTGCCGCGGTCATCTAGAGGTGTTACAGCTTGGTGACCTGGTCGAAGCTGAGCTCGACCGGGGTCTCGCGCTCGAAGAGCGAGACGAGCACGGTGAGCTTGCCGCTCTCGGGCTTGATCTCGCTGATCGTGCCGGGGAGCCCGGCGAACGAGCCCTCCTTGATGGTGATGGTCTCGCCGACCTCGAAGTCGATCTCGGCGGGAATGACGCGAGCCGCGAGGCCGCCGCCCTTCGAGCCGCCCGCCTTGGCCGGAGCCTCGGCGATCTGCACGGTCGACTTGAGCATCTGGAAGGCCTCGTCGAAGCGCAGCGGGGTCGGGTTGTGGGCGTTGCCCACGAAGCCCGTGACGCCCGGCGTGTGCCGCACGACCGACCAGCTGTCTTCGTTGAGCTCCATGCGCACGAGCACGTAGCTGGGAATGCGCACGCGCGTGACGAGCTTGCGCTGACCGTTCTTGATCTCGACGACGTCTTCCATCGGAACCTGAACTTCGAAGATGCTCTCTTCCATGTTCATCGAGATGGTGCGGTTGTCGATGTTCTGCTTGACGCGCTTCTCGAAGCCCGCGTACGAGTGCACGACGTACCACTTGCCCGGCTTCATGCGCAGTTCGAGCTTGAAGTCTTCGTAGGGGTCGACCTCGACCTCGTCGGCCTCGCTCGCCTCGTCATCGGCCTCGTCGTGCGTCGCCTCGGCGGCCGCATCGGCCTCGTCGGGCGAGTCGATGTCGAGGGCGTCGTCGACGATCGAATCGGCCTCGGGGTCGACGGCGGCCTCGAGCGCGTCGAGCAGGCCCTCGAAGTCGGGCTCGGCGTTGTCGTCGACGAGGTGCATCGCGTTGTGCTCGGCGGCGTCGGCCGAATGCAGCTGGGCGTCGATCACGTTGCCCTCTTGAGCCTCGTCCTCCTCAGACGACTGCTCGGCGGCAGTCGAGAGGTCGAGCTCGCTGGGCAGCTTCTCAGTCACGGTTTCTCTTTCCTTGCAGTGCGGGTGGGCAGTCGGGGTGCCGGCCTACTGGCCGAGCACAGCCGATCCGTCTCCGAAGATGAATGACACGAGCCACCCGAAGACGATGTCGAGGCCCGACACGATCGCCATCATGATGATCACGAACACGAGCACGACCAGCGTGTAGGTGATGAGCTCGCGGCGGGTGGGGGTGACCACCTTGCTGAGCTCGTTGAGCACCTGGCGGATGAACAGCGCGAAACGACCGAAGGGGCCGCGCTTCTCAGCACGGTCGCGCTTCGCCTTGGCGACGACATCTTCGCCGCCCTGGTCGTCGATCACACTGCTCACGTGATGCTCTACCTTCGTCGCTCGCACGGTTTGCTCGGTCTGGTGGTGCACACCGCCTGACCCGGCGCACGCTCTCGATGAATCGAGAGAATGCACCGAGCCGGCGACTGTGCAGGGCGGACAGGACTCGAACCTGCAACCTGCGGTTTTGGAGACCGCTGCTCTACCAATTGAGCCACCGCCCTCTGCGGTGGGCGGCTGATCCCGGGCATGCCAAAGCATGGCAGGAATCAACTACCGCCTCCCAGTGTAAGCGACACCGGATGCTCTGCAAATCGGCGGGCGAGCATCCGCGCACCCCGGCACTCGCTCGCGACCTGCCCGGCCGCCGTAGAATCGGGGCCGTGACCGCCGACTCAGCACGCATCGCCCGCCGCATCGCCGCCATCAGCGAATCTGCGACCCTCAAGGTCGACGCCAAGGCCAAGGCCCTCAAGGCCGCCGGACGCCCCGTCATCAGCTATGCCGCGGGCGAGCCCGACTTCGCGACGCCCGACCACGTGGTCGAGGCCGCCGTCGCTGCCGCGCGCGACCCGAAGAACCACCGTTACACCCCCGCCGCGGGCCTGCCCGAGCTGCGCGAGGCGGTCGCCGAGAAGACGGCGCGCGACAGTGGGCTGGAGGTGTCCGCCGGGCGGGTCATCATCACCAACGGCGGCAAGCAGGCGGTCTTCCAGGCCTTCGCGACGATCGTCGACGAGGGCGACGAGGTGCTGCTGCCCGCGCCGTACTGGACCACCTACCCCGAGGTCGTGCGTCTCGCCGGCGGTGTTCCCGTCGAGGTCTTCGCCGGCGCCGACCAGAACTACCTCGTCACGGTCGAGCAGCTCGAGGCCGCGCGCACCCCGCGCACCAAGGTGCTGCTGTTCGTGAGCCCCTCGAACCCGACCGGCTCGGTCTACAGCCCCGAGCAGACGAAGGCCATCGGCGAGTGGGCCCTGCAGCACGGCATCTGGGTCATCAGCGACGAGATCTACCAGGCGCTCACCTACGACGGCGTGCGCGCCGTGTCGATCGTCGAGGCCGTGCCCGAGCTCGCCGAGCAGTGCATTCTCGTCAACGGCGTCGCCAAGACCTACGCCATGACGGGCTGGCGCGTGGGGTGGATGGTCGGCCCTGCCGACGTCATCGCCGCGGCCTCGAACCTGCAGTCGCATCTCTCGAGCAATGTGGCCAACATCTCGCAGCGCGCCGCGATCGCTGCCCTCACGGGGCCGCAAGATGCGGTCGCCACCATGCGCGAGGCCTTCGACCGGCGACGCACGGTCGCGGTCGCCGAGCTCAACCGCATCCCCGGCATGGTCACGCCGACGCCGACAGGCGCGTTCTACGTGTACCCCGACGTCACGGGGCTGCTGCACCGCGAGTGGAAGGGCTCGACTCCCGCGACCTCGCTCGAGCTGGCCGACCTGATTCTCGAGCACGCCGAGGTCGCAGCCGTGCCCGGTGAGGCGTTCGGGCCCAGCGGCTACCTGCGCTTCAGCTACGCGCTCGGTGACGCGGACCTGCTCGAGGGCATCCAGCGCCTGCAGTCGCTCTTCGGCACGAACTAGCCGTGCGGGGCGCTGTGACGGCGGCGTGCTCGTGAGCGTGCTGCTCGCGGGCATGGGCCTCGGCCTCTCGCTCATCATCGCCATCGGCGCGCAGAACGTCTTCGTGCTGCGCCAGGGCATCCGGCGCGAGCACGTGCTCGCCGTCGTCATCGTGTGCGCGGTCTCCGACGCCGTGCTCATCGCCGCGGGCATCGCCGGCATTGGCGCGGTGCTGTCGGCGATTCCCTGGCTCGTCGAGGTGGTGCGCTGGGTGGGTGCGGCCTTCCTCGTCGGGTACGGGATGCTCGCCGCGCGCCGCGCCTGGCGCCCCCGTGCCGCGCTCGTCGTCGATGAGTCGAGCACCACCGAGTCGGGCGCGACCACGGGTGCCGCGACTGCTGTCGCTCCCCCTCAGGCGCGGCTGCGCACTGTCGTGCTCACGGCGCTCGCGCTGACCTGGCTCAACCCGCACGTCGACCTCGACACCGTCTTCCTGCTCGGGTCGATCGCCGGCACGCACGGCGATGCGCGCTGGCTGTTCGGCGCGGGCGCGATGGCGGCGAGCGTCGCGTGGTTCACCGCGCTCGGCTTCGGTGCTCGCTACCTCTCGCGCTGGCTGTCGACCCCGCGCGCGTGGCGGTGGCTCGATGCGGGCATCGCCGTCGTCATGGTCGCGATCGGCCTGTCGCTCGTGCTCGTACGCTAGCGCTGCGCGGCGGCGTAGGCCTCGCGGATCTCGGCCGGAATGCGGCCGCGGTCGCCCACCGTGTAGCCGTTGCGCTGCGCCCACTCGCGCACGGCGGCGGTGTCGCCGCTGGCCGTCGACCGCTTGCGCGGGGCAGCGCCAGAACGACGGCCGGTCGAGCGCGCCTTCGCGATGAACGGCGCGAGAGCATCCCGCAACGCCTGCTGGTTCGCGCGGCCGAGGTCGATCTCGTAGCTCGCGCCGTCGAGGGCGAAGGTGACGGTGCCGCCGTCGGCCGGCCCGATGACGGTGCCGTCGAGGTCGTCGACGAGTTCAGTCGTAATGCGTTTCATGGAATTTCTCCCCCTCATAGTGCGCGGCTTTATGCGCAGAGGGAGTTTATCGCGCTATGGCGTTCGCAATTCAGGCTGAAAGGAATTATGTGCGCGCGAAATACGGCACAGGTGTCATTTCTGACTGAGTTACGAGCACGGGGTCCACCGATCGGTGGACGCAGACTCGGGCCGACCGGCCGTTGTGACCGGCGGATCGAACGCGCAGAGTGGGGGCATGACAATCACCGAAAACGTCGTCGAGGTGCGAGACCTGCGCAAGACGTACGGCGACTTCACCGCCGTCGACGGCATCAGCTTCGATATTCACCGCGGCGAGACCTTCGCCCTCCTCGGCCCCAACGGCGCCGGCAAGTCGACCACCATCGAGATTCTCGAGGGGTACCGCGACCGCACGAGCGGCGAGGCCCGCGTGCTCGGCACCGACCCCGGTCGAGGCGGTCTCGACTGGAAGGCCCGCATCGGCATCGTGCTGCAGTCGAGCGGCGAGAGCGGCAACGTCACCGTCGCCGAGCAGCTGCGGCACTTCGCGGCCCTCTACCCGAACCCTCGCGACGTCGACGAGGTGATCGCCGCCGTCGGGCTCGAAGAGAAGGCTGGCTCGCTCATCCGCAAGCTGTCGGGCGGCCAGCGACGCCGCGTCGATGTGGCCGTCGGCATCGTCGGCGCGCCCGAGCTGCTCTTTCTCGATGAGCCGACGACGGGCTTCGACCCCGAGGCCCGCCGCAGCTTCTGGAAGCTGATCCGCACGCTGCAGAGCGAGGGCACGAGCATTCTGCTCACCACCCACTACCTCGACGAGGCCGCTCAGCTGGGCGACCGCGCCGGCATCATCGCGGGCGGCCGCATGGTCGACCTCGCGCCGATCGATGAGATCGGCGGGCGCGAGTCGCGCGTGCCGCTCGTGCGCTGGCTCGAGAACGGCGAGCGCCGCGAGCAGCGCACGACGACCCCGGCGACCCTGGTCACCGAGCTCGTGAGCCGCCTGGGCGCCGAGCCCGACTCGCTCGAGGTCATCCGACCCAGCCTCGAAGACGTCTACCTCGACCTGGTCGGGCACGAGCACGCGAGCGACCTGAGCGCTGAAGCGCTGAATGAGACGGAGGCAGCACGATGACGACAACGATCAGCCCGGCCCGGGCATCCCGCACAGAATCCTCGATCGGCCGCGCCGTGCGCCTGGGGCTGCTGCGCATCGGCTACGAGGTGCGCGCCTACTTCAGGCAGGGCGACACCGTGTTCTTCACCTTCCTCTTCCCGGTGGTGATGCTCACGATCTTCTCGGTCTCGTTCAGCGAGGCGAGCTTCGGCCAGACCGCCGACGGCGACGAGATCACGGCCGCCTGGTTCTTCCTTCCCGCCATGCTCGCCGCGGGCGTGCTGCTGAGCGGCCTGCAGAACCTCGCGATCGACATCGCGGTGGAGAAGAGCGACGGCACGCTCAAGCGCCTGGCGGGCTCGCCCTTGCCGGTCGTGAGCTACTTCATCGGCAAGCTCGGCCAGTCGTTCACGACGGGCCTCCTGCAGGCCGGCGTGCTGCTGCTGCTCGGCTTCACGGTCTTCCAGGTGCCGCTGCCTGAGAACGCCGAGAACTGGGTGACGTTCGCGTGGGTCTTCACGCTCGGCGTGTTCTGCTCGGCCATTCTGGGCATCGCGCTCAGTGCCGTGCCGCGCAGCGGCAAGAGCGCGACGGCCGTCGTGATTCCGATCACGCTCGTGCTGCAGTTCATCTCGGGCGTGTACCTGCGCTTCAGCGACCTGCCCGAGTGGCTGCAGAATGTGGCCTCGGTGTTCCCTCTCAAGTGGATGGCGCAGGGCATGCGCAGCGTCTTCCTGCCCGACGAGCTCGTCGTGCTCGAGCAGAACGAGTCGTGGGATCTGCCGGGCATCGCCCTGGTGCTCGCGATCTGGCTCGTGGCGGGCCTCGTCATCACGAGCGTCACCTTCCGCTGGATCCGCAAGGACTCGTGAGAGTCAGGATGCTGCGCCCGAGTCTGGCCCTGACCGAATCGGTCACCCGTGGCTAGGCTCGGGCGCATGACCGCCCGTCGAGTGTGGAGCGCCGCCGTGCTGGGCATGGCGGCGCTGCTCGGCGTGCTGCTCGTCATCACCGGCCGCGATGCCGTCGACGCCGTGCTGGGCACGGCCGGCATCGCGTTGCTCGTCACCGGATGGTTCAGCCTCGGCCTGCCGCGCCTCGATGACCCGCGCGGCGCTCCGGTCTTCGTCGGGGTCGTGGCTGTCGCCGTCACCCTCATGGTCTCCGCCTCGCCCACACTCGCGATCGTGCAGGGCATCGCCTACCCGATCGCGTGGGTGTTCTGCTCGTCGGTGCGCCGCGCGGTGGTGCAGAACATCGTCATCGCAGCGGGGGTCGCGATCGGGTTCATGGTGAGCCTCGGCACGACGCCCGACGCCCTGCTGCAGACCGCCTTCACGATGGTCATCTCGCTCGGCTTCAGCCTCGCCATGGGCTTCTGGATCGCCCACATGACCGAGCTCGGCGACCGCAACGGCCGACTGCTCGCCGAACTGCAGGGCGCGCAGACCCAGATCGCGACTCTGCACCGCGAGGCGGGCGCGACCGCCGAGCGCGAGCATCTCGCCCGCGAGCTGCACGACACGATCGCGCAAGACCTCACCGGGCTCGTCATGCTCGCTCAGCGCGCCCGGCGAGAGATCGGCGAGAGCGAGACGCTGCGCCTCATCGAAGAGAACGCGCGGGCGACGCTCGCCGAGACGCGCGCACTGGTCGCGTCGGGCGCTGCCCTCGGCGACGAGTCGACCGACCTCGCATCGGCCCTGCACCGACTGGCCGAGCGCTTCTCGCGCGAGACCGGCGTCGAGGTGACGTGCGATGTCGACGCCGAGCTCGAGCTCGACCGCGGCGCCGAGGTCGTGGTGCTGCGCTGCGTGCAGGAGGCGCTCGGCAATGCGCGCAAGCACGCGCGAGCATCCCGCATCGCGATCGCAGTCACCGCACCCGACGACGACACGCAGCGGGTGCGTGTCGAGATCACCGATGACGGCATCGGATTCGACCCCGCCTCGGCGCGCGACGGCTTCGGGCTCTCGGGAATGACTGATCGCCTGGCGCTCGTGCGCGGCACGCTCGAGGTGCGCAGCGCGGCGGGCGCGGGCACGACGCTCGTCGCCGAACTGCCTGCTGAGGGGGTGACGGCGTGAGCGAGGTGATCCGCGTTCTGGTGGCCGACGACCACGCCGTCGTGCGTGCCGGCATCGTGGCGCTGCTGGCGGCAGAGCCCGGCATAGAGGTCGTGGGCGAGGCGGTCGACGGAGAGGACGCCGTCGAGCAGGCGCTCGCGCTCCGGCCCGACCTCGTCGTCATGGACGTGCGGATGCCCCGCCTCACGGGCGACGCCGCGACCGCCGCCATTCGCGCGCAGGCCGACGAGGTGCGCGTGCTCGTGCTCACGACCTACGAGTCTGACGCGAGCATCCTCTCGGCGATCGAAGCGGGGGCGAGCGGCTACCTGCTGAAGGCTGCGCCGGCCGACGAGCTTATCGCCGGCGTGCGGTCGGTGGCCGCGGGCGAAGTGGCGCTGTCGCCCGCGATCGCTGCCCAGCTCGTCGCGCGCATGCGCGAGCCCTCGCCCGCCGCTCTCACACCGCGCGAGACCGAGGTGCTGCGCCTCGTGGCGGAAGGGCTCTCGAACCGCGAGATCGGCGAACGCCTGTTTCTCGGCGAGTCGACCGTCAAGACCCACTTGCTGCGCACGTTCGAGAAGCTGGGCGTCAACGATCGCACGCGGGCCGTGACCCTCGCGATGCAGCGCGGCCTGCTCTAGAGGGGCTGGTTCACGAAGACGGGCTCGGGGTGCAGCACGACCCCGAACTCGCTCATGACGCGGGTCTGGATGTAGCTCGCGAGTTGCGCGATCTCGGCAGCGGTCGCACGACCGCTCGCGTTGGTGAGGGCCAGGGTGTGCTTCTTCGAGACGGATGCGGCAGAACCGGGCAGGGCGAACCCGCGGGTGACGCCCGAGTGCTCGATGAGCCAGGCGGCGCTGAGCTTCACGGTCGACTCGACGGGTGGCGGCGGGCTCGCGGGCTCGGCGCCCAGCGGCACGGCGAGGGCGGGCGGCTCAGGCTGCTGCGGCCAGCGAGGGGCCTCAACCGGCAGCGTGCGCGCGAAGCTCTCGCTGACGATCGGGTTCGTGAAGAACGAGCCGGCGCTCACCGAGTCGGGGTCGTTCTCGTCGAGAACCATGCCCTTGCTCGCCCGCAGCGCGAGCGTCGCAGCGCGCACGCCGACGAGCGGTGCGCGGTCGCCGATGTCGACACCGAGCGCATCGGCGAGCTGCGCGTAAGCGACCGGACGGCTGCGCGCGCCGTCGACGCGCTCGAGCGCGAGGTCGACACTGAGCACGATGGCCGACCAGCCCTGCTTGATCGCACTCGTGCGGTAGCCGAGCCGCAGCTCGGGGGCCGGCACTCGGCGACGCTCGCCCGACGCGACGTCGAGCACCTCGACCGCCACGAGGCTCTCGGCGAGCTCTTGCCCGTAAGCGCCGATGTTCTGAATGGGTGCGGCGCCGGTCGACCCGGGCACCCCGCTCAGCGCCTCGATTCCCGCGAAGCCGTTCTCGACCGTGTAGGCCACGAGCTCATCCCACGGCTCGCCCGCCTGCACACGCAGGCGCACCGGGCGGCGCGAGCTCTCGACGTCGGGCAGGCGCTCGATACCGCGCGAGCGCACGAGCACGACCGTGCCGGGCACGCCCTCGTCCCCGACGAGCACGTTCGAGCCGCCGCCGAGCACGATCCACTCGTGCCCCGCGGCATCGGCCTCGAGCACGGCGTCGACAATGCTCTCGGCCGTCGTCGCCTCGACGAGCCGGTCGGCGGGGCCGCCGACGCGCAAGGTGGTGAGCTCGGCGAGCTGCATGCCGGTCACGCCAGGGTCGTGACGCGCACCTGCGCCTTGCCGAGCACCGTCTGGTCGCCGTACGTCACCGTGAGGTCGATGCGCGCTGCGTCGTCATCGACCGCCGCCACCTTCGCGGTGATCGTGAGGTCGGCACCGAGCGCGGGATCGACCACGACCGGGCGCGTGAAGCGCACCTGGTAGTCGCTGACCCAGCCGCGAGCATCCGCCCAGTCGATGACCGGCTGCACTGCCACACCCATCGTCAGCATGCCGTGAGCGAGAACGCCCGGCAGCCCGACCTGCGCAGCGACGTCGTCGCGGTAGTGAATGGGGTTGAAGTCGCCGCTCGCGCCCGCGTAACGCACCAGGCTGTCGCGCGTCAGGTGCACCGTGCGCTCGGCCACGATCTGGCCGATCTCGAGGCCGTCGAGCAGGCTCATGACTCGTCTCCTCTGATGACGAGCGTCGAGATGCTCGTGACGACGTGCGCACCCGCAGCGTCGGTCATCGCCGACTCGCTCGTGACCATGCTGTTGCCGCCGAGCGTCTTGATGCTCGTGACCCGCAAGGTCGCGGTGAGCTCGTCGCCCGCGACGATCGGACGCGAGTAGCTGAAACGCTGATCGCCGTGCACGACACGGCTGAAATCGATGCCGGCATCGGGCTCGGCCAGTAGCTGCTGCAGCGTCGCCTCGGCGATGACGATCGGAAAGGTGGGGGGCGCCACGACGTCGGCGAAGCCGGCCGCGCGGGCCGCCTCCGGGTCGTGGTGCAGGGGCGCGGTGGCGAGCACGGCGCGCGCGAACTCGCGCACCTTCTCGCGCCCCACCAGGTACGGCGCGGTCGGGGTGAACGCGCGCTCGGTCAGTTCAGGGTTCACGGGCACCCGCCCAGTCTAGGCGCGGGGTCGCTGCCGCAGTCGGTCTAGAAGAGCGTCGCGCCGAGCAGCCGGTCGAGCATGCCGCGGCCGAGGGCGCGCTCGGCGGCGTGACCGCGCGCCTCGCCGCGCACGAGCAGCTCGAGGCCCCGCGTCGCCGCAATGGCGCGCAGCGCGAGCTCGTCTCGCTCGGTCGGAATGCGGCCGTAGCCGTGCAGGAAGGCCGCCCGCAGCCACGGCTCGTCGCGCCACGGCCCGTACTCGAGCCACACCAGGTCGGTGATGCGCGGCTCGAAGCGCACCTGGCTGAAGTCGATAAGGCGCACGCGCCCACCGGGGTCGATGATCCAGTGGCGGGGCTCGAAGCGCCCGTGCACGGGCACGTGGTCGAACTCGCCGAGGTCCATGGCCGCGACGATGCACTCGCGTGCTCGGGCGCGCTCGTCGGCGAGCCGCTGGCCGCGCGCGTCCGCGGGGTCGCTGCCGTCGCCCCAGAGCTTCTCGGCCGCGACGCTCCAGCGCTCGAACTCGGCGGCGATCGACGGGCCGAAGAGCGCGTGCCGGCGGGGCGGCTCGGCATCGTGCAGCCGGCGCAGCAGGTCGCCCGCGCGCTGGTGGATGTCGGCGTCGCGCTCGTGCGGCGTGCCCGCGGCGGCCTCACCGAGTAGCCGCGACAGCGCGAGCAGGCGCAGTGCCGGGTCGCTGAGGGAGACGCGAGGGGCATCTCCGCCGAGCGCCACGGCGTACTGCTGCAGAGCTGTCGATTCGCGGTGGTGGGGCGCAGCATCCCGATGCCACTTGACGACCGCCTGCTCACCGCCCCGTGTCATGACGTGCAGCACGCGCGACGCGCGGTCGGCGCCCCAGTGCTCGTCGACCACGTCGACGGGGCCGAGGGTGCGATGCACGCGGTCGAGCACTTCGGCGTCGCTCGCCAGGCGCGCGCGGGCGTCGGCGGTCACGGCATCAGCGGCGATGCTCATGAACCCTCCTTCGAGCCGGTGGCCCGGTCATGCGAAACCCCGGCCCGCCTTCATCGGCGGTCCGGGGTTTCGACTGAAGCTGGGTGACCGCGGGTGCAGTCAGCGGGCTGCTACTGGCAGCTCTCGCACTGCAGCATGTCCATCGGGTCGACGGGCACGGCGTAGCCACCGATGGTCTCGTTGTCGTTGTCCATGTCGGACCTCCTTCTACTGAATTCTCCGCCCCCGGCGGCTAGGGGTCTCACTATATACATGGAATGACACCGATGTCATTCCCCTAGATGTTGTGGTTTCGGCGTGTCGCGAACAATTCTGCGAGTGCCTGGTCGCGGCCTGCTCGCAGCAGCAGCGCTCTAGGCTGAGCACGCGCCTCGTGACGCAGAGAGACCCCATGCGATTCCTGCCTCCCTCCCCGGCCGCCGACGCCGCCGATGCTCAGATCTCGCGCGAGATTCTCGAGCAGCACGTGCGCGAAGGCGAGCTCGTCGTGCGCTCAGCGCTGCGTCTCGCGGTCAAGAACGGCGTCATCATGTCGGTGCTGCGGGATGCTCGCCCCTGGAGCACGGACGAGGTCACGGTGCTCGCCCGCGAGGCCGTCGACTCGCTCATCGCCGAGCTCAGCGCGACGGCTGAGCGTCTCGACGCCGAGGCCGAGGCTCGGCCCGCGCGCGGACGCGGCAAGAAGCGGCGCGACGCCGAGCTCGAGCTTTCACGACTCGAGCTGCGGGCACGCACGGCGCGCGGCGTCGTGCAGCGCCTCCGCCGGATGCGCGACGACGACCTCGCGATCGCCCGGCTCGTCGAGACAGCGCGAGACGACACGCTCACCGAGCTCACGAAGGCGCGGCTGGTCGCCGAGCACGAGTTCGCGAACCAGTCGGACGACGAGCGTCGCCGGGCCATGGAGGGCGTCGCGGCCGACCTGCTCGAGCTGCGAGGGCGCCTCGACGCGATGCGCGAGCTCGGCGACAGCGGCTGGTAGAGGTGGGCTGCACCGTCTACGAAACGGTAGCGAGGGCGGGACTCGAACCCGCGACACCACGATTATGAGCCGTGTGCTCTAACCACCTGAGCTACCCCGCCGGGCAGGACTACCGACCAGGAGCCGGTCGTACCAGAGCCCCGAGTCAGGATTGAACTGACGACCCCTTCCTGACCATGGAAGTGCTCTACCACTGAGCTATCGGGGCGTTGCCGGGCGCGCGAACGCGATCGGCACCAGAGAAGATTATCACCTAGTCGAACGGCCTCACTCCCGGCAGTCGCCACGCGGTGAAGGCCATTCCGGTCGAGCGCACGCGCGTGCCGTCGAGGGTGCCGGTGCCGATCAGCCGCTCTCCCGCCCCCGCGATCGCGCCGATCGGCAGGGTCACGTCGACGTCGTCGCGAGCGGCGAGCACGAGCACGCTCTCGTCGGCCGCCTCGCGCACGAAGATCAGGCTGTCGTCATCGACGTGCAGCCAGCGCAGGCCGCCGTGGCTGAGTGCCGGATGCTCCCGCCGCACCCGCACGAGCGTGGCGTAGAGCTCGATCTGCTCGTTGTAGTCGCCGAGTCGATCCCACGGCATGGTGGTGCGCGAGTGCTCGCCATTCTCTCCGGTCGCGCCGAGCTCGTCGCCCGCGAAGACGACGGGGATTCCCGGCAGCGTCATCGACAGCCCCGCGGCGACGGGAACGGCCCCGGGCAGCGCGCGGTTGGCGAAGCGCGCCGTGTCGTGCGTGTCGAGAGCGTTCATGCCGTGGATGCGCGTGCGCCACGGCATCGCGGCGGTGAACCGGCGGTGCGCGTGATGCACCTGCCGCGCCGTGTACTGCGGCATCACGGGGTACGGCAGGCCGAAGAACCAGTCGGTCGGGCCGGGGCTGCTGAGCCACGCCCACACGGGCCGCGTGAAGTTGGCGTAGGTCATCGCCCCGTGCCAGCCGTCGCCCTGCAGGTCTTTCGCCGCGTCGTTCGTGTACTCGGCGAGCAGCAGGGTGTCGGGGTCGACCTCGATCATGGTCTGGCGAATCGTGCGGCGCACGGCCTCATTGAGGTCATCGTCGCCGAAGCGCCCCGTCATGTTGGCGACGTCGATGCGCCAGCCGTCGAGGTCGAACGGCGGCTTCATCCAGTGCGCGACCACCGAGTCGGGCCCCTCGATGAAGCGTCGACGCAGCTCGCGCGAGTTCCAGTTGAGCTTGGGCAGGCTCGGCACGCCGAGCCACGACTCGTAGGTCTGCTGCTCGTCGTCGAGCCAGTAGTAGAACTCGCTCTCGGGGGTGCCGGGCCGGCCGTGCGCGGCGCGGAACCACTCGTGGGCATCCCCCGAATGGTTGCTTGTGAGGTCGCCCATGACGCGGATTCCGCGCTCGTGCGCCGCGGCCGTCAATCGCGCGAGCGCCTCATCGCCGCCCAGCAGCTCGTCGACCTGGTCGAAGCGATGGGCGTCGTAGCGGTGGTTCGAGCGCGCCGGGAAGAACGGGGTGAGGTAGAGCAGGTTCACGCCGAGCCGCTCGAGGTGGTCGAGGTGCTCGGTCACGCCGTCGAGGTCGCCGCCGTAGAACTGCAGCGGCGTCGAGGGGCCTTGGTAGATCGGCTCGTCATCCCACTCGGCGGGCTCAGCCCACTCGGGCAGCGCCCGCGCGTCGGCAGCGGCCGAGCGGGCGAAGCGGTCGGGAAACACCTGGTACATGACCGTCTCGGCGCCCCAGGCGGGCGCGGGCGGGTGGGTCACGAGTTTGAAGTCGTCATCGTCGCGCGTCTCGATGTCGCTCAGCCCCGCGTTGCAGAGCCAGACGACCCTCCCGTCGGCGTGCTCGATGACGAAGCGGTAGCCGTGCACAGGGTTGCCCACCTCGACCTCGGCCTGCCACCACTGGGCGCCGTCGCGCTCGCCCAGCAGGGTCGCGGTCGACCACCGCGGCTCGTGATCGGGGTTCGACCTCGTGCGCACGGCCGCGACCGCGCCGTAGGCGAGCGGGATGCGCACTCGCACCTGCACCGCGTCGCCGAGCGCTGGTGTCTGCGTCGAGACGTAGAGCGGCGAGCCGTCGTGGTGGGGTTCGAGGGCGAGGGCCGGCGTGCTCACTTGACCGACCCGGCGGTGAGGCCGCCGATGATGTACTTCTGCAGGTACAGGAAGAGCGCCATGACGGGGATCGCGGCGAGCACGGCTCCCGCCGAGAACAGCGTCCAGTTCGACGAGGTCTCCTGCGAGACGAACTGGTAGAGGCCTACCGCCAGGGTCTGCGTCTGCGGGTCGGTCAGCACGATCGAGGCGATGACGAACTCGCTCGTCGTTCCGATGAACGAGAGCAGCCCGACGACCGCGAGAATCGGCGCGACCAGTCGCAAGATGATCGTGAAGAAGATGCGCGCATGGCTCGCACCGTCGATCTTGGCGGCCTCGTCGATCGACACCGGCACGGTGTTGAAGAACCCGTACAGGAGGTAGGTGTTCACGCCGAGAGCCCCGCCGAGGTACACGAGAATCAAGCCCGCCTGGGTGCCGATGCCGATCTGCGGAAACACTTCGCCGATGCCGCTCATGAGCAGGAAGATCGCGACGACACCAAGGAGCTGCGGGAACATCTGCACGAGCAGCAGGGTGAGGAGCCCGACGCGGCGCCCGCGGAACCGCATGCGAGAGAACGCGTATGCGGCCAGGGCCCCGAGGAAGACGGTGCCGGCCGCGGCGATGAGCCCGATGACCATGGTGTTGATGAACCAGGCGGCATAGGGCTGCTGCGGCAGCTGGAACAGCTCGATGTAGTTGCTGAAGTCGATCGTGCGGAAGAGCGTGTTCGACCCCACGAGCGTGCCCGTCGGATTGAGCGACGCCGACAGCACGTAGAGCAGCGGGAAGGCCGCGAAGACGAGCATCACCAGGCCGATGAAGTGGCGCCAGCCCGTGTCGCGGAACCAGAACCAGAGGCCACGACGGCGGCGCTCGGGAATGACGCGAGGCGCCGGGCTCTCACCGGGTGCGGTCTCAGCGCCCGCGACCGCCGGGTTGAGCCGACTGCTGACCTCGGCGCCCTCGGCGGGGTTGAAGGGATTCGTCATGTCAGTTCAGCTCCTCGAGGGCCTTGGTCTGCCGGAAGCTGATGATCGACACCGTCGCGACGATGAAGAAGATCAAGATCGCGAAGGCACTAGCGAGCCCGTAGTCGCGCCCCGTGCCTTCACCGAAGGCCACCTTGTACACGAGCGTGATGAGAATGTCGGTCGCGCCGGCATCGACCCCGGCGCTGACGTCGCGCGGGCCGCCACCGGTGAGCATGTAGATGATGTTGAAGTTGTTGAAGTTGAAGGCGAACGACGAGATGAGCAGCGGCGCGACGGAGACCAGCAGCAGCGGGAACTTGATGAGTCGGAACACCGCCCACGGCTGCGCGCCATCGACCGTGGCGGCCTCGGTGAGCTCTTCGGGAATCGACTGCAGGGCCCCCGTGCAGATGAGGAACATGTAGGGGAACCCGAGCCACAGGTTGACGAGCAGCACGCTGAACTTGGCCAGCCAGGGATCATTGAGCCAGGGGATCGATGCCCCGCCGAACAGCACCTGGTTGATGTAGCCGAAGTCTTCGTTGAAGAGACCGAGCCAGACGAGCCCCGAGAGGAACCCCGGAAAGGCGTAGGGCAGGATCATGATGAGCCGGTAGGCCTTCTTGCCCCGCATGTTCGGCTTGTTGAAGACGATGGCGAGGAAGAGCCCCAGGGCGAAGGTCGTCGCCACCGAGAGGATCGCGAAGGCGAAGGTCCAGATCGTGACGCTGATGAGCGGGCCGCGGATGTTCTCGGTCGTGAAGGCCTTGACGAAGTTGTCGAATCCGACCGTGATGGTCCAGCCGGGGATGAGCTCGCGACCGCTGTCATTGACGAAGGCACCGTCACCGCCGTCGCGGTAGACCGTGCCCTGCCGATCGACGAAGGTGTCGGTCGCGGCGTCGTAGCTGAGCGATGAGAGGTAGAGGTACGCGTTCGAGCCGTCGGGCGTGCGCAGCGCGCCGTCGTTCGGGTCGTCGCTGACCTGCACGGCGAGATCGGTGATCGCGCGCTGGTTGCCCAGGAGGTCGGCGAAGCCGAGTGTCGTGAAGCCCGGCACCGAGTCGGCCCGGCCCGTGGAGTCGGTGCCGAAGTCGGTGACGCGCTCGAGGGGGCTGTCAGCGCTACCGAGAGAGACCTCGCCCTCGGGGTCGGTGACGAGGAAGAAGTACTCGCCGAACTGCTCGAGCACCGTGACGCGATAAGTGGGCGAGTCGGGCACGCGCTCTTGCGCCGTCAGCAGAATGGTGCTGATCGCATCGTCTTTCGTACCGTTGCGGCCGTCGCCGTAATTGGTGAACGCGATGTACCCGCTGTAGACCACGACGAAGATCTGGAAGACCGCAAGAAAGAGAAGACCCGGGGTGAGGTACTTGGCCGGCAGCCAGCCGGGCGTCAGATAGATCCAATTGACGAGCACTGTGACGGCCAGGACGATCGCGAACGGAATCCACGACTCCTGCAGGAAGAGCATGAAGAGACCGAAGACCGCGATGGCATCGATGATGCTCAAGAGGGCGATCTTGATCAGGATGCCCCGCGTGCTGCTGCTCGACCGCGGCGGCTTCAGAGCGCCGGCAGGAGCGGGGGGCACGGGGGCGGCGAGCGGACTCGCCGGGCTGGGGTGGCTCATGGTTCTCCGAACATCGTCGTCGCGGCACCGTGGCGGTGCCGGGAGCCTACCGGGGCGCTGAGCGCTCCGGCAGGTCCCGGCACCAACTGTTGCGAGAGGCTGCTAGCCGTCGATCTTCGACTGGATGCTCTCGACCATCGCGCGCCACAGCTCGACCGGGTCGCCCTGGCCGTTGATGATCGCGACCTCGGTCGAACCCCAGTCAGACCACACGACGTCCATCGCGGGCACGTTCGGCATCGGGTTGCCATTGGCACCCACCTCGCCGAAGGCGGCGACGTCGGCGTTCGACTTCGCGGCCTCGAAAGCGGTCAGCAGTGCGGGTGCACGGCCGCCGACCTCGTAGAGCGCGGTCTGCACGGCCTCGGTGCCGATGTAGTTCACGAGGAACTCGTTGGCGGCAAGGGTGTTCTCGCTGCGCGAGCTGATGAAGAAGCCCTGCACGCCGACGAACGGCGATGCGGTCTCGCCACCGGCCGAGGGGATCGGGTCGATCGAGTAGTTGATGCCCGCCTCCTGGATGGCCGGCAGGTTCCACGGGCCGGTCAGGAAGAACGGCGACTTTCCTGCGACGAACTCTTCACGAGCGATGTCGCCCGAGATGTTCGTGTTCAGAATGCCGGCAGCGCCCCACTCGGCGAGCTGGATGGCGAAAGCCTCGCCGCCCTCGTTGCCGAGCGCCAGAGCGGTCGGGTCGTAGGTGCCGTCAGCGGTGATCTCGAAGACGGGAGCACCGAACGACGCCTGCAGCGGGTACAGGTGGTAGGGGTCGGCAGCTGCCGGGTCGAGCCCGACGAGGAACGGGTACTCAGCGCCCGAGGCCTCGCCCGCGGCGATGAGGTCGTCGAACGTGGCGGGCTCGTCGGCCGCGAGGTCGACGTTGCGCAGCATGGCGATGTTCTCGACCGAGTAGGGCAGACCGTAGTTCTGGCCCTCGTAGCTCATGGCCGTGATCGCGACCTCTTGGAACTCGCCAGCCTTGTCGCCGAGCTCGAGCGGTGCGACGACGCCGTTCTGAACGAGCTTGCCGAGCCAGTCGTGCGCGCCCACGATGATGTCGGGGCCGTTGCCGGTCGGGGCCTGGGTGATGAAGTCGTCGCGGATCGCACCGAAGTCCTTCGTCACGAGCTCGACGGTCACGCCGCGCTCCTCTTCGAACTGCG
This sequence comes from Actinomycetota bacterium, assembly GCA_005778835.1. Classification (GTDB taxonomy): domain Bacteria; phylum Actinomycetota; class Actinomycetes; order Actinomycetales; family Microbacteriaceae; genus Microcella. The sequence continues at coordinate 17,739 of SXMG01000128.1, forward strand.
CGGCAATGTCTTCGAGCACGCCAGCGCGGTCGGCGTCGACCCAGACCGTGAGCGAACCTTCGAACATCGGAGCCTCGGGCTCAGCGGCCGCGCATCCGGAGAGAACGATCGCCGTTGCTGCGGCCATCGCTCCCGTCATCATCAAGCTGCGTGATGTCACCTTCATCGGTGGTCACCCTTTCGTGTGCGGACGGCCCCGACGGCGGCACTCGAACGCGACCCTGCACCGTCGGTGCGTCGTCGCCCGAGAGTCGTGGAGCCGATCTCTTGGTGTGCTCGCGGAGTGCAAGCGCTTCCATTAGGCCACAGGGCGGGCTATTCTGCAAGCGCTTCCATAGTCGTCGTCACGAATTTGTTATGCAGAGAGCGAGATCGCCCATGAACAGGCCCAGAACGGCACAAAAATGCGCCCCGTGCATGGAACCGGTCTCACGCGACGGCTGGGTGTCATAAAGTGGCGCACATGCCTCACGACACGACGATCCCTTCGGCGCGCGCCGTCGAGCACGACGAGACCTCGACCCCCGGAGCCGAATGGTGGCGCTCGGCGGTCATCTACCAGATCTACCCTCGCTCGTTCGCCGACGCGAGCGGCGACGGCATCGGCGATCTCGCCGGCATCACGGAGCGGCTGCCCGCGCTCGCCGACCTCGGCGTCGACGCCGTCTGGCTCTCGCCGTTCTTCCGGTCGCCCCAGCGCGACGCGGGCTACGACGTGAGCGACTACTGCGATGTCGACCCCATCTTCGGCACTCTCGACGACTTCGACGCGTTGCGCGATCGCGCGCACGAGCTCGGCCTGCGCGTGATCGTCGACCTCGTGCCCAACCACTGCTCGAGCGAGCATCCGTGGTTCCAGCAGGCTCTCGCCGCCGGGCCGGGCTCGGCCGAGCGCGATCGCTTCATGTTCCGCGAGGGCAAGGGTGAGAACGGCGAACTGCCGCCGAACAACTGGCAGTCGGTCTTCGGCGGCAACGCCTGGACCCGCATCACCGAGGCCGACGGCACGCCGGGCCCCTGGTACCTGCACATCTTCGACAGCTCGCAGCCCGACTTCAACTGGAAGAACCCCTGGGTGTGGGAGCAGTTCCGGCAGATTCTGCGCTTCTGGCTCGACCGAGGGGTCGACGGGTTCCGCGTCGACGTCGCGCACGGCCTGATGAAGAAGGAGGGCCTGCCCGACATCGTCGAGAAGGCTGAGGCCGGCGGGCTCGCCGACGCCATCTCGTCGCCCGACGACGTGCCCTACTGGGCGCAGCCCGAGGTGCACGAGGTCTACCGCGACTGGCATCAGGTGCTCGCCGAGTACAGCGGCGACCGCGTGCTCTGCGCCGAGGCGTGGGTCGAGCCGCTCGAGAAGGCGGCCCTCTGGGTGCGCCCGGACGAGATGCACCAGGCGTTCAACTTCAGCTACCTCGGCACCCCGTGGGAGGCCGAGCGACTGCGCTCGGTGATCGACGAGTCGATCGCGGCCTTCACGGGCGTCGGCGCACCGAGCACGTGGGTGCTCTCGAACCACGACGTCGTGCGCCACCCCAGCCGCTACGGCCTCTCGACCTACGGCGCGGCGCCCGCGAGCGGCATCGGCCCCAAGACCGAAGACAAGCCCGACGACGAGCTGGGCCTGCGCCGCGGCCGCGCCGCGACTGCGCTCATGCTCAGCCTGCCGGGCCGCGCCTACCTCTACCAGGGCGAAGAACTGGGCCTGCCCGAGGTCATCGAACTCGACGACCACGTGCGCGAAGACCCGACCTTCCACCGCACGAACGGCGAAGTCTACGGACGCGACGGATGCCGAGTGCCGATTCCGTGGGAGTCGGCTGCACCGGCGTTCGGGTTCAACACCTCAGGCGACAGCTGGCTGCCGCAGCCCCCCCTGTTCGCGCACTACGCGCGCGACGTGCAGCAGGGCGTGCCCGGGTCGACGCTCGAGCTCTACCGCGCCGCGCTACGGCTGCGCGCCGAGCACGACCTCGGCATGGGCTCTGTGCAGTGGGTCGAGGGCTTCGATGCCGACGTCGTCGCCCTGCGCAACGGCTCGATCACCGTCATCGCCAACGTCGGCGCGGCGCCGGTCGAGCTGCCGGCCGGCGACATCGTGCTCGCGAGCGGAGCTCTCGACGGCCGCACCCTGCCGGTCGACACGACCGTGTGGATGCTCGTCGGCTAGCGACCCGCAGGCCGCACCGGCCTGAGGAACGCGACCCCGCTCGGCGCGCGAGCGCCGGGCGGGTCTAGCTCGCGTTGGCCTGCAACCAGGCGAAGGGGTCGATCGCGATGTCGTCGATGCGAATCTCGAAGTGCAGGTGGGCACCGGTCGAGGTGCCCGTGCTGCCGACGGTGCCGACGAAGTCGCCGACGAGTATCTGCTGACCGACGACGAGCGGCGAGCTGGCCGTCGTCATGTGCGCATAGGTGCTCGTGACGCGCTGACCGTTGATGGTGTGCTCGATGATCGCGTGGTTGCCGAAGCCGCCGCTGTGCTCGGCCTTGATGACGACGCCGTCGGCGATCGCGAAGATCGGGGTGCCCGCACCCGGGTTGAAGTCGAGACCCTGGTGGTAGCTCGAGCAGTAACGGCAGGGCGCGACGCGCTCGCCGAAGCCCGAGCTGATCGGCACGGCGGCCGGGAACGGCCAGCGCACGGCGCCCGACCCGCTCGTCGAGTAGGAGAAGTCGCGACTGCCGTACTTGAGACGCAGCATCTCGGCGTACGAGGTCACGCTCCACTCGTCGCGCGAGGCGACGGCCGCGGTCAGATCGGCGCCCGCCTCGACCTCGACGACCTGCTCTTCGGTGAGCGCGGGATCGGCGGCGGCCTCGTCTGCGGTGGCGATCGACGCCATGACGGTGGATGCCGGAGGTGCGTCGGGGTCGAACAGCGCCGTCGCGGGCACCGATGTGCCGACGAGCAGGGCAGCCGCGGCGAGCATGACGACGGGCGGGAAAGTCTTCTGGGCGATGCGCCGGCGCAGCGAGGGGCGCGGCGCGGAGGGGCGCGTCACCACGGGCCCGGCGGGCGGAGAGGCGACCGCGCGCGGCACGGGTGTCGCTGCGACAGTCTCGGTCGCACCGAACGTCTGCGTCGCTGCGACGGCGGGCTCGCTCTCGGCGGGGCGGCGACCGCGCCGGCTCGTCGGCCGCGAGCGCTCTGCCTCGCGCAGCGCGCGGCGGCTCAGGGGCACGAGGTCGGTCGAGTGACCCGAGGGCAGCTGCTCGAGTGCGGCGGTCGGCACGTCGGCGGAGTTCGACACGACGGGCGCCTGAGCAGAGGATTGCTCGGTGAAGGAGAAGCCGAGAGACTCGAGCGCGTCGTTCGCGGTCGCAGGGGAATTCTGGTCAGAACCCTCTGCGGCCCACGGGAACTCGTTCGTCACGGTCGTCGTCAGCCTCAGATGTCAGTTGCTCAGGTCAGTGGTCGTCTCGCAGAGCGCGATTATCACGGATTGGTAAAGACTACCGGCTGCGCGTCGACAGCGAAAGTCGGTGAACACAATTCGCAGTTCGTACCGAGGTGCGGTCACGGCGAGGCATCGGTCGTGTCGCGCGGCACGGCCTCGACCTCGCCGAGCACGCGCTCGAGCGCGACCGCGAGCTCGGGATGCGCTGCGAGCAGGAACCGGTGGTCGGCGCGCAGACCCGGCAGGCCCGTCACCCGGGCGCCGGCCTCGGCGGCGATGAGGGCTCCGGCAGCGTGATCCCACGGGCTCAGAGTTCGCTCGAAGTAGGCGTCGACGCGACCGCTCGCCACCGCGCAGAGGTCGAGCGAGGCGGTGCCCATGCGCCGAACATCCCGCACCAGGGGCAGCAGGCGCGCGACGGCCGCACCCTGCTCGGCACGCGTCTGCGCCGCGTAGGCGAAGCCCGTCGCGACGAGCGCCTGCGACAGGTCGACCGGAGGATTCACCTGCAGCGCACGGTCGCCGAGAGAAGCGCCGCCCCCCGCGGTGGCCGAGAAGAGCTCGCCCGTCGCCGGGTTGACGACGACCCCGGCGAGCGCCCTCCAGCGCTGCGGGTCGGCCTCGCCCTCGACCACGGCGATGCTCACGGCGTAGTGCGGAATGCCGTAGAGAAAGTTGACGGTGCCGTCGATGGGGTCGACGACCCAGGTGAGCCCGCTCGTGCCCGAGGCACCGCCGCTCTCCTCACCGAAGAAGCCGTCGTGGGGCCGCGCCTCGGCCAGGCGGCCGCGGATCAGCGCTTCGGCGTCGCGGTCGACCTGCGTGACGACATCGACCGACGACGACTTGCGGTCGGCGACCTCGACGACCCCGCGCCGCGCCTCGAGAACGAGTGCGCCGGCCTCGAGGGCGACAGCGCGCGCCAGCGAGAGCAGTTCGGTGGTCGAGCTCGAGGGAGGAGTCATGGTGGCGAGTGAGGGATTCGAACCCCCGAATGCTGAGCAGTCTGATTTACAGTCAGATCCCTTTGGCCGCTTGGGTAACTCGCCAGGTGCGCGCCCGACCCGTGTGGTCACCGACCGGAGGCGCCCCACAAGAATACAAGAGCGGCGGGGTCGGCGGTACCACGCTCGCGGCGCCGCATCCGGCACCGGGGCCGCGTGCGGTTATTCTGGCCACAGGGGAGAGAGCGAGGCCACGACGCATGGTCGGCATCGACGACGTCGCCCGTCGTGCGGGAGTCTCGACGGCGACCGTGTCGCGCGCTCTGAGTGGTCGCGGGCACGTTGCCGCCACCACCCGCGAGCGCGTCGAGGCCGCCGCCGCCGAGCTCGGCTACGTCGTCTCGGCGAGCGCCTCGAGCCTCGCGACAGGGCGCACGCGCAACATCGGCGTCGTCGTGCCCTTCCTCAACCGCTGGTTCTACACCTCGGTCATCGAAGGCGCGCAGCGGCGTCTCATGCAATACGGCTACGACCTGACGCTCTACAACCTCTCGGGCGACGATCGCGAGCGGGAGAAGGTCTTCACCGATCACCTGCTGCGGCAGCGGGTGGATGCTGTGATCGCCGTGAGCCTCGAACTGACGGTCGCCGAGATCACCTCGCTGCATGCGCTGAGCAAACCCCTCGTCGGCGTGGGCGGGCCGCTGCGGGGGGTGCGCACCCTCAGCATCGACGACGTGGCGGTCACGAAGCTCGCGACCGAGCACCTGCTCTCCCTCGGGCACACGCGCATCGGGCACATCGGGGGCGACGTCGATCGCGAGCTCGCGTTCCACCTGCCGACCAACCGGCGCCTCGGCTACGAGGCCGCGCTGCGGGGCGCCGGGCTCATTCCCGAGCGCGACCTCTACTTTCCCGCCGTCTTCACGATGGAGAGCGGCTACACCGCGGCCAAGCAGATGCTCGGCACGCCTCGCTTGCGCCCGACGGCCATCGTCGCGGCGAGCGACGAGATGGCCATCGGAGCGATTCTCGCGGCGCGCGACATGGGGCTCGACGTTCCGGGCGAGCTCTCGGTGATCGGCATCGACGACCATGAGCTCGCCGCGTTCTTCGGGCTCTCGACCGTGGCCCAGTACCCGGGCCTTCAGGGCGAGCGCGCGGTCGAACTGCTCATGGAAGAGCTGCAGCCGAGCGGCAGCGACGATCTCGATGACGAGAACACTCCCCTGCCGTTCGAGCTCATTGTGAGATCGACGACCGCTCGGCCGCAGCGGCGTAGCCCTGCGAGGCGGTAGCCACGGCGTCGAGATAGCTGCCCGCGTCGTTGTACGCGGCGATGCCCGCACGCCACGACGCCTCGTCGCCGAGCGTCGGCACCGCCCGGCACAGGTAGTTGGCTGCGGCGAGCGACGCGTCGTCGATGTTGTGGGGGTCGGCGATGCCGTCGCCGCTCGCGTCGACGTACCAGTTCGCCCAGCTGCCCGGAATGAACTGCATCGGGCCGAGCGCCCGGTCGAACTCGGCGTCGCCGTCGAACTCGCCGCCGTCGGTGTCGGTGATGAGGTTGGTCGTCGAACCGTCGAGCGCGATGCCGATGATCGGCGGGCTGACGGTGCCGTCGTCGGCGACGGATGCTCCCCCGTAGCTGCCGTGGCGCGACTCGACCCAGCCGATGCCCGCGAGCGTGTTCCAGCCGAGGTCGCAGTCGGGGCGCTCGGCGTTCTTCGCGAGGGCGGCGCCCGCGTAGGCGGCTAGCACCCGCTCGGGAATGCCCGATTCCGCAGCGACGGCGGTGACCCAGGCCGGGCCGACCAGGCCCGAGACTCCAGGCCGGGTCGCGGTGGCTGCGGCGGGAGGGAGGGGCGCCGGCTCTGCCCAGCGCGGCGCGGGGGTCGCGGTCGGCTCGAGCGCAGCATCCGGGATCGTTGTCGACGAGGGGCGCAGCAGCAGGAGCACCAGGGCGGCGACCACGAGAGTGCCGAGCGCGAGTCCGATGCTCAGTCGGGCGATCGCGGCGGGGCTCATGGTTACGATGGTCGCATGGCTGATGCATCGTTCGACATCGTGAGCAAGGTCGACAAGATGGAGGCGGAGAACGCCGTCAACCAGGCGCAGAAAGAAGTGGCGCAGCGCTACGACTTCAAGGGCGTCGGGGCGTCGATCGAGTGGAGCGGCGAGAAGCTGCTGCTCAAGGCCAGCGCCGAAGAGCGCGTCAAAGCCGTGCTCGAGGTGCTCGAGTCGAAGATGATCAAGCGCGGCATCGGCATCCGCAGCCTCGACACGGGCGAGCCCTATGCGAGCGGCAAGGAGTTCCGCATCGAGGTGGGGCTCAAGAACGGCATCTCGAGCGACGACGCGAAGAAGATCGCGAAGATCATCCGCGACGAGGGGCCGAAGAGCGTCAAGAGCCAGATTCAGGGCGACGAGCTGCGGGTGCAGTCGAAGAGCCGTGACGACCTGCAGGCGACCATGGCGCTGCTCAAGGGCAAAGACCTCGACGTCGCGCTGCAGTTCGTGAACTTCCGCTGACGACCCCCGCCCCGCCGACGTGACCGCGCGTCACTAGACTGCGGCCATGTCGGAACCGAGCACGACGAGCGGCCTGGGCGCCCTGATCGTGCTGATCGTGGCGATTCTGGTGCTCGCCACGGTCGTCATCATCGCGATCGTCTCGCTCGTGGTCGTGCCGCGCAATCGACGACCGCAGAGCGCGCTCGCGTGGCTGCTGCTCATCTACATCTTGCCGCTCATCGGGTTCTTGCTCTTCGTCACCTTCGGCTCGCGTCGGCTGCCGAAGCGCCGCCGAGACCAGCAGGACGAGATCAACACCTACATTCTCGAGACGACCGAGGGCATGGACAGGGTCGCGAAAGACCCGCCGTGGCCGCCGTGGCTCGAGCCGATCGTCGAGCTCAACCGCAATCTCGGCGCAATGCCTCTCGTCGGCGGCAACACGGCGCACCTGTACACCGACTACTCGTCGTCGATCGCGGCCATGACGAGCGCCGTGCAGACCGCCACTCGCTCGGTGCATGCCGAGTTCTACATCATGTCGGTCGACGACGAGACCGAAGAGTTCTTCCAGGCCCTCGAAGCGGCGGTCGAGCGCGGGGTCGTCGTGCGCGTGCTCTACGACCACGTGGCCTCGCTGCGCGTGCCGGGCTACCGCCGTCTGCGTCGTCGGCTCACGGCGATGGGTGCTCAGCACCAGGCGATGCTGCCGATTCGACCCTGGCGCGGTCAATGGCAGCGCCCTGACCTGCGCAACCACCGCAAGTTCTTGATCGTCGACGGGTCGACCGCTTTCACGGGGTCGCAGAACCTCATCGAGCGCGGCTACCATCGGCGCTCCCGCCGCGACGGCTCGCGACTCGAGTGGCGAGAGCTCATGGTGCGCTTCGACGGCCCGATCGCGGCGGGCATCGAAGCGCTGTTCGCGACCGACTGGTACAGCGAGACGAACGAGCTGCTGCTGCGCGAGGCCGTCATTCCTCCCGAGATCGATCCGGGTCAAGGCCTCGATGCTCAGGTGGTGCCGAGCGGCCCTGCGTTCGAGGGCGAGAACAACCTGCGCCTCTTCAACTCGCTCGTCTACGCGGCGCAGGAGCAGGTGCAGATCTGCTCGCCCTACTTCGTGCCCGACGAGTCGATGCTCTACGCGATCACCACGGCGGCGCAGAGCGGTCTCGACGTGCAGCTCTTCGTCTCCGAGGTGGGCGACCAGACGCTCGTCTTCCACGCGCAGCGCTCGTACTACGAAGAGCTGCTGCGCGCCGGGGTGCGCATCTGGCTCTACCGCTCGCCGACCGTGCTGCACGCCAAGCACTTCACGATCGACGACCAGGTGGCCATCATCGGCTCGAGCAACATGGACATGCGCTCGTTCAGCCTCAACCTCGAGGTGTCGGTCATGGTGCGGGGCGAGTCGATTCTTCGCGAACTGCGGGCCATCGAGCAGACCTACCGCGAGAACTCCCGCGAGCTGACGCTCGACGAGTGGCTGCGCCGCCCCGCCCACATGCGCGCCTTCGACGATCTGGCTCGCGTCACTGCCGCGCTGCAGTAGCGGCCGCACGCTCCGCGCGCGTACCGTTCTGGCATGACGCAGAAGACGCTGCCGACCGACGTGCCCGTCGACGAGTTCCTGGCGACACTCGACCCGCGACGAGCGGCCGAAGGGGCGGAGCTCGTGCGCATCTACGCGTCGGCGACGGGAGCAGAGCCTGTCATGTGGGGCCCGTCGATCGTCGGATTCGGCACCTACGCATACCGCTACGCGAGCGGTCAGGAGGGCATCTGGCCGCGGACCGGCTTCTCGCCGCGCAAGGCGAAGCTCACGCTCTACGGCCTGACCGAGCATCCCGACGCGCCTGCCCTGCTCGCCCGGCTGGGGCCGCACTCGGCGACCGTCGCGTGCGTCTACGCGACCCGGCTCGACGCCCTCGACGAGAGCGTGCTGCGCGAACTCATCGCCCTGGGCTGGACGGTGACTGCCGACACCGCCGTGTGAGCGTCACCGCCTGCCGATCACAGGGGCGGATGCTCAGTCGCGCGAGATGCGGATCATCTCGTCGCGCGGCACGACCTTGACGCGCTCGCGACCCTGCGGCTTGCCGAGGGCGACCTCGTGGGCGTCCAGGCGGTGCCAGCCGTCGAGGTTCGTGTAGAGCACGCCGCGCGAGTCGAGCAGGTCGACGACCGACTGCTCGTCGGGGTCGCTCGGGCTCCACCACGAGCCCTGGTCGACCACGAGATGCTGAATGGTCTCCATGGCGTCGCTCTTCGTGTGGCCGATGAGGCCGACCGGGCCGCGCTTGATCCAGCCCGTGGCGTAGACGCCGGGCAGTTGGCGGTTGTCGTCGCCGAGCACCTGGCCCTCGTGGTTCGGGATCACGCCGTGGCGCTCATCGAACGGGATGCCGTCGAGCGGCGACCCGAAGTAGCCGACTGCGCGGTACACGGCCTGCACCGCGACCTCGCGCAGCTCGCCCGTGCCGCGCACGCCACCGGCGCCGTCGGGCTCCGTGCGCTCGTAGCGGAAGCCGGAGACGCGACCCTCGTCGTCGGTCAGAACCTCGAGGGGCTTCGCGTAGAAGTGCAGGTGCAGCCGGCGCGACGCCGTGCCCGTCTCGCGCGCCCGCCACTGCGTGAAGATGCGATCGATGACCGTGATCTGCTTGTTCGAGGTGATCGCGTCGCGCGAGGCCTGGTCGTAGTCGAAGTCCTCGTCGTGCACGACGATGTCGACATCGCGCAGCTCGCCGAGCTCTCGCAGCTCGAGCGGCGTGAACTTCACCTGCATCGGGCCCCGGCGGCCGAAGACGTGCACGTCGGTGACCGGCGACGCCAGAAGGCCCTCGTAGACGTTGTCGGGCACCTCGGTCGGCAGCAGGTCTTCGGGGTGCTTCGCGAGCATGCGGGCCACGTCGAGCGCGACATTGCCATTGCCGATCACCGCGACCGACTCGGCCTCGAGCGGCCACTCGCGCGGCACGTCGGGGTGGCCGTCGTACCAGCTGACGAAGTCAGCGGCACCGTAGCTGCCGAGCGCATCGATGCCGGGAATCTCGAGCGCAGCATCCCGAATCGCGCCCGTCGAGAAGATGACCGCGTGATAGTGGCGCTTGAGGTCGTCGAGCGTGATGTCGGTGCCGTACTGCACGTTGCCGAAGATGCGGATGTCGCCCGAGTCGAGCACCTCGCGCAGAGCGTTGATGATGCCTTTGATGCGCGGGTGGTCGGGCGCGACGCCGTAGCGCACGAGACCGTACGGGGCGGGCAGCTGCTCGAAGAGGTCGATCGAGACGTCGAACGAGCGCTCATGCTTGAGCAGGATGTCGGCGGCGTAAATGCCGGCTGGTCCGGCACCGACGATGGCGAGCCTGAGCTTGGTCATGCGGGGTGGGGTGCTTTCTGTGCGGGGAGTCGGTCGCGGTCGACCACGATCACGTGCTGCGGTCGACCACGGCCTCGGCGAACTTGGTCAGGGCGAGCTTGACCGGACCATCGGGCAGCGGCGCGAGCGCGGCGACGGCCTCGTCAGACCAGCGGCGGGCCTCGTCGAGAGTCTCGATCGTGACGTCGTGGGAGCGGAGCTCGGCGATCGCCGCGGCGAGTTCCGACTCGTCGCCGTCGATCTCGACGTGCAGCTCGATGCGGGCGAGCAGGGCAGCGGCGTCGGCGTCGGTGAGGGCGGCGCGGCGCAGGAACAGCAGCGGCAGGGTGGCGACCCCGCTGCGCAGATCGGTGCCCTGCGGCTTGCCGGTGTCAGACTCGGGCTCGGCGAGGTCGATGACGTCGTCGATGAGCTGGAAGGCCACACCGATCTTCTCGCCGAACGCGACGACCGGGGCCGCGTACTCTTCAGGCGCGTTCGAGAAGATCACGCCCATCTGCGCCGCGGCGGCGATGAGCGACCCGGTCTTGTCGGCGAGCACGCCCAGGTAGTGCTCGATCGGGTCGTCATCGATGCGCGGACCGATGGTCTCGTGCAGCTGCCCGAGGCAGAGCCGCTCGAAGGTGTCGGCCTGCAGCTTGATCGCGCCCTCGCCGAGACTCGCGACGAGCTTGCTGGCGCGTGCGAAGAGCAGGTCGCCCGTGAGGATCGCGACCGAGTTGCCCCAGACGCTCTGCGCCGAGGGAACCCCGCGGCGCATCTCCGCTTCGTCCATGCCGTCGTCGTGATACAGCGAGGCGAGGTGGGTGATCTCGACGGCCTGAGCAGCCGTGATGACCGAGGGGTTGTTGCCCTCGCCGAGCTGCGCGGTGAGCAGCGTGAGCACGGGGCGGATGCGCTTGCCCCCCGCTTCGAGCAGGTAGCGCGACGTGACATCAGCCATGTCGTCGGCGAACGACACCTCGCGCAGCAGGCCCTCTTCGACCTCGACGAGGCCCGTCTCGATCGCGTCGGCAAAGCGACGTTCTTCGCTCGAGGCGAAGAGCTTCTCACCGAGGCCGAGCGACGCGCTGAGCGTCTTGCTGCGGCGGGCGAGCGGTGGAAGGCGGGTCAACGTTTCGCCGATCTGTCAGAGAGTGAAGAGGCCGAATCGAGGGGCTTGCGGCCGCGGTGCAGGGCCACCACCCCGGCAGAGAAGTTGCGGTAGCCGACGCGCTCGAAGCCCGCGGAGCGCAGCCACTCGCTCAGCACGGGCTGCGCGGGCCAGGCCTCGATCGACTCGAAGAGGTAGCGGTAGGCGTCGGGGTTCGAGCTCGCCGCACCCGCGATGAGAGGCATGACGTGCTTGAGGTAGGCCTGATAGGCGGCGCGCAACGGAGCGAACGGGGGTCGCGAGAACTCGCAGATCACGACCCGGCCACCGGGCTTGAGCACGCGGTGCATTTCGGCGAGCGCCACCTCGGGGTGCTGCACGTTGCGCAGGCCGAAGCTGATCGTCACGGCGTCGAACTCGGCATCGCCGAACGGCAGCTTCTCGGCGTCGCCCTGCACGAACTGCAGGTCAGGGTGGCGTCGGCGGCCCTCGTCGACCATGCCAGCAGAGAAGTCGAGAGCGACAACCTCGGCGCCGGTCTTCGCGAGGGCGACCGAACTCGTGCCCGTGCCCGCGGCGATGTCGAGAACGCGCTCGCCCGGCTTCGGGTCGACCGCCTTCACGGTCGCGATGCGCCACAACGCCGCATTGCCCACCGACAGCACGGCATTCGTGCGGTCGTAGCCGCGGGCGACGCCGTCGAACATCGCGGCGACGTCTCGCGGAGTCTTCGACAGATCGGCCCTCGTCACAGGATCGAGTCTAGTGAGCGTCGGCCCGGGGTTCGCCGTGAGCGACCTGGGGGACTGTCGGGCGCGGAGTACCCTGAGCAGGTGCCTGAATCCGCCGCGCCCGCGGTCGCTGTACCCGTCATGGCGGTGCGGGCGGTCACCGCGGCGGTGGCCTCCCACGATGTGCTGCTCGAGCACGCCGACGCGCGCCACCCGCTGGTTGCGCTGCGGCGGGACGACGGCATCATCGGCATCGGTGAACTGCTGCGGCTCGAGTTCACGGGCGCTGACCGCTTGACCGATGCCGCCGCCGCGTGGCGGCGCATCGCCGCTGCCGCCGAGGTGGTCGACGAGGTGCACCTCGCCGGTTGCGGCCTCGTCGCATTCGGCACCTTCGCTTTCGCCGACACTTCGACGGCGGCGAGCGTGCTCGTCATTCCGCGCTTGGTCGTCGGCCGCCGTGACGGCGTGAGCTGGGTCACCCGCATCACGCGGCTCGACGAACCCGATGCGACCGAAGTGGTCGAACCGCAGCCGATCGGCGAGCGCCCCCGCGCGACCCTCGCCGCGGCCTCGTTGAGCCGCGAAGGCTTCACGGCGGTAGTCGGCAGTGCCGTGCAGGCGATCCGCGAGGGGCGAGTCGAGAAGGTGGTGATCGCGCGCGATGCCACAGCGAGCATCCCGCCCGATGCCGACCGGCGCGCCCTGCTGAGCGAACTCGCCGATCGCTACCCCGACTGCCTGACCTTCGCGGTCGACGGCCTCATCGGCGCGAGCCCCGAGACGCTCGTGAGCGTGCACGCGCACGAGGCGAGCGCCCGAGTGCTCGCCGGCAGCACGGCCCGCGGCGCCGGATCGGCCGACGATGCGGCCGCGGCCGCCACGCTCGCGACGAGTCAGAAAGACCTCGACGAGCACGCCTTCGCCGTGCGCAGCGTGCTCGACGCCCTGCAGCCGCACGTGCGGGCGATCACGGCGAGCGAGCTGCCCTTCACGCTCAAGCTGCCCAACCTGTGGCACCTCGCGACCGATATCGAGATGCAGCTCGGCGACGGGGCGAGCGCGCTCGATCTGGTCGCGGCGCTGCATCCGACCGCGGCGGTCGCCGGTTCGCCTCGGGATGCTGCGCTCGAGCTCATCGCCGAGCTCGAGCCCTTCGATCGCGGGCGCTACGCCGGGCCGGTCGGCTGGATCGACCAGGACGGCGACGGCGAGTGGGTCATCGCGCTGCGGTGCGCGCGCATTGACGACGACGGGCTGCTCACCGCCTATGCCGGGGCAGGCATCGTGATCGACTCGGACCCCGACTCGGAGCTCGCCGAGACCCGCATGAAGTTCCGGCCAATAGCAGACGCACTGCGCTAGGACGCGGCGAGGCGCTTCTTCTCGGCCTCGACGTCGAAGTCGGCCACGGGCCACTGCGGGTCGATGCGCTCGAGCGCGTCGAGCAGCAGCGTCTGCACCGCGAGACGCGCGTACCACTTGCGGTCGGCGGGCACGACGTACCAGGGGGCGTCGTCGTTGTCGGTGCGGGTGATCGCGAGCTCGTAGGCGCGCTGGTACTCGTTCCAGAGCATCCGTTCGTCGATGTCGCCCGGCCGGTACTTCCAGTGCTTGTCGGGTCGGTCGAGGCGCTCGGCCAGCCGCGCCTTCTGCTCGTCGGCGCTGAGGTGCAGCATGACCTTGATGACCGCGATGCCGCTGTCGACGACGCGGCGCTCGAACTGGAGGATGTCGTCGTAGCGCTGCTCGATCTCGTCGGCGGGAGCCAGCTGGCGCACGCGCCCGATGAGCACGTCTTCGTAGTGCGAGCGGTCGAAGACGCCGATCTTGCCGGGCGCCGGCAGCTGCTTCTCGACCCGCCACAAGAAGTGGTGGGCGAGCTCTTCGGGCGTGGGCTTCTTGAACGCCGCGAGCTGCACGCCCTGCGGGTCGACCGCGCCGACAACGTGGCGCACGATGCCGCCCTTGCCCGCAGTATCCATGGCCTGGATCACGAGCAGCACGCGCTCTGTGCCACCCGCCGTGCTGGCCGCGAACAGCCGCTCTTGCACCTCGCTGAGGCGCTCAGCACCCTCGGCGAGCGCCTTCTCTGCCTCGTCTTTGTCGCCCCCGAACCCCGGGGTCGACCTCGTGTCGATGTCGGCGAGGCTCAGGTCGGTCGTCGCTCTCAACAGTTCGCGCATGACTCGGATGCTACCCGGGGGGCCCGCTACGGCTCGAGCGGCACCTCGACGAGCAGCAACGGCTCGGGCGCAGTCATGGCGTCGTCGAGCTCGGCACGCGTGGCCGCGCGGCGGTACGCCCACCCACCGGCGGCGGCGAGCGCCGCGAAGTCGGCGCGGTGCGGTGTGCGCATGACCGTCGCGAAGTCGTCGGGCTCGGCCGTCTGCGCGACCTCGAGCGCGTCGAAGATCGTGCCCCCGCCGTCGTTGCCGACGATGACATGAAGCCGGATGCCCTCCGGCAGCGGCACGAGCAGCGCCCCCGCGTCGTGCAGCGCAGCGAGGTCGCCGACGAGCGCGCGGGTCGTGCCGGTCGAGCCGTCGCGCGCCGCCGCGAGCGCGATGCCTGTCGCGGTCGAGATGGTGCCGTCGATGCCCGCGAGGCCCCGGTTGGCGTGCACCGAGATGGCCTTGCCGGGCACGATCGCATCGGCGACCCGGATGAGGCGAGAGGCCGCCAGCACCAGGCGATCGTGCGGCCAGGTGGATGCCCACAGAGCCCGCGCGAGCATCCGCCGGTCGATCGGGGCGCGAAGCACGGCCAGCTCGGCCTGCGCGAAGGCGGCGCGCACGCCGCGGTCGCCCGGCACGGCGAGCGACAGGTCGGGAGCGGGGTCGTCGGGTGCCTCGCTCTCGAGCACGGCGCGCGACATGCTCACCCAGCCGCCGACCCAGCGCCGCACGACCGCAGGGTCGGGGGTTCCCAGCACGCGCACGTCGTCGACGATGCGGGCGCGGCGGCCGGGGTTGTAGTCCTCCACCCCGGGGGTGCGCACGACGATGACCTCGACATCGCCGCGCTCGAGCAGTTGCGGCACCTCGCGGCTGAGCGTGGGGTGGCCGAGCACGACCGCGCGTCCGACGGCGTCACCGTGCGGGCCGCGCAGCACGTCGCGGTAGGCGACGACGGCGTGACGGCCGAAGCGCGCGCCGCTCGACACCTCGGCGATGAGCGGGGCGCCGAGCTCGACGGCGAGCTGCTCGGCGCGGGAGCCTGCGCCGTGGCCGGCGATGACGACCGTCGCGTCGTCCGGTCGCAGGTCGACGACGGCAGCGGCGGCCGCCTCGCGCACAGGAGGGTCGCCAGGCGTCAGGCCGGTATCGATCGTCAGCAGCCCGCTGAGCGGCTCGCGGAAAGCGAGATTGACGTGCACCGGCCCTTCCGTGCTCGCGCGCACGGCGAGCACGGCGAGCTCGCGGGCATCGTCGAGCTCGCCGGGCGCGCCCGTCGGGGCAGGAACATCCCAGTCGGCACGCACGAGGTCGCCGAAGATGCCCGGCTGCTGCGTGGTCTGGTTGGCGCCGATGCCGCGCAGCTCGGCCGGCCGGTCAGCACTCAGCACGATGATGCCGACACCGCTGTGGTGCGCCTCGAGCACCGCGGGGTGCAGATTGGCTACGGCCGTGCCCGAGGTGCAGATGATCGCGACCGGGCGCCCGCTCTCGACCGCGAGCCCGAGCGCCGTGAACCCGGCGACGCGCTCGTCGATGCGCACGTGCAGCGTGACGGCGCCCGACCGGGCGAGCGCGGCGGCCGTGAGCGCGAGCGCCTGCGAGCGAGAGCCGGGGCTCAGCACGATGTCGGCGACACCGCGGCGCACGAGCTCGTCGAGCAGCGCGCCCGCCGCCGCACTGGCCGGCGAAGCGGTCTCAGCGCTCGGGGTCGGCGGGGGTGTCATCGTCGAGGTCGGCGAGCTCTTGCTCGAGCCGACGCAGTCGTTCGTCTTGCTCGGCGCGCTTCGCGATCTCGTCACGACTCAGCGTGCTGAGAAAGCCCGGGTCGTCATCGGGAGCGACCGGGCGGGCCATCGACGCGGCCGTGCGCCGCACCTTGCCGACGAAGAGCCAGAGCAGACCGCCGATGACGGGCAGCAGGATGACCACGAACGCCCACAGGGCTTTCGGGAAGGCGCGCACGCGCGAACGCTCGGTGAGCAGCACATCGACGAACGTGTAGATCGTGAACGCGATGGCGATCACGAGAAGCACGATGAGCACCCTGGTCATGCCCGAAGTCTACGCCGGGGGTCTGGGCGGGCACCGAGAAGGCCCTCGTAGACTGCACTCGTGAGCCCCTGGATTCGATACACGCTGGTGCGCCTCGGCATCTTCGCTGCGGCCTTCACCGTGCTCTACCTCGTGCTGCCGGCCCCGCTCGCTTCGGTGGATGTGTTCGGCTTCGCCGCCATCGTGGTCGTCACCCTGGTCGCCGCCATCATCGCGCTCACCCTGTCGTACATCTTCCTGGGGCCGCTGCGCGACGCCGTTGCGCTCGATCTGGCCTCGCGTCGCGCGCGACCCTCGATCGATCCGGATGCTGATGCCGAAGACGCGGCCGTGCGGGGCGACTCGACCGAGGGCTGACGCTCTGTAAGGATCTGTAATCGTCTCGCCCTGTGCGCGGCGGTCGCCCGCACCTACAGTCGACTCATCGGTCGGGCATCGTCGGCCAGAAACAACGAGAGGTGCGGGGAATGCGCAACACGACACTCATCGCCGCGGTAGCGGTCACCATGCTGCTGGCGGGGTGCGCGACGGGTGGGGGCCCGGATGCAGCGCAGACACCTCCTGTTGTCTCCACGCCGACGACGCCCGACCCGACCCCGACCGACGAGGCGCCTGTCGAGGCCGAGCCGGCCGTGCAGCCGGGCGACTACGTCGAGTACTACGACGGCGCGATCGCCGAGACAGCGGGCACCAAGGTGCTCTTCTTCCACGCCTCGTGGTGCCCCAAGTGCCGTGCGCTCGAAGAAGACATTCTCGCCAACACGATTCCCGACAACTTCACCGTCTTCAAGGTCGACTTCGACACCGCGACCGAGCTGCGCCAGCGCTATGGCGTGACCCTGCAGACCACGATCGTCTACGTCGATGACGACGGCGACGCGCTCGCCAAGGGCGTGCTCTACGACGACACCACTCTCGACGCGCTGCTCGCCGCGGCGCCGTAGGCCGACGCGATGGAAGGCTTGATCTTCGTCAGCCTCGCCGCGGGTGTGCTCACGGTCGCCGCCCCGTGCGTGCTGCCTCTGCTGCCGGTCATCGTCGGCGGCTCGATCGTGGCCGACGGGGCCGATTCGCGTCGCGCACGCTGGCGCCCTTACGTCATCGCCGCCTCGCTCGCGGTGAGTGTCATCGCCTTCACCCTGCTGCTCAAGGCGACGACAGCGCTGCTCGGAGTGCCACCGCAGGTCTGGCAGATCGTCTCGGGCGTCATCGTCATCCTGCTCGGCATCAATCTGCTGTTCCCGGCGCTGTGGGAGTCGCTCTCGACGCGCCTCGGGCTGGGCAACCGCAGCAACAGGGTGCTCGACTCGTCGGTGCAGCGGCAGTCGGTCTGGGGCGACGTGCTCACGGGGGCCGCGCTCGGGCCGGTGTTCAGCAGCTGCAGCCCCACCTACGCCCTCATCGTCGCCACCGTGCTGCCCGTGTCGTTCGGCGAGGGGCTGCTCTACGTCACGCTCTACGCGATCGGCCTCGCCGTGCCGCTGCTGCTCATCGCACTCGCGGGGCGCACGGCCGCCCGGCGTCTCGGCTGGCTCGCCGACCCGCGCGGATGGTTCCGTCGAACGATGGGCGTGCTGTTCATCATCGTCGGCATCGTCGTGATCATCGGCGCCGACAAGGCGCTGCAGACGCTCATTCTCGACCTGGGCTGGTACGACCCGATCGCCGACCTCGAAGGCGTGCTGCGCGGTGGCTGACGCGTCGCACACGGGTGCTGCTGATCGACCGCTCGACGGTCGACGGGTGCTCGTGGTCGACGACGACCCGACGCTGCTCGAGATCGCGGCGGCCTACCTCACCGCCGCGGGCAGCGTCGTCGACGTGGCGCCCGACTCCGTGACGGCCCTCGAGCTCGCGAGTGCGCGGCCGCCCGACCTCGTGGTGCTCGACCGCATGATTCCCGGCGTCGACGGCCTGACGGTGGCGCGTCGGCTGCGCGAAACCTCGGCCGTGCCGATCATCATGCTCACGGCGCTCGGCGAGCCCGAACACCGCATCGAAGGTCTCGAGGCGGGCGCCGACGACTATCTCAC
>SXMG01000129.1 GCA_005778835.1 Actinomycetota bacterium
CGGTCTTGCCGTAGCCGACGTCGCCCGCGAGCAGGCGGTCCATCGGAATCGGCGACTCCATGTCGCGCTTGACCTCGTCGATCGTCGTCAACTGATCGGGCGTCTCGACGAACGGGAAGGCCTCTTCGAGCTCACGCTGCCACGGGGTGTCGGGGGCGAAGGCGAAGCCCTTGCTCGACATTCGGGCGCTGTAGAGCTTGACGAGCTCGACGGCGATGTCGCGCACAGCGCGGCGGGCCTTGCCCTTCGCCGCCGCCCAGTCGCTGCCGCCCATCTTGCTGAGCGTCGGAGCCTCGCCGCCGACATAGCGGCTCAGAAGGTCGAGCTGGTCGGTCGGCACGTAGAGCTTGTCGCCCGGGTAACCGCGCTTGCTCGGCGCGTACTCGATGAGCAGAAACTCGCGCTGGCTCTTGACCGCGTTGCGGCCGCCTGTACTGACCTCGCGCTGCACGAGCTCGAGAAACCTGCCGATGCCGTGCGTGGCATGCACGACGAAGTCACCCGCCTTGAGCTGCAGCGGGTCGACGACGTTGGTGCGGCGACTCGCGAGCTTCTTGGGCTGCCGCGAGTTGTAGCCGATCGAGCGACCGTAGAACTCGGCTTCGCTCAGCAGGCCGAGCTGCAGTTCGGGTACCTCGAAGCCGTGCTCGAGTTCGGCCTGCACGAGGTAGGCGACCCCGGTGTCGAGGTTCTCGGGCAGTTCGTCGACGATGCGCGCGGCGACCTCGTGCTCGGCGAGCACATCGGCGGCGCGCTCGACGAGGCCGTGACCGGCCGCGGCGACGATCATCGTCCAGCCCGCGCGCACCCGGTCGACGACGTGGTCGACGCCGCCGCCGCTGCTGCCCGCGAACCCGGGAGGCTCGTTCGCCTCGATGCGCACGACCTCGACGTCGTCGGCGTCGAACGCGCTGATCTTGAACCAGCTGCGGTCGCCGGCGGCTTCGCGCAAACCGTTGACCGTCACGAAGTCGCCGCCGTCGAGGTCGATGGGTGCCTCGGCCCCGACCGTCGCGGCGTGCCAGGCCGCGGTGAGGAACTCGCGGTTGGTCTCCAGCAGGCTCACGGCCCGGCTCGCGACGCGCTCGGGGCTCAGCACCGCGATGGCGGCGCTCGCGGGCAGGTAGTGAGTGAGCGGCACGAGCCGGTCCACGAGCGCGGGCGCCAGGCTCTCCATGCCCTCGACCGGAATGCCCTCGCTGATCTTGGCGAGCAGCTGCCCCAGGCTCGGAAACTCGTGCTGCATCTCGCGCGCCCGCTGCCGCACACTCTCGGTCAGCAGCAGCTCGCGCGTCGGCGGTAGCTCGACCACGTCGACCTCGGTCGGCAGCGACCGCTGATCGGCGACCGAGAACTCGCGCAGCTGCTCGACCTCGTCGCCGAAGAACTCGACCCGCACCGGATGCTCGGCCACGGCCGCGAAGACGTCGAGAATGCCGCCACGCACCGCGAACTCGCCGCGCCGCGTGACCATGTCGACGCGGGTGTAGGCCAGGTCGATGAGCCGAGCGGTGACCTGCGCGAGGTCGTAGCCGCGAGCGGCGCGACGCAGCACGACTGGCTCGACGTCGGTAAGGCCCGGCACCAGAGGCTGCAGGGCCGCGCGCACTGAGGCCACGACGATCAGGTCAGGCTTGTCGTCACCCGCCGCTTCCCAGTCGCGCAGTGCGCGCAGCGTGCGGATGCGCCGGCCGACAGTCTCCGCGCTCGGGCTGAGCCGCTCGTGCGGCAGGGTCTCCCACGCGGGCAGGTCGAGCACGGTGGCGTGCGGCATGAGTGCGGCGATCGACTGCTGCACGGTCTCGGTCTCGCGCCCGGTGGCCGTGATGGCGAGCAGGCACTGCGGGCCGCTGCGGGCATCCAGCAGGCCTGCCAGCAGCGGAACGCGCAAGCCTTCGACGACCGAGAAGTCGGTGCTGCGCTGCGCGTGCTCGAGGGCGTTCTGCAGCGTGCGGGCGCGCGACAGCGCAGGGATCAACCGCTCGAGACTCACGTCGCACGAGTCTACGCGGCGCTGCTGAGCGCTCAGGCGCGGGGCGCGTGCACCTTCTGCTGGGCGGCGAGCAATCCGTCGTCGATGATGAGCTCGATCGCATCAGCCGCGTCACTCAGCACGAAGGGCAGCCGCGCGCGTTCTGCTGAGGGGAAGTCGCCGAGCACGTAGTCGGCCGCCTCTTGCCTCCCGGGCGGGCGGCCGATGCCGACGCGCACGCGCACGAACTCGGGGGTTCCGAGTGCCTTGATGATGTCGCGCACGCCGTTCTGGCCGCCGTGGCCGCCGTCGGCCTTGAGCTTGATGGTCTCGAACGGCAGGTCGAGGTCGTCGTGCACGACGATGACTCGTTCGGCCGGGATCGAGAAGTACGAGGCGGCGCTCGAGACCGGCCCGCCCGAGGTGTTCATGTAGCTCAAGGGGCGCGCGAGCACGAGGCGCGGGCCGCCCGGCCGCAGCCGCGCTTCGGCGAGCATGGTCGTCGTGCGGTGCCGGCTGAGTCGCGCACCGACGCGGCTCGCGAGCTCGTCGAGCACCATCGCGCCGACGTTGTGGCGGTTGCCGGCATAGCCGGGCCCGGGATTGCCGAGGCCGACGACGAGCCAGGCGTCGGACTGCGTCGACGACGAAGGGGCCGCACTGCGGCGGAATAATCCGACCATGTGCGACCCCTTCGCTCGAACTACGACGGCCCCGGGAGAAACCCCGAGCGGCGCGGACTACTCGGAGTCGGCGGCAGCCTCAGCCTCGGCCTCGACGGCGTCAGCCATGGACGACGCCTCGGCCATCTCCTCGACAGCGGCCTCATCAGCCACGTCGGCGGCCGACGCACGAGGCACCGTGATGTTGACGACGAGCGCCTCGGGGTCGGTGACGAGCGTGGTGCCCGAGGGCAGCGTGACGTCGCCGGCGTGAATCTGGGCGCCCTCTTCGAGACCCTCGACCGACACGGTGAGCGACTCGGGAATGTGGGTGGCCTCGGCCTCGACCGTGAGCGTGTTGTGGTCGAGCATGACGAGCGTGCCCGGGTACGACTCGCCCTCGACGTGCACGGGCACGTCGACGGTGACCTTCTCACCCTTGCGCACGACGATGAGGTCGACGTGCTCGATGATCTGGCGCACGGGGTCTTTCTGCACGTCCTTCACGAGCACGAGCTGCTTGTCGCCGGCGATGTCGAGCGTGACGACCACGTTCGACTTGCGCAGCAGCAGCGCAGTCTCGTGACCGGGCAGCGTCACGTGCTGGGGGTCGGTGCCGTGGCCGTAGATGACGGCCGGAATCTTGCCGACAGCGCGCAGCTTGCGGGCCGCGCCCTTGCCGAAGGACTCGCGCACATCGGCGCTGAGCTTGTTGTCGTCAGCCATGCTGATTACTCCTTGATCGGTGGGCTCTGAAGCCCGGTCTGATTGTCAACTCGAACGCGTGAATCGCGTGAGGAAAGACCTGATGCCTTGCCCACCGCGTCGATCACGGAGCGAAAAATCGCTCCCTCGCCGAAGTACAGTCGCTCAGTCTACCTGAGGCGCGAGAAGCGCCGCGACGGCGGCGGCGAGCTCGTCGATCGATCGGGTCGCGTCGAGCACGACGACCTCTTCGTCGGTGCCGGGAGGCTCGAGTGTGGCCAACTGCGAGTCGAGCAGCCCGGCAGGCATGAAGTGGTCGGTGCGGGCGGCGATGCGCCGTTCGAGCTCGGCCCGAGGCAGCTGCAGCAGCGCGAAGACCGTGTGCGGCGCGAGTTCGCGCAGTCGATCGCGGTACGACCTGCGCAGGGCGCTGCAGGCCATGATGCAGGGGCGCTCGTCGCGCAGGGCGGTGCCCACGGCATCCAGCCACGGCGCCCGGTCGGCGTCATCGAGGGCGATTCCGGCCGCCATCTTCGCGATGTTCTGAGGCGGATGCCGATCATCGGCGTCGAGGAACGTCACTCCGGTCAGGGCGCTTGCGGCGCGACCGACGGTCGTCTTGCCGGCGGCCGAGACCCCCATGAGCACGAGCGACGGGGGCGATGAGGGCTGGAGCGCGGTCAGAGCTCGCCCTTGACGGGGTCGCCGATCGGCAGGGGCGTGAGCCGGATCACCTCGACCGGCTGAGCGAGGTGGCCGTCGAGAGCCGCGACGAGTTCTGCGACGGCATCGCTCGAGCCGTGCGCGTCGAGCTGCTCGACGCTGCTCCACTTCTCGATCATGATCAGCCGGCCGTCGTCGGCCTCGGTGATGACGTACAGCTCGCAGCCGGGCTCGTCATGCACGAGCGGTATCGCGGTCTCGAGCGCGGCCATCACGGCATCTCGATGCCCCTCGAGCGGGTGGAACACGGCCACGACATTGACGACACCTGTGCTGGTCATCAGGCCACGCTACCCCCGACTCGGGCAGTCGGCCATGGGGGTTTAGGCTGAAAGCCGGTGTTGCCACCACCCTGCCGACCGCGGCGCCACGCGCCACCTCTCTGATCACAGGAGCACCCGTGTCTCACACCGAATCCACGCCCACCGCCAACATCGGAGTCGTCGGCCTCGCCGTCATGGGCTCGAACCTGGCCCGCAACCTCGCCAGCCGCGAGGGCAACACCGTGGCGGTCTACAACCGCACGTGGGAGAAGACCGAGACGCTGCTCGCGGAGCACCCTGAGGCAGGGTTCGTCGCGACGAAGGACTACAAGGAGTTCGCGGCCGCTCTGCAGAAGCCGCGCACTGCTCTCATCATGGTCAAGGCCGGCCGGGGCACCGATGCCGTCATCGACGAGCTCGTGCAGGTGTTCGAGCCCGGCGACATCATCGTCGACGGCGGCAACGCGCTGTTCACCGACACCATGCGCCGCGAGAAGGCCGTGCGCGAGACGGGCATCAACTTCGTCGGCGCCGGCATCTCGGGCGGCGAAGAAGGCGCCCTGCTCGGCCCCTCGATCATGCCCGGCGGGTCAGCCGAGGCCTGGGTGACCCTCAAGCCGATTCTCGAGTCGATCGCCGCCGTTGCCGAGGGCGAGCCCTGTGTCACGCACGTCGGCACCGACGGTGCTGGGCACTTCGTCAAGATGATCCA